>CAMLMI010000043.1 GCA_946480965.1 uncultured Verrucomicrobiales bacterium | reverse complement strand
TGCTGCCTTCGTGGCCGAGGACGCCGAGGGTCAGGGGGATCGGACCGAGGAGCGACGCGATCACCAGGACGACGACGGTGCCGAGGGAAAGGACGAGGTTCTGCCGGATGATCGCCCGGGCGCGGAGGCTCAGGCGGTAGGCGGACCAAAAGTTCTCGATGCGGTCGTGCATGAGGACGACTTCGGCCTGTTCCAACGCGGCGTCGGAACCGCGCGCGCCCATCGCCACGGCGACGTGCGCGGCGGCGAGGCTTGGGGCGTCGTTGACGCCGTCGCCGACCATCGCGGCCTTGTGGCCGGTGGCGGCGAGTTCACGGATGGCGGCGACCTTTTGCTCGGGAGCGAGTTCGGCCCGGACTTCGTCCACGGGCAGCGCGCGCTTCAGTTCGGCGGCGGCTTCGTGGCGGTCGCCGGTGAGGACCATGGAGCGGATGCCGGCGGCGTGGAGGCGTTCGAGCGTCGCGCGGGCTTCGGAGCGGACTTCGTCGCGCAGGGCGATGCGGCCGGAGAAGCCGTCGGCGCGGAGCCAGACTTCGGACATGCCGACGGCGGCGCTGCTCGATGGCACGGCGGTTCCGTCCTCGAAGACCCAGGCGCGTTTCCCGAGAAGCACGGTTTGGCCGCCGGCTTTCGCGCGGAGACCTTTGCCGGCGAGGGATTCGACGTGGTCGATGGGAACCAGAGCGACGCCAGCGCGTTTGCCGTGGCGGGTGATGGCGCGGGCGAGCGGGTGGTTGGACAGCGCTTCGATGGAACAGGCGAGCCGGAGCACCTCGGCTTCGCGGCCGGCGGGGAACGATTCGACGGCGGCGATCTGGAGTTCGCCGGTGGTAAGGGTGCCGGTCTTGTCGAGCGCGACGACATCGATCTCCGCCAGCTTTTCCACGGCCGCCCCGCCCCGGAACAACACGCCGTGCCGCGCGCCCCAGGCAATGGCCGCGAGGATGGCGGAGGGAATCGACAGGACCAGCGCGCACGGCGAAGCGACGACGAGCAGCGTCATGGCGCGATAGAACGCGCTCTTCGTCTCCGGCGTGGAGGCGAACGGCGGCAAGCCGAAGCCCAGCCACCAGACGAAGAACATCGCGACGGTGAGGCCCAGCGCGCCGAGCGTGTAGCCGGAACCAAAGCGGTCGGTGAACCGTTGGCTGGGAGCCTTCAGTTTCTGCGATTCGCGGATGAGGCGGATGATCTTTTCCAGCGCGCTTTCGCTGGCGGGGCGGGTGACGGCGGCTTCGACCGCGCCCCAGAGATTGAGCGTTCCGGCGAAGACGGCGTCGCCCACGGCTTTCTCCACGGGCGTGGCCTCGCCGGTGAGGTTGGATTCATCGGCGGCGGTCTGGCCCTTCACGATCTCGGCGTCCACCGGGAACTGCGCGTCGGGGCGGATGAGCAGGCGTTGGCCGGGGCGGAGTGCCTCCACGGGCACTTCGCGTTCGTGGCCGTCGGCTTCGAGGACCACGGCGGTCTTGGGCGCGGCCTTGAAGAGCGCGTGGATTTCGCGCTGGGTGCGGCCGAGGGCGTAGTGCTCCATCGCGCCGGAGAAGGAGAAGAGGAAGAGCAGCGTGGCGCCCTCGCTCCACGCGCCGATGGAGGCGCAACCGGCGGCGACGGCGAGCATGAGGAAATGCACGTCGAGCACGCGCTTGCGGAGCAGCTCCCAGACTTCCTCGGCGGCGAACCAGGCGCCCGCGAGATACGAACCGGCGAAGGCGGCCAGACGCCAAGGGCCTTCCAGCACGAAAGCTCCGGCCAGGCCCAACACGGCGCAGACGCCGGCCAACACCAGCTGGAGCTTCCAGTCGTCCAGATGATGGCTTTCATCCGGCGGCTCGACCTCGCGCGGCTTCAATCGGGGCCAGGGAATCCGGCTCCAGTGCCAGAAGCTGGGCGCGGTGGGGCAGGATTCGCGGGCGATGGTGGTCGCGCCGTCGGCGTGGGTGATGGTGACGCCGGGCAGGGCGCGGGCTTCGTCGCCGAGTTCGCAGGTGGAGCAATCGCCGGTGCCCTTGGCCACGAGACAGGGGGAGTCTTCGCGGCGAAGCGGTTCGACGGCCCGGGCGACGCGCTGTTCCAGGGCAGGATCGCCGGTCTTGCCCAGGCGGGCGATGGCGAGCGATTCGCGGTTGGGCTGGATCTGGACGGCTTCCAGGGCCGGATCGTGGCTCAAACGGTCGGCGAAGACTTCGGCGAGGCAGCGGTCGGGGGCGGGTTGGGGCTGGGATGAACCACGGTTCACAACGTCAGCATGATCCAGCTACGCCCCATGCGCACCTCCGATTTGGCCATCCTCCGGCTCAGAGCATCGGAAAGCTCCATCCAAACCGGATCTATGGCCATCGGAGCGGGAGCTCGGCAGCGTCCCGATCCAGCTCTTCAGCTCGATCCTTTGGTTACCGGATGGAGATGAAGAGCAAGATCACGATCAGGAGCCTGCCCAAAGATCGGCTGTCCGGATTCTGGGCGGTTCCGTCATGGCTACGCGGCGGGAGGCCAAATAAAGGCCGGTGCGACCCATATTTTTTCTGGCGGAGGTTTTGCCGTTTCGCGGAGTCTCCCGCCACCATTGACCTGCCGGGGAAACCCAGATTGGAGGGAGCGCGCGGAGGTTGGATGGAAAATCCGAGATGCGTTTTTGTTACAACATCCTGTTCGCCCTGCTGTTTTGGCTGAGCTCGCCCTTCTACTTCCTGAAGATGTGGCGGCGCGGGAACTGGCAAAAGGGGCTCGGCCAGCGGTTCGGCCGCTACAGCTCCAAGGTCAAACAGGCCATCACCAACCGGCAGTGCATCTGGTTCCACGCCGTCAGCGTGGGCGAGGTCAACGTCTGCACCCAGCTCATCAAGGCGCTGGAACCCCGCGCGCCGAACCTCAAGGTCGTGGTCAGCACCACCACCACCACGGGCATGGGCGAGCTGGAGAAGAAGCTGCCCCTGCACATCTCCAAGATCTTCTACCCGGTGGACCTCAAGGGCGCGGTCGGCAAGGCCCTCGGCACCATCCATCCCTACGCCATCGTGCTGGTGGAGGCGGAGATCTGGCCGAATTTCCTCTGGCGGGCCTTTGACCGCGACATCCCGGTCTTCCTGGTGAACGCCCGGCTCTCGGAGAAGTCCTACCGGGGCTACAAGCGCTACAAGTTCCTCTTCGGCCCCATCTTCGCGAAGTTCGCCGGGGTCGGCTGCCAGAACGAGGAGGACGCCGCCAAACTGCGCGAACTCGGCTTCCGGCCCGAGGCCATCCAGGTGGTCGGCAGCCTCAAGTTCGACGCCGCCACGCTCAACGAGAAGCGGCATCTGGACATCCCCGGATTGCTCCGCCAGGTCGGCGCGGCCCAGGACTTCCAGCTCATCGTCGGCGGCAGCACCCATGCGGGCGAGGAAGCCGCGCTGGGCCGGGTGTATCTGAAGCTGCGGAAGAAGTTCCCCAAGCTGTTCCTCGTCGTCGTTCCCCGGCACTTCGAGCGCGGCCGCGACGCCGGCCGCGATCTGACCGCCGCCGGGTTGAAGATCGTCTATCGTTCCGAGGTGGTGAACCGCACCCAGCACGATCCCGGCACCATCGACGCCCTGCTGGTCAACACCACGGGCGAGCTGCGCCACTTTTATGAGCACGCCGACGCCGTCTTCGTGGGCAAGAGCCTGACGGCCGAAGGCGGCCAGAACCCGATCGAGCCCGCCGCGATGGGCAAACCGGTCGTCTTCGGGCCGAACATGCAGAACTTCGAGGCCATCACGAAGGCCTTCGTGGCCGAGAACGCGGCCAAGATGGTGCGTGACGAGGCCGAGCTGGAGGCCGCCTTCGAGCAGATCCTGGCCGACGCCGCCCTGCGCGAACGCATGGGCACCGCCGCGAAGAAGGTCGTGCACGCCAACCGGGGCGGGGTCGAACGGACGGTGGAAATGATATTGCCGCACCTCGCGGAATCGAACATCTACGTCGCGCCGGACGTCTGAACCGTCTCTTTTTGCACGGTCTCGGTCCTGCGATCCGGTCACCGATTCCCGTGACCGCCGTCATAGACTAGACCACCGTGATAGATAGTTCCGAACTGCTCCGACACTTCGTTGCGCGGCTCAAGGCCGCAGAATGGCTGTGCATCGACACCGAAGCCGACAGCCTGCACGCCTATCCCGAGAAGCTCTGCCTCGTCCAGATCA
Source organism: uncultured Verrucomicrobiales bacterium (assembly GCA_946480965.1). The sequence continues at coordinate 15,381 of CAMLMI010000043.1, read as the reverse complement.
CCATCCCGACGGATTGCGACGAGCTGATCGACCCGCTGGCCGACCTGAACCTTTCCCCGCTCTGGGACGCGCTGGAACACCGCGAGCTGATCATGCACGGGTCCGACTACGACCTGCGCCTTTTCCGCAAGTGGCACCACTTCGTGCCGTCGAAGGTCTTCGACACCATGATCGCCGCGCGGCTGATCGGCGAACCGCAGTTCGGCCTGCATGCCCTGGTGAAGAAGCATCTCGGCGTGGAGCTGGACAAGGCGTCGCAGAAGGCCGACTGGGGCCGTCGGCCGTTGACCGACCGGATGATCGACTACGCCAAGAACGACACCCGCCACCTCAAGACCCTCTCGGACCTGCTCCGGGCCAAGCTCGCCGAGCTGGGCCGCACCTCGTGGCAGGAGGAATCCTGCGCCCGCCTGGTCGAGGAATGCTCCGCCGCGCCCGTCGTCGATCCGGATGTCTGGCGGGTGAAGGGCTCCCACCTGTTGAACCGCCAAGCCTTGGCCGTGCTCAAGGCGGTCTTTGAATGGCGCGAACTCCAGGCGCTCGCGGCCAATCGTCCGCCTTTCTTCATCCTCTCGCCCGAGACCATGTGCGGCATCGCCGAACTCGCCGCCGCCGGGCAGAACTGGGAAAAGCTGCTCTCGAAACGCTTCCACCCGAACCGTGCCCACACCCTGAAACTGACGGTCAACGCCGCCGTGCAGTTCCCGCCCGAATACTGGCCCGAGATCCCCCGCCACCGCACCCGTCGCCAGACCGAGGCCGAGAAGCGGCGGGCCAAGGAGATCGAGGACCACCGCAACCAGGTCGCCACCGGCCTGGGCATCGATCCGACGCTCATCGCCTCCCGCTTCACCATCAACCGGCTGGCCGAGAACTGGGGTGAAGCCGCCGGCGAGCTGATGAACTGGCAGCGAGAGTTGCTCCGCAAACCCTGAGCGTCCGCCACCCCCATGGCCGACCTTTCCCAGATTCCCGTCGCGATCCTCGCCGGCGGACTCGCCACGCGGCTCCGGCCCATCACCGAGACCATTCCCAAGTCGCTGGTCCAGGTCGCCGGACGACCGTTCATCGAACACCAGTTGGAGCAGCTCGCGCGGGAAGGCATTCGCCGCGTGGTTCTCTGCGTCGGCCATCTCGGTGAAATGGTCCGCGACGTGGTCGGGGACGGCGCGCGTTTCGGCCTGCACGTCCAGTATTCGTTCGACGGTCCCAAGCTCCTGGGCACCGGCGGCGCGTTGCGCCAAGCGTTGCCGCTGCTGGACGCCGATCCGTTCTTCGTGCTCTACGGCGATTCCTATTTGCCGATCCCGTTCGCGCCCGTGGCCGAAACCTTTCTCCGCTCGGGTCGGCAGGGTTTGATGACCGTCTTCCGCAACGAAGGCAGCTACGACACGAGCAACGTGGTCTTCGAGCAGGGCCGCATCGTCGTCTATGACAAGAAGGCCAAGCGGCCCGACATGCGGCACATCGACTACGGCTTGGAACTGCTGCGCCCGGCGGCCTTCGCCCCGTTCACCGACCGCGCAGCCTTCGATCTCGCCGATCTGCTGCAAGACCTCCTCGCCCGCGGCCAGCTCGCCGGACACGAAGTGCTGACCCGCTTCTACGAGATCGGCTCCCACACCGGCCTGAACGAACTGGGCCGGCTGCTGGGCGAATCGTCCGGGCTTTCCGGGCATTCCCGGGGCACGCCGTAGCCGGAACCGCGTCTTTGGCTGAAGGGCGGGCTGGCGATGGCCGAGAAATCGGCTGCCAAACCTTGAAGCCTTTCGCGCCTTCCCGCTTCAATCGCCATCGCCGGTGCCGTTGTTGTATCGCCCATGTCACATCCGCCCATCACCGCCGAAGAACGCCGCCTGACCGAGGACGCCGTGCGCAAGCGCAACTGGAAGCGCTGGGGCCCCTACCTCTCCGAGCGCCAGTGGGGCACGGTGCGAGAGGACTATTCCGGCGACGGCACCTGCTGGGACTATTTCCCCCATGAACACGCGCGCAGCCGCGCCTACCGCTGGGGCGAGGACGGCCTGCTCGGCCTGACCGACCGCGAGTGCCGTCTGTGCTTCGCCGTCGCGCTGTGGAACGAGAAGGACCCGATCCTGAAGGAGCGCCTCTTCGGCCTGTCCGGACCGGAGGGCAACCACGGGGAGGACGTGAAGGAGGAATACTTCTACCTGGAGTCCACCCCCACGCACTCCTACATGAAGAGCCTCTACCGCTATCCGCAGGCGGAGTTCCCCTACGCGAAGCTGGTGGCGGAGAGCCGGCGCCGTTCGCGCGATGAACCGGAGTTCGAGCTGGCGGACACGGGCATCTTCGACGGCAACCGCTTCTTCGACATCGAGTCCGAGGTGGCCAAGGCCGCGCCGAACGACGTCCTCATCCGGCTGAAGATCACCAACCGGGGACCGAAGGCCGCGCCCATCCACGTGCTTCCCACCGTGTGGTTCCGCAACACCTGGGTCTGGGGCACGCCGCACGAGGCCGGCACGCTCAAGCCCCGCATCGCCCGCCATCTGGCCGGCCGCCTTTCGCTCACCCACGAGACGTTGGAGCCCTTCTGGTTCGAGTATCCGCCGCTCCCCGGCGGCATCCAGCCCCCGCTCTACTTCACGGACAACGAGACGAACTTCGAGCGCCTCTACAACACCCCGAACCCTTGGCGCTGGGTGAAGGACGCGTTCCACGACATCGTCGTCCACGGCAAGAAGGACGTGGCCAACCCCAAGGAAGTCGGCACCAAGGCCGCGCCGCACTACGAGTTCGAGCTCCAGCCCGGCGAAGAGGTCGTCCTGCGGCTGCGCCTCTTCGGCAAGGCCGACGCCGATCCCGGCCTGGTGGCGCACGAGTTCGACGCCATCGTGGCGGAACGCGCCAAGGAAGCGGACGAGTTCCACCGCGCCCTGGAGCCTGGGCCGTTGTCCGACGACGAGCGCCGGATTGTCCGCCAGGCCTACGCCGGCCTCTGCCACACCAAGCAGTTCTACCACCTCATCATCGAGGACTGGCTCAACGGCGACCCGTCGATGCCCGAGCCGCCGCCCGGCCGGCAGTTCGGCCGCAACAGCGAATGGCGCCACCTCTTCAGCCGCGACATCATCTCGATGCCCGACAAGTGGGAGTATCCCTGGTTCGCCGCCTGGGACACCGCCTTCCACATGATCCCCTTCGCGCGGCTCGATCCCCAGTTCGCCAAGGAGCAACTGCTCCTCATGCTGCGCGAATGGTATATGCACCCGAACGGCCAGCTCCCCGCCTACGAGTTCGCCTTCGGCGACGTGAACCCGCCGGTCCACGCCTGGGCCGCGTGGCGCGTCTACAAGATCGCCGATGCCCACGGGCACCGCGACCGCGAATTCCTCGAACGCGTCTTCCAGAAGCTGCTGCTGAACTTCACCTGGTGGGTCAACCGCAAGGACGCCAGCGGCAAGAACCTCTTCGCCGGCGGCTTCCTCGGCCTCGACAACATCGGCGTCTTCGACCGCTCCAAGCCCCTGCCCACCGGCGGCACCCTGCACCAGGCCGACGGCACCGCGTGGATGGCCTTCTACTGCTCCACCATGCTCGCCATGGCCATCGAGCTGGCCCGCGGCGAACACGGCCAGGTGAACCGCGCCTACGAGGACATGGCGTCGAAGTTCCTCGAGCACTTCGTCCAGATCGCCGACGCGATCAACACCGCCGGCGGCAGCGGCCTCTGGGACGAGCAGGACGGCTTCTACTACGACCAGCTCGTGCTCGACGGAAAGACCATCCCGCTGCGCACGCGCTCGCTCGTCGGCCTGCTCCCGCTGATCGCCGTCGAGGTCTTCGAGGAAAAGCAGATCAAGGCGCTGCCCGGCTTCTACAAGCGCTTCCAGTGGTTCCACCGCTACCGCGCGGATCTCGGCAAGTTCAGCTCCTGCGGCGCGAAGAAGGGCTCCGGCCTGCTCCTCTCCATCCCCACGCAGGAACGGCTGGAGTCGCTGCTGAAGTATCTCTTCGACGAGACGGAGTTCCTCTCCGCCTACGGTGTCCGCTCGCTCTCCCGCTACCACGAGAAGCACCCCTTCGTCTTCGAGATCGGCAAGGACCAGCACCGCGTGGACTACGCCCCGGGCGAATCCAACACCTGGCTCTTCGGCGGCAATTCCAACTGGCGCGGCCCGATCTGGTTCCCCACCACCTATCTTCTGATCGAGGCGCTGGAGCGCTACCACCGCTTCTACGGCGACGCCTTCCAGATCGAGTTGCCCACCGGTTCCGGCCGCAAGGTCAACCTCAAGACCGCCGCGCGTGAGCTGGAGACCCGCATGGTCCGGCTCTTCCTGCCCGACGCCACCGGCAAACGCCCGTGTTTCGGCGGCGACAAACGCTACGACACCGATCCGCTCTGGAAGGATCTCCTGCTCTTCCACGAATACTTCCACGCCGACTCCGGCAAGGGCCTCGGCGCCAGCCACCAGACCGGCTGGACCGCCCTCGTCGTCCGCCACCTGGAAGCGATGGCCGCCGAACGCGCCAGGACTCCGTAGCGGCTCGGCGCGGCTTCCATCGGTCCTGCTCGCCGCCCGCCGCTCTGAGGCGGCGGGTTGACTCCGGATTCCGAAAAGATTCCGCGTAACACCTCCCCGAAAATGCTTCTGGGGGTTCATGGCAAACCATTAGAACGACCATGAACACTTCCTTGAACGCTCCCAAATCCTGCCCGAAATGCGGCCGCCCGATCCCTTCCGGCGCGCCGGCCGGCCTCTGCCCCGCGTGCCTCCTGGCCCAGGGTGCGGAGACGGAAGGGGCCGGCCATCGGCCGCGCTTCGAGCCCCCGCCGCTGGAAACCGTCGCGGCGCTGTTTCCCCGGCTGGAGCTGATTTCCCTGCTCGGCGCCGGCGGCATGGGCGCCGTTTACAAGGCGCGCCAGCCGGACCTCGACCGCTTCGTCGCGCTCAAGCTCCTGCCCAAGGACGGTTCGGACGGCGTAGCGGCGGCGGAGCGTTTCAACCGCGAGGCCCGCGCCCTGGCCCGGCTCAGCCATCCGAACATCGTCGCGGTGCATGAATTCGGGCAGGCGGGCGGGTTGTTTTTCTTCCTCATGGAGTTCGTGGATGGCGCGAATCTCCGCCAGATGGAGCAGGCCGGACGCCTCTCCGCCCGCGAGGCGCTCCAGCTCATCCCGCAAATCTGCGACGCGCTGCAATACGCCCACGACGAGGGCGTGGTGCATCGCGACATCAAGCCGGAGAACGTCCTCGTGGACCGCAAGGGCCGGGTGAAGATCGCGGACTTCGGCCTGGCCAAGATCGTCGGCGCGGGCGGCGAATCGACGCGGCTCACCGTGGACGGCCAGGTCATGGGCACGCCGCACTACATGGCCCCGGAACAGGTGGAGCGCCCCTTGGCCGTGGACCACCGGGCGGACATCTATTCGCTGGGCGTGGTCTTCTACGAGATGCTCACGGGCGACCTGCCCATCGGGAAATTCGCCCCGCCGTCGCGCAAGGTGGAGCTTGATGTCCGCCTCGACGAGATCGTGCTCCGCGCCTTGGAGAACGATCCCGAGCGCCGCTACCAGCGCGCCAGCGAAGTGAAGACACGCGTGACGAACGTGGCGGAAACCCCCGGCGAAGCCTCCCGTCCCGGAGAAGAACCCACCGCACCGACGGGAGAAAAGTTCCTCCGGTGGGCCGGCATTCCTGTCGTGGTGGAGCGCAACGGCGAGCGCGAAGTGTCGTTCAACGGAGCGCTGGGGTTGGTGGCGACGGTGCTGATGGTCGTGGCGGCCGCGTTCCTCACCGTGCACCTGGTCACGGGCGAGGAGCACACCTCGACCAAGAAGAGCCTCGTCCTCGCGGGCTGGACCGTCTTCCTGATTATCCGCTCGACGCTGAACCGCAAGGCACCAGAACCCATCTTGGCGGACAACGGCACCGTCGTTCTGCCGCCGAAACCCCGTCGGCCCTATCTCTGGCACCAGGTGAGTCTCGTGGCGCTGTTCGCCGGCGTGATCGGCATCCACGTCCTGTTCGCCGAGATCATTCCCAGCTGGCGCAACCGTTCGGAGATCCCCGCCGATGTGAGAGCCAAGCGCGATCCCTCCACGGGGCGACCGAAGGCGATCCTGCCCAACGGCGGCAGCGTGGAGGTCCTCGCCCTGTCGGAGGCCAACGCCGCGCCGAACCAATGGTGGAGCCCCGATGGCCGACCGCTGATCAACGAAACGCTCCATCTCGCGGCGATGGGGACGGTCACGCGCGACACGCCGACGGACTTGCGAGACCTGATCATCCAGTTCCGCGACCTGCCGTCGGGCGCATCGGGACCGGACTTCGACTTCGGTTCCGGCGTGCCTTGGACCGGCGGTGGCGGCAACACGGTGTTTGCGAATGGCGAGCCGCTTCGCGGAGCGTGGGCCGTGCGGGCCGCGCTGCCTCAGGGACAGGATGAAGCAAGGCTGCGCGTCGGCTTCGCCCTCGATCCGTGGCAAACCATCGCGACGCACGACGCCCGCAGCCAGAATTCCTCCCAGATCCGCCATCCGGCCGATCCGAGCTGGCAGTCGTTCATCCACCGCGCTTCGGAAAACAGCGGTTCCGCCCAGATCACCCTGTTGCTCGGCGCACGCGACCCCAACTGGCGCACCCGCGTCGTGGCCATCGACACCAACGGCGTAAGCCACGACTACACCAACGGCGAAGGCACCCCGGCGGAGAAGTCGGAAGTCTGGAGCTACGTCTTCGGCGGCCTGCCCTTGGCGGCCGTGAAGGAGTTCCAGGTGCAGGTGCGGCCGATGAATTGGTTCGTCTTCCGCGACCTGCCGTTGAAGCCGTCGTCGCCGCTGCCCGCCCCGCAACCTTTGCGCTTCGCCGAAACGCTGGAACTGAAGATCGAGGATCTGGCGGATCTGGATACCGGCAAATTGGCGACCGCGCCGCCAGACCAACCGGGCACGAATCCCCTGGCAGGAATCGGTGAATCCATCCTCTGGGCGCAGAACAATGGCTTCGACGTCTGGGCCGGCTCCAGCGGCCTCGATGTGCTCGGTGTGGAGTTCGCCGTGGTGGCCGACACCGATTGGGACACGCTCACGCCCCTGCAGGTGATCGACAGCGTGTCGCGCGGCCGGTTCGCGCCCAAGCTGCTGCGGCCCGACTCCGCACCGAACGGAGGCAGGACGTTCAGCTACCAGACCCGCGAGCATGGCTTTGGGCTGTTGCAGTTCGCGCCGACGCAAGAGCCCGGGCGGATCACGATCCGCCTGAAACGGGTGATCCGATGAACGGCGACGCCTCCACCCCGGCCCCGCGTGGCGACTTCTTCGTCACCACGCGGTGGTCGGTCGTCCTGTCGGCCGGACGCAAGTCGTCGCCGCATTCCGAACGGGCTTTGGCCGAGCTGTGCCAGGCCTACTGGTATCCGCTCTACGCCTTCATCCGCCGCCGGGGCCACGGCAAGGAAGACGCGGAGGATCTCACCCAGGCGTTCTTCGCCGCGTTGTTGGAGAAGAATCCGCTGGAAGGCTTGTCCAAAGAGCGCGGCCGCTTCCGCGCCTTTCTCCTCGCCGCCTTGAAGAACTTCCTCGCGAACGACCACGACCGTCGTCTTCGGCAAAAGCGCGGCGGTGGCGCGGTCCATCTCTCGCTTGATTGGCAGGACGCGGACGACCGCTATCACGTGGAACCCGCTGATCCGGCGAATCCGGAACTCGCCTTCGACCGCGAATGGGCCCTCGCATTGTTGCGTCGCGTGGTCGAACGGCTGGGCGCGGAGTGCGCCGCCGGTGGCAAGGCGGAGTTCTTCGACGCGGTGAAGGACCTGCTCGTGGGCGGAGACGACTCAGGCTACGGCCCCGTGGCCGAAAGGCTCGGCATGGACGCCGGAGCCGTCCGCGTGGCGGTCCATCGCCTGCGCCGCCGCAACCGCGAACTGCTCCGCGAGGAGATCGCCCAGACGCTCGACGACCCCGCCCGCGTCAACGACGAGCTGGCCGCGCTGCAAGCGGCCTTGGCCGGATGAAGCGGCTCGCGCGGGCGGGGAAGAGCCCAAGACGGTTCCGGTCGGTAGGAAACCGAGGGATCAGTGGGCGAAAAGATCGTCGCCGGACAGAGGACGGCCAGAGGCGTCGAGGATGGTGGCCCCGAGGCCGTGAGGCGGTTTCGCCGCCAGCTTCTGGAAGAAATTGGGGAAGGTCTTCTTCACGCAGGAGGGGTTGCGGAGCTTGATGCCGGGCACGCGCAGGCCGAGCACGGCGAAACACATGGCCATGCGGTGGTCGTTGTAGGTCTCGATCTCCGCGCCGTGGAGTTCGGAGGGATACACGGTCAGAGTGTCGCCTTCCTCGATCACCTTCGCGCCGCACTTGGTCAGCTCGGTCCGCAGGGCGACGACGCGCTCGCATTCCTGCACGCGGAGACGGCCGAGGTCGGTGAAGCGGATGGGAACACGCGGGAATGGGGCCAGCACAATGGCCGTCATGATCGAGTCGCCCAGATCGCTGGAACGGGAAATCGAAGGGTTCCCAAGCAAATCCCTTAAAGCTTTCTCGAGCTTGGGGTTGTCCGACGCGCTCCGAGGCGGGTTTGAGAGGATAAGCCAATGCTTTTCACGCATCAGCTCTGGAAACCTTTGATCAATCTGCCAACCCGACTTTGGCCAAGAACTGACTTCAACCTTCAGCCTGTAGCCAGTGGGAACTTCGACCCCGAATTTGTCGGAAAACTCCATCGAGGCTGAAGTATGATGCAATGCTCCAGCGCCCCAAAAATAACTCCCGCTCGATGCGTCCGGCTCGATCGGAAATTCCCCGCCGCGCGGCGGGAAGACCTTCACCAGTTCCTTGGTCATCTCCACGTAGGGCAGCTCCTCGTCGTCGCCGCCGGAGATGGCGATGTCCCAGCCGCCATGCGCCGCGCTGAGGATGAGGGCGGAGGCGAACTGGGAACTTTCGTCCACGCTGACCACGCATTTCCGCTTTCCGTTTTCCGCTTTCCGCTTTCCCTGCCCGTGGATGACGGCGGGGAGCTTGTCGGTCGGGGAATCGATCCGATAGCCGAGTTCGCGCAGGGCGTGGAAGAGCGCGGCCTGGGGGCGTTCATGCATCCGCGCGATGCCGCTGAGGCGATAGACGCCCTCACCCAGGCAGACCATCGCGGCGAGGAATCGCGCGGCGGTGCCGGCGTTGCCGACGAAGAGTTCGAGCGGTTGTTCCGCCGTGCCCGCGCGGGGAATCCGGCCGCCGAGACCGTGGACGGTGATCGTGCGATTGCAGTCCTCGGCCGGGTCGGGCTCGACCTTCACCGCGAAGCCGAGCTTCTCCAAACACTCGGTCATCACCTGCGTGTCCTCGCTCCAGAGCGCGCCGCGCAGCGTGGTTACGCCATCGGCCAGGGCGGCGAGGATGAGAGCGCGGTTGGTGATGCTCTTGGAACCCGGCACGGTGATCTCGGCGGTGACGGGCGCGGCGAGCGGGACGATTTCGATGAGGTCGGGCAGGGGCATTCGGCTGGGGAAAGTCGGAGGGAAAAGGACGGAGATTTATTCCGGCGAAGGCGAGGCGCCGTGGCCGCACCAGGCGTCGCGACGTTGCTTGGCCTTGTCGAAGAACTCCTCGATCACCTTGGCGTCGCCCTGGTCGAGGGCGAGCTGGAACTCCTGCAGATCCTCGATGAAGACGCCGAGCACGCGGGAGAGGTTCTTGCGGTTGGCCAGCGAGATGTCGCGCCACATCTCGGGGGAACCGGAGGCGATGCGTGTGGTGTCGCGGAAGCCGGTGGCGCAGAGCTGGGCCTGCTCCTTGGGATGGACGGGGCTTAGGACGTAGTTGGCCAGTTCGGCGGCGACCACGTGCGGCAAGTGGCTGGAGCGACCGACCAAATCGTCGTGGGTTTCGGGCGAAAGCCGGATCACGCGGGAGCCGAGATCCCGCCAAAACTGTTCGATGCGTTCCAGGGCCGGCTTGGGCGTGTGGGCCGTGGGAGTGACGACGCAGACGGCGTTCTGGAACAAGTCGGCCCGGGCGGCGGATGCGCCCATCTTTTCCCCGCCCGCCATCGGATGGCTACCGATGAAGACGGCGCCCGCCTCGCGAAAGATGGGTTCCAGCTCCGCCACCACGGTGCCCTTCACGCTGCCGACATCGGTGACGAGCGTGCCGGGTTTCAGATGCGGGGCGAGCCCGAGGGCCAGGTCCTTCATCTGGGCGATGGGAGTGCAGAAGATGACCAGATCCGCGTCCTGCACGGAGCGCGCAAGGTCGCGGTAGGCGAAGTGGAGGATGCCGAGCTTTTCGCACTCGCTGATGGTGGCGGTGCGGCGCACGTAGCCCTCGACGCGGGCGGCGAGCTTGCGCTGCTGGACGGCGAGCCCGATGGAGCCGCCGAGCAGACCGACGCCGATCAGGGTGATTTTCTGCCAGGACACGCGGCGGAGCATGTCGGTCCGGGGCGGACTTGGGAAGCAGGACCGACGGATCAAAAAAGCCTGCTTTGGGAAGATGCGGTAGAACTTCCACGCAAAAGCGACCGCGAGCAGGAAGTTTTCGCGGAGTTGGTCAATGCGTCCTGAGTGACCAGGAGCTGGTAGGCGGCAACATTACCTTCGGCGACAGACTTCTTGTGGAAGATGGCCGTTCGCCTAGCCTCCGAACCGCATCGATGATGCCTTTGCCTCTCAAACTGCAGGAGAATCCAAAAGTATTTCCCATGAAAAGCTTCATGCTCGGCGTTCTGCTTCTCTGTCTCTCAAGCATTGTTCATGCGGAACCACTCTCGAATTCGCCCCCGACCAAGATTACCGGAATGGTCGTTTCCAACGACCTAAGGACGATTTCGTTTCGCTACGAGCGAGCAGGACAGGAGCGCCGGCAGTCCGTCGTTTTCACCAAAGAAATTGCAGATTTCCGCTACTGTCGCTGGTTGGGCGACCTGGGCGTAGCCATCGCGATCGAAACCACATCGAACGAGTTCTACTACGTCACTCGATACTTTGGAGAATCGGACGCCGAGCCGAAGCCGGAAAAAGTCCCGGCCCCGGCCGGCAACTATAGCCTTCTGGGAGTGGCCAACACCGGTGGCGATTCCATTGTGATTTCGGCCATTGCTCATCGTCGTGACGATCCAGATCCGACCCGTTACGGACCCGATCAATTGTCAGGGTGGATGTTCGTCGACAACTGCCCTCCGATTGGCGCAAGTGTTGGAGTCGTTATTCCTTTCGATATCGCGGAAAAACGAGCCGAAAAACGCCAGTAATTTGGGTCGTTCCAGACGCACGCTCCGACTGGCGGTGGAACCAGTGGAGTCCTGGCTATCTGAGGGATCCAGACCAGTGGCAACAAGGCGGGGATTGGAGGAATCCCGAGGAAGAGAAGTGGTGGTAGGAACTGGATTCGAACCAGTGAAGGCGTGAGCCAGCAGATTTACAGTCTGCCCCCGTTGGCCACTTGGGTATCCTACCACCCGGCCGTCAAAGAGCGGCAAATAAAGAGGGAACGCCGCTCCCTTGTCAACCCGCCAGCGGGTCCCTAGTTTCGCCCCCATGTTCGACAACCTGACGCAGAAGCTCCAGAACGCCTTCCGCAACCTGCGCGGCCAGGGGAAGATCTCCGAGAGCAACGTCGCCGATTCCCTCCGCGAGGTCCGCATGGCCCTGCTGGACGCGGACGTGAACTTCAAGGTCGCCAAGGACTTCATCGAACGGGTCAAGACCAAGAGCCTCGGCGAGGAGGTCATCCAGAGCGTCAGCCCCGGCCAGCAGATCGTGAAGATCATCCACGACGAGCTCGTGGAACTGCTCGGTTCGCAGAACGCCGCCCTCACCCTCTCCGGGAACCCCGCCTGCGTGATGATGGTCGGCCTGCACGGCTCGGGCAAAACCACCAGCAGCGCCAAGCTAGCCCGGATGTTGAACAAGCAGGGCAAGGCCCCGCTTCTCGTCGCGGCCGACGTCTATCGGCCCGCCGCGATGGACCAGCTCGCCGCCCTCGCCAAGCAGCTCGATCTCCCGGTCTTCGTCATGAAGGGCGAGACCGACGTGCTCAAGATCGCCGACGCCGCCTTCCAGTTCGCCCGCGAGAACCATCGCCAGACGCTGATCTTCGACACCGCTGGCCGTCTCCAGATCGACGACGTGCTGGTGCAGGAGTTGGTCCGCTTGAAGGCGCGGATCGAGCCGCAGGAAGTGCTGCTCGTGCTCGACGCCGCCACCGGCCAGGAAGCCGTCAACGTCGCCACCCATTTCGACCAGGCGCTTAACGTCACCGGCGCGATCCTCACCAAGCTGGACGGCGACGCCCGCGGCGGTGCGGCCCTCAGCTTGAAGGCTGTCACCGGCAAGCCCATCAAGTTCATGGGCGTCGGCGAAAAGCCGGAGGACTTCGAGCCCTTCCACCCCGAGCGCATGGCCCAGCGCATCCTCGGCATGGGCGACGTCGTCACGCTCGTCGAGAAGGCCGCCGCCGCCATCGAGGAGGACGACGCCAAGCGGATGGAGGAGAAGATGCGGAAAGGGGAGTTCACCCTGGAGGACTTCCTCGAACAGTTCCGCATGATGAAGAAGCTCGGGCCGCTGGAGAACATCCTCGGAATGTTGCCCGGCGGCGGCGAGGCGATGAAGGGCGCGGACCTGGAGAAGGGCCAGCGCGAGATGCGCCGCATGGAGGGCATCATCTGCGCCATGACGCCGAAAGAGCGCCGCAATCCACAGATCTTGAACGCGAAACGTCGGATGCGCATCGCCAAGGGCAGCGGCGTGCAGGTGTCGGAGGTGAACGGTGTTTTGGCCAAGTTCAACCAGATGCAGCAGATGATGAAGAAGATGGGCAAGATGCAGAAGATGATGGCCAAGATGGGCGGAATGCCGGGCATGGGAGGCATGGGCGGGCTGGGCAAGTTCGGACGCTGACCGGAACCGCCCTTCCAGGGCCGACGCTATCGGCTCTCCACCACCACGGGTAAACTGAGCACAAAACACGCGCCGTCCCGCACGGTGCCGTCCCACTTCAGGTCTCCGCCGAGGCTCCGGCTCAGCCTCCGGCAGAGCGCCAATCCCAGGCCCACGCCCGGCGCGGAATGCGCGGCTTCCGTCGCCGATTTGCTGAACGGCTGGAAGAGCCGCTTGGCTCCGGCTTCGCTGATGCCCTCGCCGTGGTCGCGCACGCGCAGCATCGCGAGCCTCCCTTTCTCCGGCAGCGCTTCCAGGTGGATCACGCGTTCCGTCGCCGAAGGCGCGGCGTATTTGCAGGCGTTGTCCACCAGGTTGAAGAGGATCTGTTCCACCGCCGCCACGTCCACCCGCACTTTCGTCGTCGCCGTCATGGTGTCGGCCTCCACCGCGATGCGGAGATCGGCCTGGGCGGCGCGTTGCTCCAGGCGCTCGCGCACTCGCTCGATCAACTGCCCCAGCGTCACTTCCTCCACGCGGCTGCGCGCGCTGCCGCGTTCCAGCTTGGCGTAGGCCAGCACGTTCTCGACGAGGTGGCCGAGGCGGTTGGCCTCCGACTTCAAGGTGCCGAGGTAATGCGCTTCCTGCTTCGGATCGCGGACCATCCCGTCGGCCAACATCTCGGAATACATCTTGAAGGTCGTCAGCGGCGTTCGCAGCTCGTGCGTCACGGCGGAGACGAAAGCCGCGCGCCGTTCGCTCAGCGACACGATCCCGTGCAGCAGGAAGGCCACGGCGATGCCCGCGAGCGCGACGCCCGCCCAGGCGACGGCGAGGGTGGATTGGATCGGCGTCCAGGTTTCGACGGCTTCATACGGCACGTCGCCGGCCACGAGCTGCACGGGGAGAGCCGCCAGCCGCCGCGAACTCGGCGTGGTGGGCAGGGCGGGCGAGGGGCGGAAATCCGCGTTGGGCAACAGATCCGCCACCGAGGCCAGGAGCGAAGCACGGATCGTCGGCCAATCCAGCCACACGCCCTGCGTGCGGAATCCGGTCTCGCTCTCCACGCGGCGGGAGAGCAACAGCTCGTCCTCGATCCAGGAGGCGGCCAAGCGGCCCACGGTCAGGTTCAGCGTCACCGGGGGCTGGTCGGCGGCCGGGGCCTGGACCTGCTGGGGATAGAACGTGTTGTTGTCGCCGCCTTTCTTGAGGGCGATGCCGGAGGGATTGTTGGCCTGTGCGAGGTTCTGCGCGCGCGCCTTCTGCTCGGCGAAGTTGAACACCTGCTGCACGTCCTCGTTCAGCTTGGGGTTGTTGAAGGCCGGCTTCGAAGCCAGCAACGGCCCGGGCTCGGGCAACGACCAGACGGCTTCGTTGGTGAAGGCGTTGGCCGCGATGCCCGAGACCACGGCGCAGTTCAAGAGCGGCATTTCGGACAGCACCCTGGAGCCGAGCATGGCGAGCACTTCGGGCGTCTTCTCCAAGGGCGGTGCGGCGCGGTCGAGCAGTTCCTGCAAGCGTTGCAACCGTTGTTCCGCGCGGGCCAGGTCTCCGGGGGGCACCTCGATGCCGTCAGCCGCGCGGCGTTGTTGCGGTGCCGGCACCTGCGGAGAGACGGCGCGTCCTTCGGTGCCGAACTGGAAATGCAACAGCACGTTGCTCGATGCCCCGCTCAGAAGCGGCGACGGCGCGAGCACGTCGCCGGCGGCCCACGCGGTGTAGCTCCGCGAATACGCCGGCGACACGACGTGGAAAGCCTCGTAGTCCGACGGCGGCCGGGCGTTCTCCTCGGCGATGAGGATGCCGAGCGCGGAATCCATCCGCCACAACGCCAGCCGCACGCGCTCTTCCAGGTCCGCCTCCCGTTCCGCCTTTCGCTGCGCGTCGTCCAGCCGCAGCGCCGACCAGCTGATGCCGCCCATCGCCGCGAGCAGGACCACGAAGCACAGCGCGAACGACAGCCAGATGTGCGTGGGCCGGTTCATGGACGCGCTCCGTTGGCCAGCATGTAGCCCTTGCCGCGCACGGTCAGCAGCACCTTGGGCTCGGCCGCATGGTCGCGCAGCTTGGCCCGCAGGTTGGCGATGTGCATGTCGATGGTGCGGGTCTCCATCCGCTTTGGTGAAAGCCGCCAGACGCGCAGCAGGATCTCGTCGCGCGAAAGGGCGCGGCCGGAATTCGCCGCCAAGTAGCGCAGCAGTTCCACTTCCCGCTCCGAAAGCTCCTCGCGCTGCCCGTCTTCGAACCGCACTTCGCACCGGGCGAAATCCGCCGTGCCGCCGGGAATGGCCAAATGGTTCACCTCGGCCGGACGTTCAGGCGAACGGCGCAGGACAGCTTCCACCCGGGCCAGCAGTTCCCGCACGCTGAAGGGCTTTACCACATAGTCGTCAGCGCCGAGCCGCAGGCCGTTAACGCGATCTGCCTCCTCGCCACGGGCGGTGAGGATGATCACCGGCAACGTGGGACGCGCCGCGCGGGTGGACTTGAGGATGTCAAATCCGCCGACGCCCGGCAGCACGAGGTCGAGCA
>CAMLMI010000042.1 GCA_946480965.1 uncultured Verrucomicrobiales bacterium | reverse complement strand
CTACCAACTGATGCGGCAGCTCACGAGCATGTTTGGCCTGGCCATCGGCGGACACACTTCGATGGTCCGGCCGCTGATCGCGCCGATGGCCGAAGCGGCGGCGGAGCGGCGCGGGCTGCTGTCCGAGGCCGACCGGATGAAGATCCGGGCCCACGCGGCGGCGGCGGAGAACTGGGGCAACTTCTTCGCCGACGACATCTTTGTGGCGGTGGGGCCGGTGCTGCTGATGGGCGGAGTCTTCCATGCGGCCGGGGTAGATGTGTCGCTGCGCGAACTCGGCTTGTGGGGGCTGCCCACCGCCGGAGCCGCGCTGGCGCTGGGCTGGTGGCGGTATCGGGTGTTGAACCGCCACCTCATGAAGTCCAGCGACGGAGGGCCGACGCCGTGACGCTGCTCAAGCTGGAATACTTCTACCTCGTGGCCGGCGTGTTTCTCGCGTTGGTGGCGCTCCAGGTTGGCCGGGATCGGACGCATCCGAAGCGCTGGGGCTCGGCGGTGTTTTGGGGACTGCTGGCATTCATCTTTGTGGCGGGCGATCAGGTTTGGGCGGAGGTGATCGGAGCCGCGGTGTTGGCGATGGTGGGATTGGTGGTGGCGGGTCAGGTCGGCAAACCTTCCTCGTCTTCCTCATCCTCTTCGTCTTCGTCTTCGTCTACTGATGAAGAAAACGGACGAGGACGAAGAGGAGGAGAGGGACGAGGAATGGAGCAAGCCCGGCTCGGCCCCAACGCCGTTCTCTGGCCCGCCGCATCGCTGGCGTTGCTGGCCGCAGTGGGCGGATGGCTCTTGCCGAAGATCGTTTGGGGCGAGACTCGGCTGGTGCTGGAACGACATGGGAACCAGATCGGGCTGGGCTTGGCCTGCTTGGCTTCGTTGGCGTTGGCGCTGTGGATCACCCGGGCCCGCTTCCGGACGCCGTTCCAGGAAGGCGGGCGCATTCTCCAGGATCTCGGCTGGGCGCTGCTTTTGCCGCAGTTGTTGGCGGTGCTCGGCGGGATCTTCACCGAGGCGGGTGTTGGACAGGTGGTCACGCGCGCGGCCGAAACGGCGTTGCCGACCGGCCAGAAGCTCTTTCCCGTGCTGGCCTACTGTCTGGGCATGGCGCTCTTCACCATCGTCATGGGCAACGCGTTCGCCGCCTTTCCGCTGATGACCGTCGGCATCGGCATCCCGTTCATCGTGCAGCAGCACGGCGGCAACCCGGCCGTGATGGGCACGCTGGGGATGCTCTGCGGCTATTGCGGCACGCTCGTCACGCCGATGGCGGCCAACTTCAACCTCGTGCCCGCCGTCCTCTTGAACATCCCCGACAAGAACGCCGTGATCCGCGCGCAATGGCCGATGGCGCTCGCGCTCTTCGTCTTCAACGTGCTGGCCATGGCCCTGCTGGTCTATCGGTAGGGCCACGAAGGGCGGCTCACGGCTCCGGCACGACGTAGATCAGGCAGCCGGCTTCACCCCGGGCGTTGCCTTGGCTGGGGAGAAAGAGCGTCACCACGTAGCACCAACGGCCGTTGGGATCGCGCAGGCGGGTGATGGAGGGATTGGCAAAGGACTTGGAGCCGCCGTGGGTGTGGATCGGCACTTCGTGGGCCACGAGCGGTTTCGCGGAGGGTTCCAGCAGGTAGATCCGCCAACTGGTCCAATCGTTCGGCCGGAGCTGGCCCTCTTGCAGCAGGTAGTCGCGGTCCTGGAACCGGAAATGGGACCGGTCGCCGATGTTGCCCCGCACGCCGTGTCGGGCCAAGGCGGTGTCGATGACCGCTTCTGTGCGGGCGGACCAGTTGGTGAAGCCGAGCAAGGTGCCCCGGGCGGCGCGATCCACCCGCTGGTTCCGGTAGTAGTGCAGGCGCAGGTCGATGCGGGACGTGGCTAGGTCGGCGCCCAGTTCGACCCGCTCGAAGCTGGGCGTGCCCTCGGCGGTCGGGGCCAGGGTGCGGGGAAGATCGAGGGTGCGGTCGAAGCGGGCCTGCTCCAAGGCGGCGCGATCCGGATAGTGCCGCAGGCGCATGATGACGGCGTCCGGCACGTTGACCTCGTAGGCCAGCAGGAAGTCGCCCTTGGGCCCGCGCCAGAGCGCGCCTTGGGACGAAGCCTCGTCCAGCACCGTGCGATGGGACCAGTGGAGGAGATTGGTCGAATGGCCGAGGTGGAGCTGGAACGCGCCGTTCTTCAGCGTGTGATAGACGCCGAGGTAGTCCGCCGGAGCGATCTCGACGATCTGGAGGCAGTCCAAGGTGCGGCCGGCATCGTCGCGCGCTTGGTAGCGGTGGAGCGGGGCGTTGGTGACTTGGCTGAGGAGGGAGAGGAGTGAGGCTGGAGGATTTGTTTCGGCGGCGAGGCTGCTATGGCCGAGCAGCAGAAATAAGATGGTCACAATCGCTCTGACAACGAGATGAGGCTTCCACTGGGCAGGAGCGCGGACGGTCACGTCCGCGAGTCCGGCTTGGAGTGAGGAAGCGGTTGGAAGGTTCGAGTGGGCCATTGCGAGTAGGGTGCGAAGTGTTGCCCGTCCAAAATCAAGCTCCTAGGCCTTTGGACGTGGCCTCGTGGACGCGACCGTCCGCGCTTCCTGACCCGATTGCACCACCTTGAGCAATGGCTATTGAAACCGTGCGACTCAAGATGCAGCCGAGGGATTCAGCGTTTCGTCACGGCTGCTGCCTCAGTTTCAAAAGTTCCTGAACCGTTCCGCCAAAATCAGCATTTGTGCTGATAGGGATCATGATCCCCGCCTGCGCCGGGATTCTTCCGACGATCTTCGGCGCCGCCAAAATGTTGGTCCCCTGAACGAGAATGAGCGTCTTGCCCTGATTCTCTTCAGTCAGCCGCTCAAAAGCTCCGGCATCCTGGGGAAACAACCGGACCGTCACTCTTCCCTGCGCCGGTTCGACACCTACCATTTGCAGGTTCGAGACAACCAGTGAGGGGGAGTTGGTGGGCACAGCAACGGTTTGCGCCATGTTCCCGTCGCTCAGATGAAAGAAAAGCGGAACGCCCGGCTCCTTGCTGCATCCCGCGAGAAGCATCAGCCCGACTGCCGTTGAAATTTGAAACGCTCTCATGGTCGGTTGGCGGGATCAGAGCATTCAGGTTGTCTGCAAAGTGCTCTCAATCGCCGAGAGATCATCTCACTCCCACTCGATCGTGCCGGGCGGCTTGCTGGTGAGGTCGAAGACCACGCGGTTGACGCCCTTCACCTCGTTGGTGATGCGGAGGGAGATCTTCTCCAGCAGGTCGTAGGGTAGGCGGACCCAGTCGGCGGTCATGCCGTCCTGCGATTCCACCGCGCGGAGGGCGATGGTGAAGTCGTAGGTGCGCTCGTCGCCCTGGACGCCGACGCTGCGCACGGGCAGGAGCACGGCGAAGGTCTGCCACGTCTTGTAGTAGAGCCCGCTGGCCTTCATCTCCTCGACGACGATGGCGTCGGCGTTGCGGAGGATGGAGCACTTGGACTCGCTGACTTCGCCGAGGATGCGGACGGCGAGGCCGGGGCCGGGGAAGGGCTGGCGGAAGACGATTTCCTTGGGCAGGCCGAGTTCGAGCCCGAGTTGGCGGACCTCGTCCTTGAAGAGGCACTTCAGCGGTTCGACCAGCGCGAACTTCATGTTCTTCGGCAGGCCGCCCACGTTGTGGTGGCTCTTGATCATGGAGGCCGGATTTCCGTCGATGGGCACGGACTCGATGACGTCGGGGTAGAGCGTGCCCTGGGCGAGAAACTTTGCCTTGCCGGCGCGTTTGGTGGCGGCCTGGAAGACGTCGATGAACGTCTTGCCGATGACTTTCCGCTTCTTCTCGGGGTCGGTGACCTTCTTGAGCTTCTTTAGGAAGAGCGCGGAGGCGTCCTCATACTGGAGCTTGATCTTGAAGTTGCGGCCGAAGACCTCCTGCACAACCTCGGCTTCGCGGGCGCGGAGCAGGCCGTTGTTCACGAAGATGCACGTGAGCTGGTCGCCGATGGCTCGGTGGAGCAACGCGGCCGCCACGCTGGAATCGACACCGCCGGACAGTCCGAGAATGACCTTCTCCTTGCCGACCTGGGCGCGGATTTCTTCGACGGATTGGTCGAGGTAGTTGCGCATCGTCCAGGACTTGCCGCAGCCGCAGATGCCGTGGACGAAGTTGGAGATGATCTCCTTGCCCTTGGGCGTGTGGACGACCTCGGGGTGGAACTGGATGCCGAAGAGCTTCTTGGCGGTGTGTTCGATGGCGGCGTAGTCGGAATTCTCCGTGGTGCCGACGACGACGAAGTCCTTCGGCAGGCGGGTGATCTTGTCGCCGTGGCTGTTCCAGACCTGGAGTTTTTCCGGCAGGTGCTTGAAGAGCGCGCACTGCTTGTCCGCGACGGTGAGGGTGCCCTTGCCGTATTCGCGCTTCGGGCCCTTCTCGACCTTGCCGCCGAGGAAGTGGGCCAGGAGCTGGACGCCATAGCAGACGCCGAGGATGGGCAGACCGAGCTTGAAGATCGCCTTGTCCGGCAGCGGGGCCTTCTCCGCATAGACGCTGCTGGGGCCGCCAGAGAGGATGATGCCCTTGGGGTTGAGCTTGGCGATTTCGGCCGCCGGCGTGTCGTAGCGCAGGATCGTCGAATAGACGCTGCACTCACGGATGCGCCGGGCGATGACCTGGGTGTATTGGGACCCGAAATCGAGAATGACGATTTGCTCGTTCATCGTTCAAAAAGGCAGCGTATTTGCCTCCGACCCGTAGCCTTGGCGAGCAAAAAGTCGGCGAGGGCGGAGAGAATCGTGGTCCCGAGAAGCGGACGGCTCGCCGACCGGGTGGATGCTTTGGGCCGGAGAGGCCACCTTGGGCCCGGCAATGAGGGAGCGAACGGGGCGAACCCGTGCGGAAAATTTTCCTGACAATCATGCATCCGCTTCCGTGCCTGGTTCGTAGGGAGGGGTGAACAGCGAAACAACAACCCCTCCCAGCATGAAACCAATTCCATCGATCCTCCTTTGCGGCGCGGTTCTGGCCGGTGTGCCGGCGGTCCGGGCCGAGCTCATCTATGGCCTCACGGTCAACCAGACCCTGGTCAGCTTCGATTCGACTTCCCCGGGCTCCATCGCGACATCCGTCGCGATCTCTGGTCTCGGAGGCGGGGAGTCCCTCCTCGGCATCGACCTTCGGCCCGCTACGGGCCAGCTTTACGGGTTGGGCAGCCTGAGCCGACTTTACACCATCGACCCTCTGACGGGCGTGGCCACCGGCGTCGGTTCGGAAGGCGGATTCACGCTGAACGGGACGGCGTTCGGCTTCGACTTCAATCCCACGGTGGACCGCATCCGGCTGGTCGGAAACACGGGGCAGGATCTCCGGCTGCATCCCGTCACCGGTGCGCTGGTCGCGACCGACGGGACGATTACCTACGCCGCCGGGGACGTGAACGCAGGGGCTACGCCGAACCTCGCGGCCTCCGCCTACATCAACAACGTGCCGGGCGCGACGACCACCACGCTCTACAACCTCGACGCCTCCCTTGGCATCCTGACGTTGCAGAGCCCGCCGAACAGCGGCGCGAACTCCACGGTGGGTTCGCTCGGCATCGCCTTCTCGAACACGCAGAACGTGGGCTTCGACATCTCCGGCGCCACCGGCACCGCCTTTGCCTCGCTCGCGTCCGGCGGCGATCCTTCGTCGCTCTACACCGTGGACCTCACCTCCGGAGCCGCGACCCTGGTCGGCGGCATCGGGGGCTCGCAGTTGATCGGGCTCACCGTCGCGACCGTGCCGGAGCCTGCGACCGGTGCGTTGGTGGCGCTCGGGGCGGTGGCCCTGCTGCGGATGAAACGGCGGGCGCTTTGCACGGAGCGGGAGGCGGCAACGGGCATTGTGCCCGGACGGATTCCGTGAAATCCCAAGGAATCCGTGGGTTTGATCTTGGAACGAAAACTGCCGTTCGCTGCTCGCCGACAGGAGCGGTCGAACGGGTGCATGGGAGACGTTTCGCCGGATGGCTCCTGCGGTCGTGAATATGGAAGCCGTGATCAAACTGGAAATCGGGAAAATCTACTGGGTGCGGAGGCCGTCGGAGGGGATCAAGCTGCCGGACGCGGTTCAGCCGGGGTGGCCCGTCGAGCTGCTCGCCGCATGGGATTCGTGTCTCTTCGTCAAAACCGCGCTGGGCAAGATCGTCAGCGTGCCGCCGGGCAGCCTCGATCCTTGAGCGGAAGGGCCGAACGGGCGTTCAGCGCGGGAGCCGGTGGCGGACGATCTGGGCCGGGGATTTTCCGGTCAGGTCGAGTTCCAAGGTCAGATAGCCGCCGTCCTTGACCAGCTCGATGCCCGCCAGCGAGGGGCAGAGTCTCGGGCGAAAGGCCTTCCACGAGCGGGCGCGGTTCAGGGCCTTGGTGATCCGGTGGATGGTCGTGCCGAAGAGCTTCACCGGCGGAATCCCGGCCACCACTTGGCTCTGCCAGAAAACGAGCGGTGAATGGAGATGGCCGATGATCGTGGCCTCGATGCGGTCGAGCCACGGGCCAATGACGCCGTGTTCCGCAAGGAACGGCAGTGCCGTGGGGTCGTGGCAGAACAGAAGCACCCGTTGGCCCGGACGCAGTCGTCCGAAGCTCCCGCACAACTGGTCGATCAACTCGGTCCGGACCGTGTGCCAATGGGGCCGTTCATCGGGCAGCGTTTCCGGTTCCAGGACCGGCAAGGCGATGGGCGAGGAGGCGATGCCGACGAGCCGGTAGGCTCCGAGGTCGCGTTCCCAGAAGCCGGGAATGCCGAGGCCGTTGGTGGCTCGACGCCAGCTTTCGATCCGCAGCCCGCCCGCGAGTCCGGTCATGCTGATCTTGCCGAGTTCGTGGTCGCCCATGTTGGCGACGAAGCGGTCTCCGAAGCGGCCACGCAAGGCCCCCAGGCAAAGCTCCACGCTGCGGTGGGCGGCTTCGTCCGCGACGCCGATGAAAGCGGTGTCGGTGGTGTAGTCGCCGCCCGCGACGACGAGGTCCGGTTGCCCCAAACGGGTGGAGAGATCGAGGAACCGGTCAAGCAGGTGGTTCTGGAACTGGGCGTCGCGGAGCCAGATGTGGTTCCGGTAGAGCCGCAGCGCGGCGCGGTGCAGAGGGCTCCTCACCGCGCCGATCTCGTAGTCCACGCGGGCCTGTTCCGCCTCGCAGGCGTAGTGGACGTCGCTGAGGACGGTGAGCTGGAAACGGCTCATGCCGGCAGAACAGCGGCGCGGATCAGAGCGGGGCCGATTCGAGCGTGACGGACAGGAGCGCGGCCTTGCCCGGGGGCAGGGAGCGCCGGTTGGTGGCGACGTTGCCGGATTCGACGCAAAGCATGGTGAGATACTCCTCGTTGCCGAAGTCGGGCATCTGTTGGGCTTTGTTGATCCAGGGGTTCCAGACGACGGTGGAATCGGAGCCGGTCTTGGCTACGGTGATGCGCCGTCCCAGCCGGGTGTCGTGGATCTCCACGGTGGAGGCCGTGTCGAGGTAGGTGCGATCGGTCTCGCGGTCGATCTTCAGCGCGGCTTCGGCCTGCTGCTTGCGGGCGTAGCTGTCGGTTTTGTCGAGGTAGTGCGTGGATTGCAGCCCGGTGACGGAGACGGCGGAGATGTCGGCGACGTGGAAGTAGGTGTGGAGGCAGTCCTCGAACTCGAAATTCTGGTCGGGGGAAAGGTTCTTCACGGCGAGTTCCAGCAGCAGTTTCTTGCCGAAGGTGACGCGGTAGTCGGCCTTGAACGGCGGGTAGAGCGAGGCTTCGTTGGTCTCGGGCAGGGAGAGGTGGACGCTGATGGAGCCGTCGGGCAGCGGGGTGATTTCCTTGAGGTCCCAGTTGGTGTTCCGAGCGAAGCCGTGCTGGGCCATGCCTTCGCGGGGACCGAACCAGGGGAAGATGACGGGCACGCCGCCGCGGATGGCCTGCCCGGCCTGCCAGCGGCTGAACTGGCTGAGGAAGAGCAGGGGAGCCTCGTTCTTCTTCTGGAACTGCGTGACGGTCGCGCCGTTGAGATAGAGCTCACCGGTGGAATGCGGCGTGGTGATCTCGATGCGCGGGAGGTTGCCGTTGCCTTCGGAGAAGGTGACACGGCCGGGGATGTCGGATCGCTTCTGCCAGAATTGGGTGGACATGGTAGGCCTCGGGGTTGTGGTCGGTTTCCGTTCGGACGCTAGCGCCGAACGGGCGGTGTCCCAAGCGGTTTCTGCCCCGGTGCCCGGGTCGGGGCAACGTCGCCGGTGACACCGGTCCGGCCCCGCAGGTAGCTTCGCGCCGTGCCCGCCGAATCCTTCGAGTTGACCGACGCCAACGTGAACGGCCCGCGCACCCGCTGCTGGCGCATCGAGGCGGCCGATTGCGCGGAACTGAAGCCCCACCGGATCGCGCGCCTGGGACTGGATGCGGGCTGGGCGCCGTATCGCCGCGTGCGGCTGCGGCCAGACGGCAGCTTCTTCCTCGCCTGCGTGGAAGGCGAAGGGCGCATCCTGCTCGATGGACGTTGGCAGCGCGTGGCGGAAGGCATGGTCTGCATGGCGCCGCCCCGGGTGTTGAACGCGTTCTTCGCAGTGAAGAGCAAACCCTTCACCATCGCCTGGGTGCGCTATGACGAGCCCCCCTGGATCAAGCCGCTCGTCGGCGCTTCGTCGCCGGTGCGGGGAGTCGCGGGCGGGACGGATCTGGCGCGGGCCATCCAGGGGCTCCAGGCCGAGTGGAACGGGGCGCGGGACGCGAAGTTTGTCCACCATTGGCTGAGCCTCGTGCATGGCCTGGCCTCGCGGCTGGCGAGCCCTTGGCAGGGCAACCAGCGGCTGTGGAAGCTGTGGGACGAAGTGGAGAAGCAACCGGGCGCGCCCTGGTCGCTGGGCGAGTTGGCGAAGCGCGCCCACTTGAGCGCCGAGCATCTGCGGCGGCTCTGCCTGCGCGAGCTGGGACGCTCCCCGATGCACCATGTGGCCTATGTGCGGATGCAGCGCGCGCGGCAGCTCCTGGAGATGTCCGACGACAAGCTCGAAACCCTCGCCCCGCAGGTGGGCTACGCGGATCCGCTCGTGTTTTCCCGGGCCTTCCGGCGCTGGGTGGGCGTGACGCCCACGGAGTATCGGGCCGGCGGCTCTTCGGCCAATGCCAAGGCGCGTCGCGGCTGAAACGGAACCAGCCCCGTCGGCTCGGGGCCAACGGGGCTGGAGGCGGAGGCTTGGACGGCTAGGCCGGGGCCGGTGTCGGGCTGCCCAAACCGGGAATGATGGGCGGCGCGGGCTTGACCGGCTCGTTGCCGGTGGTGACGGCCGGGGCGCCGCTCGGAGGATCAACATCCTTGGGATGGTGCGGCGGCGGGGTGAAGGTGCCGGTCCGGATGATCTCTTCGACCTGCGCGCCGTCGAGCGTCTCGTATTCGAGCAGGGCGTTGGCGATCATCTCCAGCTTGTCGCGGTTGGTTTCGATGAGGTGTTTGGCGCGGTTGTAGCCGTCGGTGATCAGGCGGCGGACCTCCTCGTCGATCTTCTGCGCGGTCTCTTCGCTGTATTCCTTGCGCATGACCATGTCACGGCCGAGGAACACGTTGTCGTTGTCGCTGCCGAAGTGGACCATGCCGACCTTCTCGCTCATGCCCCATTGGCAAACCATGTTGCGGGCGAGGTGCGTGGCCATCTGGATGTCTCCGGAGGCGCCGGTCGAGATGTCGCCGGAAACGATCTCCTCGGCGATGCGGCCGGCCATGGCCATCGCGATCTCGTCGAGCATCTGGAGGCGGCCATAGTTGAGCTGGTCCTCCTTCGGGAGCGACCAGGTGGAGCCCAGGGACTGTCCGCGCGGGATGATTGTGACCTTATGGAGCGGATGGGTGTGCTTGAGCAGCACGTTGACCAGCGCGTGTCCGGCTTCGTGCCAAGCGGTGAGCTTCTTGTTCTCGTCCGACATCGCCAGGCTGCGGCGCTCGCGGCCCCAGCGGACCTTGACGCGGGCTTCCTCCAGATCGCCCTGGGTGATGGCCTTCTTGCCGGTGCGGGCGGCCAAGAGAGCGGCTTCATTCAGGAGATTCGCCAGATCGGCCCCGGAATATCCGGGAGTGCCGCGGGCAATGACGGAAAGGTCGGCCAAGGGGTCGAGCTTCACGTTCTTGGCGTGGACCTTGAGGATCGCCTCGCGTCCGCGCACATCGGGCAGGCTGACGCCGATCTGGCGGTCAAAACGACCGGGGCGGAGCAGTGCGGGATCAAGGACGTCAGGACGGTTGGTCGCCGCGATGATGATGATGCCTTCCTGGGTATCGAAGCCGTCCATCTCCACCAGCAGGGCGTTGAGGGTTTGTTCGCGCTCGTCGTTGCCGCCGCCGAAGCCATGACCGCGGCTGCGGCCCACGGCGTCGATCTCGTCGATGAAGATCAAGCACGGCGTGTTCTTCCGGGCCTGGTCGAACATGTCGCGCACGCGGCTCGCGCCGACGCCGACGAACATCTCCACGAAATCCGAACCGCTGATGCTGAAGAACGCGGCATCGGCCTCGCCGGCGATGGCCTTGGCGAGAAGGGTCTTGCCGGTGCCGGGCGGGCCGACCATGAGGATGCCCTTGGGAATGCGGCCGCCCAGCTTCTGGAACTTCTTGGGATCTTTCAGGAAGTCCACCAGCTCGGACACCTCGTCCTTGGCTTCCTCGACCCCGGCGACGTCCTTGAAGGTGATCTTGTTTTTGTCCTTCGACAGCATCCTGGCCTTGCTCTTGCCGAAGCTGAGCGCACCCTTGCCGGCGGACTTGATCTGCCGGATGAGGAAGAAATAGATCAGCCCGACGATGAAGAGCAGGGGCAGGAGCGTGATCGCCAGATTCGGCCAGAACATGCTCGGCTCATAGGATTTGAATTTCCCCGTTTCGGTCAGCTTGTCGGAGTAGGTGTCGGTCAGGACATCCTGGGTGCGGAAGTCGGTGGTTTCCGGTTTGCCGTCCTTGCCGATGATCTTCTCGCCCTTCTCGTCGTATTTGTAGAGCTTGCCGGTGATGAGCTTGATGTTGGACTGCGGGTTGTGGGTGATGCGGCCCTCGGCGACCTTGTCTTCCTTCACCTTTTCCAGGAGCTGGACGAGGGAGAGTTCCTGCGGCTGGACCTCCGTGGTCTTCTTCATGAACATCAGCACCGCAAAGGCACCGAGGATGGCGATCCAGAGGGCGAGGGTCCGCGAGTTGAACCGGAAATCGCCGCCCCGCTTGTCGTTTTTCTCCTCGTCGGAGTTCTTGTTGTAATCAGGCATCTCTTCTCAGGTTGTCTGGTGAGCCTATCATGTGCCCGGGTGGGTCGCAAGGAGCGCCTCGGGTCGTTGCCAACGCCATTCCAGACATCGGACAGTTTCGGGCCCCAGCTTGAATCTTTCGGCGATGCGGAGGCCTTCCACCCAAAAAATCTCGCCATCGCGCCGACAGGCCACGATCAGGCGATGCCGCGCTGCGCGGGGAATCTTCGCCGAGACAAACAAATCCTGGAGCTTGGCCGCTTTGGAGAAGCCACTTGGCTGGAACCGGTCTCCCGGCAGCCAGTGCCGCAGCACGATTCCGGGCCCAACGGCGTCGGCGTCGAATTGTTCTTTCTTCCGTCCGCGCGAATGCGCGATGGGTTTTGCCCAGCAGAAGCACCATTGGAAACGGACGCCGTCGAACGAAGTTTCGCGGCATTCGGCCAAGTCCACCGACCGGGGCGATGCTGGAACGGATGGAGCCGGGGTTTTGTGCCGGAGAAGTTCGAGCCTCCCATCGGGCTTCAGGCGTGCCTGAAACCCGCCTTCCAAGGTCACGGTCATGCCGGGAGCGCTGCGGAGCCGTTCGATGGCTTCAAACACGGGAACGACGGAGGCATCTCGGAACTGCCGCCATAGGATGCGACGCTGGAGCGCGACCGGCAGCTGATCGAACGCCATCCTGCCGAGTCGCTCCGGCTGGGCCAGCCAACGGGCCGCCTCGGAATCGAGGTGGGCGGATTCTTCGGCCAGGATTTCCGAGACGCGATGCACCGTGGCTCCGAGACCGGGGCCGTATTCCTCCAGGATGAAGGGCAACAAACGGTGACGCACCCAGTTGCGCCGGAAGCTCGGATCGGCATTGGAGGCGTCTTCCTGATGGGGGATTCCGCTTCGTTCGGCCTCGGCCAGCAGTTCCGTTTTCGGAACCGAAACCCAAGGTCGCAGCAAGGTGAGCGCGGGATCGAACGGGAAGGGATCGCGCTCCCTCATTCCACCAAGGCTGGAGGCTTCGCCCCGAAAGAGCCGGAGAAAGAAGAGCTCCAGCTGATCGTCCAGTGTGTGGCCGGTAATGATGAACCGGGCGTTGATCGAGCGGGCACACCGTTGCAGGAAGGCCAGACGCTCCCGACGAGCCCAGACCTCCAACGAGGTTCCGCTCTCGGCCGGCGGCTTTGAGGGAAAGCCCGCCCGGTAGCCCAAGCCCAAGGATTTCGCCGTTGCTTCGACCAGCAATCGATCCGCCGTGCTGGCTTCGCCCCGCAAACGATGATCGAAGTGGCAGACCAACAATGTTTTGGGCGGATCTGGCACCGCCCGCGACAACTGATGCAACAGGACCATCGAGTCCACCCCACCGGAGACCGCCACGACGAGCTTGGTTCCGGCCAACGGCCTCAACTGTCGGCGCAGCCATGCTTGGAGAGTGGAAAGCAGAGCGGACACACCCGGAAGTTAAGAAACAGTTCAGCGCATTCCTAGGTTTAGAATGGGGTCTAAAGCCGATCCTAAGACTCATGCGTAAATACTACATGATGAGACTTGTTTGAAGACATTCTGCCCCAATACTGATCTTAGGTAGCTCAAAGTGTCCTAAAAACAATCAAATCAATGTTGACTTGAGTGTCCATTCATGGGACAAAGTTTCCAGCGATATGAAAACTTCCAAGTCAAAATCCAGTATCCTCAACGCCAAAATGGCTCGGGTGTCCTCTTTGTTGACGCTTGGGCTGGCGGTTTTGGGGCCGGAAATGAAATTGCCGAAGGCTTGGGCTGCAAGCGCTGCTCCCGTCAGCAACGCAGGTTCGTTTTCGTGGTCGTCCCAAGTGGATTGGGCCAATGCTGGCGCGGAATTTCAGAACTTGGCTCCGTCGTTCGATCTCCCGGTCACCGCCGGATTGTCCCTGACGGTATCGTCGCCCACCGGGTTCATCGAACGGCGGGACCAAGGCTCCGGCTGGATGGGTTGCATGGATTCCGGCGAAGCCCTTTTGTGGAAGCACGAAGGCTTCGAACTCGTCACCGAGCCCCT
Organism: uncultured Verrucomicrobiales bacterium; assembly: GCA_946480965.1. The sequence goes on along the minus strand of CAMLMI010000042.1, from coordinate 6,566 downwards.
GACGGTTTCCTTCAGCACGCCGGTGATCGCGGTTGGTGCCAACATCCAAAACGACGCCTACGGTGAATACAGCGGCTGGATCGAGGCCTTCGACATCAACAACCAGTCGCTCGGCGTGTTTTCGGCCAGCGCGAACGCCTCCTACTGCACGGATGGCGGCGCGGCGTTCGTCGGGCTGGATGCCGGTTCGGCGCTGATCTCCTCGGTCAAGTTCTGGGTGCAGAACACGGACTCCTTCGCGCTCGGGTCTCTGAACATCCTTTCGGACGACAGCGCCAACCAGATCCAGCCGCAGCCGGGCCTTCCCGCCCCCGCGCCGGTGCCGGAAGCCGGCACGATGGCGGCGGCCAGCGTCTTCGGCCTGTTGCTGGTCCGCTGGGCCATCACCCGCAAGACGTCCAAGTCCGATCCGATGGTCTGATCCGTTAGGACACGGCCGTATCGGGCTGGATTTGAGGAGCGCACGCCTTCTAGGCTGCGCTCCTCATGCTTTCTTGGCGCAGAGCGTTCCGGTTCTACCGCGATGACCAAGGCCGTCTGGCGGCGGTCGCCGGGCTGCTGTTTCTCGGCATCGCGACGAACCTGCTCAAACCCTGGCCAGTGGCGCTGCTCATCGATTCGGTGCTCGGAGACAAGCCGATGCCTGCTTGGCTGACGGGCTTGGGCCTGGAAACGGCGTCGAAAGCGACTTGGGTCGCGGTGCTGGGCGTCGCCGCCTTCGTCATCTACCTGCTGCAAGGCACCATCGACGCCGGGCAGAACTTCGTGGCGATCAAGGTCGGTCTCCGTGGCCTGATGCGGGCGCGCAACGCCGTCTTCGCCTGTCTCCAACGGCTTTCTCTGAAATTCCATCAAGGTTCCAAAAGCGGCGACCTGATCTATCGCGCCTCGTGGGACACCTACTCGGTGCAGACCTTGTTCCAGCAGGGATTCCTGACGTTCCTGAAGGCCACCGTTTCATTGGCGATGATGGTCGTGGTCATGGCCGGACTGAACGGCCGATTGACCCTGGTCGCGCTCGGCGTGGTGCCGCTGCTCGTCTTCGTCATCCGCTTCTTCGGGAAGAAAATGACCGAGCGCGGTTCCGCCGCGCAGCAGGCCGACAGCGCCGTCACCTCGCAGGTGCAGCAAACCGTGGCCGCGCTTCCGCTCATCCAGAGCTACACGCGCGAAGACTACGAACAGGCGCAGTTCAACGACCGGACCTTGGCCGCGCAGGAGAAGCGCCTGAGCCAGCACGCCTGGGAATTGATCTACTGGTTGGCCGTAGGCTCGGTCTTCGGTCTTGGCGCGGCTTCGATCATCTGGCTGGGCGGCAGCGAGGTCTTGGCCGGGAAGCTCTCGGTGGGCGATCTCTTCATTTTCCTGACCTACCTGGGCCAGCTCTACGATCCGCTCAACCAGCTCTCCCACGTCGGAGCGACCGTCTCCAGCGCTTCGGCGGCGGCGGGACGCGTCTTCGAACTGCTCGACACTCCCGAGGAAGTTGCCGACGGCACGCGCCGGATCGCCGCGTCGAACGGATCGGGCAAATCCGGCGAAGGGCTGGTGGTCCATGGCGCGATCCGCTTCGAGAACGTCGCGTTCGGCTACTCGGCGGATCGCGCGATCTTGCGCGGAATCTCCTTCGATCTGGCGCCGGGCGAATCGGCGGCGGTCATTGGGCCCAGTGGTGTCGGCAAGACCACGCTGATGAATCTGCTCCCGCGCTTCTACGATCCGATCTCGGGCAGCGTCCGTCTGGATGGCGTGGATCTGCGAGAGTTCAAGCTGCGCGATCTGCGCTCGAAGATCGCGGTCGTGCTCCAGGAACCGATCCTTTTGCCCGCCTCCATCGCCGACAACATCGCCTACGGCAAACCCGGTGCCGCGCGCGCCGAGATCGAAGCCGCCGCGAAGTCCGCCAATGCCGACGCGTTCATCCGGCGCATGCCCCAGGGCTACGACACGCAAGTGGGCGACGGGGCCGCGCGCCTCAGCGTCGGTGAACGCCAGCGCCTCAACTTGGCCCGCGCTTTCTTGAAGGATGCGCCGATCCTGCTCCTCGACGAACCCACCAGCGCGCTCGACGCCGAGAGCGAACAGCTCGTCGTCCAAAGCCTGCACGAGCTGATGAAGGGCCGCACGGTGCTCATGGTCGCCCATCGGCTGAGCACGATCCGGCGCGTGACCAAGATCCTCGTGGTGCAGGACGGAGTGCTGGCCGAGTGCGGTTCCCACGACGAACTGCTGAAACACGACGGCTACTATGCGCGCGTCACCCGCGGGCTGGAGACGATCGAGTAGGAAGGGCGCGGGCTTCCCGGTGCCCAGTCGTCTCGCGCGTTGACCGTTGGCGGCGAATCGCCTACCAACGCTCCAGACACCGTGCTCTCCCTGCTTCACGATCTCCCTGGTGAAGCCAAAGGTTCGGCCGTCGTATTCCGCCCTCTGGCCCGTTTCTTCCGCCGCCACTTCGTCGCGCTGCTCCTGGCGGCGATTGCGCCGCTCCATCCACTCGATGCGGCCACCAACAGCCCCGCCGCTTCCGCCGACGAGCTGCACCTCCAGTTGCTCGCGCGCCAAGGCGGTTTCCCCGGTGCGGCGTCGTGCCAGCCCTGCCATCCGCAGATCTACCAGGAATGGCGCATGTCCGCCCACGCCTACGCCTCGATCTCGCCGATGTTCCACAAGTTCGAGCAGAAGATTAACGACATCTCCCAGGGGACAGTTGGCACCTTCTGCCTGCGCTGCCACGCCACCGTCGGCACCACCATCAACGAACGCCGCGAGCTGCCGCTGTGGGAACGAAGCCCCGTTTCCCGCGAAGGCGTCACCTGCATCACCTGCCACCGCGTGCGCGAGCAATACGGCCGCGTCAACGGCGAGCGCCGCATCGAACGCGCCGACATCTTCTACCCCATGTCCGGCAGCACCGACGGCATCTCCATGCAGCAGGTGCTGACCAATCTCGCCTACTACAAGGTGAAGGCTTCGGAAGAAGGGCGCGGACGCGAGATCCACAACGGCGTCTTCGAGATGGTGCAGATGAACAAGTCCGAGTTCTGCGTCAGTTGCCACCAGGTCGCCGTCCATCCCGGCATCAAGCTGGAGGTCGTCTGGGAACAGTTCCGCGATTCGCCCGCCTTCAAGCAGGGCACCACCTGCCAGGATTGCCACATGGGCAAGGTGCCCGGAAAAGCCGAAGGCTACGATACCGCTCCGGCCGCCATCGTGGACGGCAAACCGATCAATCCCGGCCGCAAACACAGCAGCCATCTCTTCGCCGGTCCCGGCTATCCCATCGCGCATCCGGGGCTCTTTCCCCACCACCCGGACGGCGCCAATTACTCGATCCAAGCTTGGTTGAAGTTCGATTATCGCGCCGGCTGGGGTTCCTCCGATTTCGAGTCCAAGGTCAGCGACGGCCAGGTGGAGGTGAAGTTTCCGTCTGAGTGGGAAAGCGAGATCGACCGCGAGGAGGCCCGGCGCATCGTCGATGAAAACCTGGAGCTGATCCAGCAGCGCAAAGAACTACGCCGCCAAGTCATGGAGAATGGTTCCAAGCTCGAAGGCCCGTTCTTCAGGAGCCCGCCGCAGACCGGCAAGAAGCTCCGTTTCCACTACAAGGTCACGAACACGAACCCCGGCCACAATCTCCCCAGCGGCTCGCTCGGCGCGCAGCCCGAGGTGTGGCTGAACGTCGCGCTCATCGGCCCCGACGGCACGAATCTCTGGGAGTCCGGCTACGTGGACAGCCACGGCGACATGGCGGATCTGCATTCGCTCGACGTCGCGGCGGGCAAGGTTCCGAGGGACGGCCAGCTCTTCAACCTCCAGTCCAAGTTTCTCACCACAAACCTCAAGGGCACCGACCGCGAGATGTATCTCCCGGTGAACATGGACATCGACCAGATCCCGTTCATCCGTCCCGCCGGACAGCCCGTCACCGTGCTGAACCATCCGCCCTTCATCCGCATGGAGCAGCGCAGCATTCCGCCGCTCGGCAGCCGCGACGCGGACTACAGCGTCCCGGCCAAGCTCCTGACGAAGCCCGGCAAATACAAACTCGCCGTCCGGATGCGCAGCCGGGCCGAGCCGATCTATTTCATGAAGTTCGTCGGCGCGACCCGCGAGATGGAGCAGGCCATGAACGAATGGATGCTCGACGTTCACCCCTACACTGTGGAGTTCGAGGTCCGATGAGAACCCAGGCTCCAACGCGGAAGGCGGAAGGCGGAAGGCGGAAGTCCGACTGGCTTCGCCTTCGACGTTCAAAGTTCGGAGTTGGATGTTCGGCGTTGTCTTCTGCTTTTGCGCTGGCCGCTTTCGCCGCCGAACCCTCCGCTCCCTCCGGCACGACCCTCGTCCCGCACGATCCCGGCGTCTTCCGTCCCGATCCGGTGTATCCCGCCGACGGCTACGACGCCGACGCGCAGCTCAAGATCTACGGCGACAAACGTGCCGTGCCCACCGCGCGTCCGCTCCTCGAACTCGGCCGCGAGATGTATCGCGAAGGCCCGTTCCAGCCGGGACTCGATTTCCTGGGAAAGAAAAACCTCGTCTTCGCCAATCTCCTCGTCAGCGGCGACTGGCGCTCGGCCGCAGCCTGGAACGACTTCGGCAACGACGAACTGGGTGTGCTGGCCACGCGGCTGAACCTCGACGTCGATCTCAAGCTCACCGCCACCGAGCGCATCCACGCCTTTTTCCGGCCGCTCGACGAGGACGGCCGGTTCACGCGCTACGAGTTCGGCAACGGACGCGAGCACGGAAAGCTGGAGCTCGACGGCCATGTGGACGCGCTCTTCTTCGAGGGCGATCTCGGCGCGATCGGCGCGGGCTTCAGCGGGCGCGATTCTTCGTTCGACCTGCCGTTCACCTTCGGCCTCATCCCGCTGCTCTTTCAAAACGGCGTGTGGATGGAGGACGCATTCGTCGGCGCGGCCTTCAGCCTTCCCGCCAAGAACTCGCCGCTCTTCGACTGGAGCAATTTCGACGTCACCTTCTTCGGCGGCTTCGACAAGCTCACCTCGCCCGCCTTCGTCGATGCCGGGGGTCTTTCGGACGACGACGTCGGCATCTTTGGCGTCACCACCTTCATCGAGGCGAACCAAGGCTACTGGGAAGCCGGTTACGCCTACCTGCACGATTCCCGCAGCGGCCCGGTGGACGCCAGCTACCACAATCTCACGGTCGGGTTCACGCGCCGCTACTTCGACCGCATCTCCAATTCCCTCCGTGTCATCGGCAACTTCGGCCAAGACGACAAGCCGGGCGGCCGGACTGCAAACGGCGTGATCTTTCTCGTCGAAAACTCGCTCGTCACCAGCCTGCCTTCGACGCTGGTGCCGTATGCGAACTTCTTCGTCGGCATCGACCGGCCGCAATCCGCCGCGCGCGACGCCGGGGCCGGGGGCGTGTTGAAGAACACCGGCATCCTCTTCGAGACCGACGGCCTGACCGGATTCCCCACGCTCGACGCCTCGGCCAACGACACCTACGGCGGCGCGATCGGCGTGCAATACCTCTTCAACCTCGACCAGCAGATCGTCGTCGAAGCCGCCACCGTGCAGGTCATGGGCAGCGATGCCGGCCGCAACGCCGCCGGAGCGCAATACGGCCTCGGCTTCCGCTACCAGCTCCCGCTCAACCACGCCTGGATCTTCCGCGCCGACGGCATGGTCGGCTGGCGCGAGGACGACTCCGACGTGGCCGGCGTGCGGATGGAGATTCGGCGGAAGTTTTGAGGCAGGCTGTAGATGATGGCTTGCGATGCGGACAGTTCAGAGACGTGGAGATCTTGCCATGAATGAACCCACCCCTGACCCCTCCAAGGAGGGGATAAAGCAGGACATCACCCTGTCCCCGGACGCGGGTCGCCGGTTCCGCTCCTTGGAGGGGTCAGGGGTGGGTTTCGGGCCAAGCGCGAAATTTGGAGCAAAGGAAGTCCCTCCCCATCCGATGGGAGAGAGGGGTGGCCGAAGGCCGGGTGAGGGGCTCCTTCGACGTTGGAAGTTGAGCGTTGGAAGTTGAATGTTTTCCTAAACAACATGGACCATCCCTTCCAGATCGTCGCTTGGCTCGCGCTGCTCATGGTCGCGGTCGTCTCCGCGCAGGTCATCGTCCTGCAATACCGGCTGCACCGCAGCGCCCAGACCACCGCCGCGTTGGAGCGCGACTACCTGCGCGAGCGCATCGGCCAGATCGCGGACCAGCGCCGGTTCGAGCGGGAGAAATCCGAGGCTTCATGGAACGGCTTCCGCAAGTTCCGTCTCGTCGAGAAAGTCGCCGAAACTTCCGACATCGCGTCGTTCCATCTCGCGCCGCACGACGGCAAGCCGCTCCCGCCGTTTCTCCCCGGCCAGTATCTTACCTTCCAGCTCGTCATTCCCGGCCAGGCCAAGCCGGTTGTCCGTTGTTACTCGCTCTCGGAACGGCCCGGTGTGCCGGACCGCTACCGCGTCTCGATCAAGCGCGTTCCCGGCGGCCTCGTCTCGAACCATTTCCACGACGCGCTCAAGGTCGGCGACATCGTCGATGTGAAGGCGCCCGGCGGCCAGTTCTGCCTCGATCTCCACACGCAA
>CAMLMI010000041.1 GCA_946480965.1 uncultured Verrucomicrobiales bacterium | reverse complement strand
GCCCGCCGGTCTTCAGCAGATGGATTCGAGCAGGGCGGTGACGTGGTCCTTCAGTTGCTGGAAGCCGAAGGGTTTCTGCATGAAGCGGGTCCGGGGCACGCCGGCGAAGCGCCCGGCGGCATCGTCCTCGCTGTAGCCGCTCATCAGGATGATCGGCAGGCCGGGGCTGCGGCGGCGCAGTTCGGCCAGGGCGGTCGGGCCGTCCATGCGGGGCATCGCGATGTCGAGCAGCACCAGCCGCACTTCGCCGGCCTGCTGCTCGAAGGCGGAAACGCCGGCGTGGCCGTCGCTCGCCGTCACCGAGTCGAACCCCATCCGGCGAAGCATCTGTCCGGTGAGCTGGCGGATGGAGGATTCGTCGTCGATGACCAGCACCAGTCCGCCCCGGGGGCGGGGCGCGGCGGCGGGGACGGGGGCTGGAGGCGGGGTTGCGGCGACGGCCTGCCCGGCGGTGGCGGCGGGCAGCAACATGCGGAAGGTCGTGCCCACGCCCTCGCGGCTGCTGACGAAGAGCGCGCCCTGGTGGCTGCGCACGATGCCCAGCACCGCCGCCAGGCCCAGGCCGCGCCCGGTGAACTTGGTGGAGTAGAAGGGGTCGAAGATGCGCGCGAGCACCTCGGGCTTCATGCCGCAACCGTTGTCGGCCACCTCCACGGAGACGTAGTTGGCCTCGGGCTGCTCCGGGGCGGACACGGCGCCGTCGAAGAGCCGGCCGGACATGGGGACGACGGAGGTGCGGAGGATGATGGTGCCCTCGCGTTCGCCGATGGCGTCGGCGGCGTTGAGGATGAGATTGAGGATGACCTGGCGGATCTGCACGGCGTCGGCCATGACGGGCGGAAGGACGGCGGCGAATTCCGGGAGGACCTCGATGGTCTTGCTGATGGAGGCGCGGATCAGGCGACCGATGTCGGAGACGACCGGGTTGAGATCGAGAAGGGCGATCTCGAAGCGTCCCTTTCCGGCGTAGGCCAGCATCTGCTGGCAGAGCTCGGCGGCGCGGCGCGCGGCGCCCTCGATGTTGGACAGGTGGCCCTCCACGGACTGGGGTTCGGAGAGGTGGGCGCGGGCGATGGTGGCGTTGCCGAGGACGGCGGTGAGGAGGTTGTTGAAGTCGTGGGCGATGCCCCCGGCCAGCACGCCGAGGGTCTCCAGCTTCTGGGACTCCTGGAGCTTCTGCTGGAAGCGCGCGCGCTCGGCCAGCTCGTGAGCGCGGGACACGGCCTCGCTGAAAAGCCCGGCGGCGGTCTGGAGGGCGTGCAGCTCCGGGGCGGACCAGACGCGCTGGGTCCGCACCTCGTCGAGCATGAGGAAACCCCAGAGGGTGCGGTCGCGGAAGACGGGGAACGCGGCCACGGAGAGGCGGTCGCGCAGGATCGGGTCGGATTGCTCGCGCTGCGGCAGGCTCACGATCGGGCCGTGGATCGGGGTGCCCCGGTCGAGCAGCCGATGCCATCGGGCCAAGGGGCCGTGGGCGAAGGGCGTGCGCTCCGGGGCGGGCTCGGCGGAGACCGGCGCCTCGCAACCGGGGGCGTGCCAGGCGCAGACGGGCCGGAGGAAGGATTCGGACTCGGTCCCATCGACGATCTTGTAGAGATGCACGTGGCTGGCGTCGGAGCCCTCGCCCAGGATCGCCAGCGCATCGGCCGAGACGCCGGTCCAGGTATCGGCCGAGAGGAGCAGCCGGGCCACGCGGGCCACGGCACGGAGCACCGATTCGCTCTGGCGGAGCGCGGTCTGGTTCCGCCGGGAATCCGTGATGTCCTGCCAGGTTCCGAACACCTTCGCGACCGCGCCGTCGGCCAGGACGGGATGCCCGGTGCTGCGCAGCCAGACGAGGCGGCCGCGCGCGGTGGTGATCTCGAACTCTTCGTCCCAAGAGCGGGCCTCCTCGAGCGCCGCGCGGAACAGCCGTTCGACCAGTCCCCGCGTCTCCGGCGGGTGGAACTGCTGCACGGCCTCCATCGACGGCGTGAACCGGTCGGCCGCCACCTCGTGCAGGCGGAAGGCTTCCGGCGTCCAGAACATCGTCCCCGTCGCCCGGTCGTATTCCCAGCCGCCCACGCGCGCGGCCGACTGCGTGAGGTCCAGCAGCCGGCTCTGGCGAAGCATCGCCTCCTGGGCCTGCTTCACGTCGGTCACGTCCACGTGCGTGCCGATCATCCGCACCGGCTCGCCGTTCTCGTCGGCGATGACGCGGCCCTGGGAAAGAATCCAGCGGTAGGAGCCGTCCTGGTGGCGCAGGCGGAAATCGCTCTGGTAGGGCTCGGCCGGATGCAGCAGCGCGTGCTCCATCTTGGCCAGCGCGGCCTTGCGGTCGTCCGGGTGCAGCCGGGAATCCCAGACCGTGAAGTCGTTCGGCAGCTCGTCGGGACGGCAGCCGAGCTGCGCCTTCCATTCGTCGGAGAGGAACAGGGTGTTGCGCCGGATGTCCCAGTCCCAGAAACCCGTGAGCGAGGCCCGGACGACCATGCCGAAACGCTCCTCCGCCGCCTGCAGGAGCTCGATCTGGTGCCGCAGCTCCCGGCGTTCGCGGGAACGGAGGATGGCGACGCCCGCCAGGTCTCCCGCCCGGCCCACAAGCTCGATCTCCGCGTTGTCCGGCAAACGCGGCTCCCTGCCATACACCGCGAAGGTGCCGAGCGGTTCGCCGTCGGCCGAACGGATCGGATACGACCAGCAGGAGCGCAGCCCCAAGGGCAGCACCAGGCTGCGGTAGTTCTCCCACAGCGGGTCCGTCGCGATGTCCCGCGTGAAGACCGGTTCCCCCCGGAACACCGCCGTGCCGCAGGCCCCGGCCCTGGGCCCGTAGCTCAGGCCGTTGATCGAGCGGCGGAACACCTCCGGCAGGCTCGGCCCCGCGCCGTCCAGGACCACGCCCCGCTCCAGGTCCACCAGCAGGATGGAGCAGACGCAGTCGGGCAGCCGGCGTTCGAGCGAGTCGGCCAAAAAGGCCAGCGTCTCCTCCAGCGGACGGTCCAGGGCGATCATCTCCGCGATGGCCTGGCGTTCGTTCAGGATGCTTTCGGCGATGCGCCGCGGAGTGATGTCGCGCAGGGAGCCAAGGACCGAACGGACCTTTCCCTCGGCATCGCCCAGCGCCTCGCTGCGCAGGACGAAGTGGCCGGTCTGCCCGTCGCCCCGCCGCACCCGGACCTCCATCACGTAGCCCTCGCCCGTCTCCAGCTGTCGGCGATGCCGCCGCTCCAGCTCCGGGCGGTCCTCGGCGTGGACCCGTTCGCGGAAGGAATCCCAGCCCGCCAGCGCCTCGGCCGATTCGATCCTCAGCAGATGGACCAGCCTCGGGGTCACGAAGGCCCGGGTCCCGTCCAGGTCCTGGAAGAACAGTCCGTCCGCCAGATTATGCCAGAGCGCGCCCAGTTCCCTGGGGTCCAGATCCGCCTCCGATGGCAGCTGCGCTCTCATGCCCGATCCTGCTGTGCCGATGTCTGCAAGTTGTCTGGATGTCGAACGCCGGAACTCCTTTCCCGACACCGCGTCACCGATAAACGACAAGCTGGAAGTCTGCCAGCGCGAAGCATGAGAAACTTTCCGGCCCGTTTTGGGGCGGACTCCGCCCTCCAACTTGGCGCTTGGAACGGGCCGGTCCGATCCGTTTACTCGCCCGCCATGCATAGTTTCCGCTACGTCGGCGACAAGTTGTTCTGCGAAGGCGTCTCCATCGAGTCCCTCGTGAAGCAGCACGGCTCGCCCCTCTACGTCTATTCCGCCGCCACCCTCACCGACCATTTCTCCAAGCTCGACTCCGCCCTCGCGCCGCTCGACCACCTGGTCTGCTACGCGATGAAGGCCAACTCGAACGCGGCCGTCATCCGCCTCTTCGCCAATCTCGGCGGAGGCTTCGACACCGTCAGCGCCGGCGAACTCCAGCGCGTCATCGCCGCCGGCGGTGACCCGAAGAAGTGCGTCTTCGCCGGCGTGGGCAAGACGGAGGAGGAAATCGCCTTCGCCCTGAAGAAGGGCATCTACAGCTTCAACGTCGAGTCCGAGCCCGAGCTCCAGCGCATCGACCGCGTGGCCAAGAAACTGAAGAAGGTTGCGCCCATCGCCGTGCGCGTGAACCCGAACGTGGACGCCGGCACGCACGCCAAGATCACGACCGGCACCTACGAGAACAAGTTCGGCATCGCCTACGAGGAGATCGAAGGTGTTTACGAGCGCGCGTCGAAGCTGAAGAACATCCGGCTGCGCGGTCTCCAGATGCACATCGGCTCCCAGCTTACCTCCGTGAAGCCCTTCGAGGCGGCGGTGAGGAAGGTCGTGCCCCTGGTGAAGAACCTATCGGCCCGTCACGGCTTCGAGTTCTTCAGCATCGGCGGCGGCCTCGGCATCGTTTACAACCCCGCGCTGGCCAGCGCCGATCCCGCGTGGTGGAACACGCCGGAAGGAAAAAAGATCCTCACGCCCGCGGCCTACGCCGCCACGCTCGTGCCGCTGCTCCAGCCGCTGGGATTGAAGATCCTGCTGGAACCCGGCCGCTTCCTTGTCGGCAACGCCGGTGCGCTCGTGACGCGGGTCGAATACGTCAAGCAGACCGGCAAGAAGAACTTCGTCATCGTGGACGCCGCGATGAACGACCTCATCCGCCCGGCCTTCTACGACAGCTACCACGAGATCGTCCCCCTCAAGCGTGACGCGAAGGCCGAGACCGTTTCGTCCGACGTCGTCGGGCCGATCTGCGAATCCGGCGACTACTTCGCCAAGGATCGTCCGCTTCAGAAAGTCGGCGAAGGCGACACGCTCGCGCTCCTCAGCGCCGGCGCCTACGGCTCCGTCATGGGCTCGAACTACAACACCCGCAGCCTGCCGACCGAGGTGCTCGTCCACGGCAAGAAGGCCGACGTCGTCCGCAAGCGCCAGAAGATCGCCGACATCTGGGCCAACGAAGTCGTGCCCGGTTGGATGAAGAAGAAGTAGCGCGGCGCCTCCGCCGCCGATCTCGGGTTGTCCCTCGCGCCGGTCCTGAACGACCGGCGCGTTTTTCGTTTCCGGAGGACGTGCGGAGCAGCACCCCGGACCATCGTCGGATGGAGACGGGGCGTTTTCCCCGCTGGGGACCGGGCTTCTGCGACTTAAGGCGGATGGGGGAATCGGAGGAATCGGCTAGAACGGAGGTGCGATTCCCGCAGCCCTTCGGTCCGGCCGAACCGGGCGCCGGAGTCGGAAAAAGCCACCATGAAAACCATCCGCCTTCTCCTCCTGCTGCTGCTCACGACCGCGGCCGCGCTCCGCGCCCGCAGCGAGGTCGTCACCTTCTGGTTCAGCGGCCGCATCGAAGACATCGCGAATCCTTCGAACGCCGTTCCCTCCGGCATCGCGGTCGGCACGCCGTTCGTGGGCCGGGTCAGTTGGGACACCGCGAAGTTCCACTACAGCAGCTCGAACCACTACTCGCCCGGCTCGGTGGCCAACTACTACTACAAAGATCCGGCGGCCATGTCGTTCCTGGTCCAGGTCGGCGGGCACACGATCACGAACGCCGCCAGTGTCTCGGGCGGGTATTCCGGCTCCTACCATGTCTATGACGACTTCCAGGTGTCGGACGAACTCTCAGTCAGTTCGGCCCGGGCAAACCTGATCGTGGACGGAGAGGTGGACGCCGTGGCTCCCGTCCAGTCAACCTTGAGCCTCGATCTGCGCGCCGCCGATTTCTCCACCTTCACCAACGCCGCTCCGCCCACGGCTCCGCTCCACACGGAACAGTTCCAGCGCCGCCGCTACTTCAGCTGGATGAAGTCGATGGACGACGGCAAAAACACGCGCCTGTTCTCGGTCGGGGGCAGGATCGACGCCTTCAGCACGAACGCGCTGGTGCTGTTGAACCTTTCCCGGCTGGGCGACGGCTCCAAGCGGTTGAGCTGGCCCGTCGGCGTGGAGGGCTTCGCCTTGCAATCGTCGCCGAACGTCGCCAACGGTCCGTGGACGCCCGTCGCCCAGCCCGCGACGATCTCCGGCATGGAACGCGCGGTGGTGGTCCCGCCCGATAATGGCCCGCGCTTCTATCGTCTCGCCCAATAGCCGCCGCCGTTCATCCTCATTTCCGCGATCCCATGAGCCAGCCCGACCTGTCCACGATTCCCGGCGTGCAGCGCGAGATCCTCGCCGTGTTCCGGCGCGGCTCCGTGCTGATGAACTGCCACAAGGAGGGGATCACGCGCGTCCTCTTCGAGCGCGACCGCTTCGTCCGCACGAATGAAGGCGACTGGTCGGGCCGCGAGGAATGGACCGATGAAGCAGCCTTCCTCGCGGCGCTGTGGACTTCCTACCGCTGGCGCGCGACCGATGGAGCCGGTCCCGGCCAGATCTCCGATCTTGAGGCATGGCGGCGCATCCTGCGCTACATCGAGGAAACCGCCGAGAAGAAGAGCTGGCTGCCCGGACGATCTTCGTCGCCTCCTTTGGCAACGCCACCGCGTCCCGTTCGCAGCGGTCTGCCCCGGCTGGGCACCGTGCCCGCGCTGATCCTCGTCGGAGTCTTCATCCTCGGAGCCGCCACCTTGTCTATGCTTTCCAAACTCTTCACCGTCCGCACCAGCGGTTCGCCCCTCGGCGAAGCCGTCGGCACGCCCGAATTCATCGCGCAGCTCATCGTCACCCAGCGGCCCTACGTGCCGTCCCTCCACCGCAACGCGGCCAACGACCGCTACCGCATCGACCTGCTCGTGCTGCCGCGCGACGGACGCGGGAAACGACGCCTCATCCCCCTCCGGGACCGGCTCGACGCCTCGTCCACCCAGCACGGAGCCAAGCTGCTCGGCTCCGACGGCCGGTTCCTCTGGATTCTCGCCGGCGAGATCACGGCGTATGACCACAAGGCGAACCGCCTCGTCCGCCTCGAAGAGCTGCGCCGCGCCAATCCCTCGCTCGAAGCGCTGTGGCCGGAGGGCTTTTACGAAGTGAACGGCCGCTTGCAGGTCAGCACGCGCGACAACCGCGTCTTCGTGGAGGTCGATCCCGACACGCTCGTCGCCGCGCCGCCCACCGGACGTCGCGCTCCGCGCCGTCCGTTCCCGCCGCATCCGGTGGATTCGTTGCTCCTCTCCGCTCCGGCTCCGGGCACCGACGCCCTCAAGCCCGCCTGGGTGTTGGGTTCAGTCGATGCGCCCAAGCTGGCGTTGACCGAGCCCGACAGCTCGTTGCTCGTCTTCTGGCGCAAGTTCGGTGTTCTCGAGCGGATGCTCTACGCCCGTCGGGTGGACACCGGCGGCAACACCCTGTGGGAAACCGAAACTGGCATCGACAGCCTCCAGCAAGTGCTCCCCGACCGCTCCTTCCCCGCCTTCATCGGCACCCGCCCCCGCGTCCCCGACAAGGTGTCGGAACCCATCCTCGTGATTCTCGACGCCGAAACCGGCAAAGCCACGACGCACTCGCTGTGGATCGGGAAGTAGCAAAGAAGCCTCGGGCCGGGTTGGAGATTCTCATGAGCCTCCATGTTTGCCGCTCGATCTGATCAACACGGTCAGTCCTGAAACCGCGATCACCAAACCCACTCCCGCGACCATTACGGTCCAACGAACCATCGCGCCCGGATTGGTGAAGGCGTAGCCACCATCGGGCAGATGCTCGAAGTTCCCCCGCCCCACGAGGGTCTCGATGCCGAGCACCCGTTCCAGTCCCGGAGAGACGCTTGAATGCTTGGAAGTCCCTCATCGGCGAAGCTTCCCGGATGGAACTCTTCTCAAAACATTTGGCGCAAGACCGATCTGCTGCATGTCCTTCTCTCTCACCGTAGGCGCTCCTCCTTTGGTCGGATGAACGGACGCCGCGTTGGTCCGGCTTCCGTCCGATAGGCGGCACAGCCCGGTTCCGGTTCACTGGACGGCATGAACTGGTTCGCTTCCATCGGTGTGGCGGTGCTCTCGGGCATCCTGGGTCTCGGCTGCGGCGTGGTCTTCGGGGACCGGTGCGTGAAGTGGTTCCGCGTCTCCACCATGGAAGGCAACGCCGGGTTCGCGGCGTTGGGCATCGCGCTGCTCTGCGGCCTGGGCGCGACGGCCGTGGGCCTGCTGGTCGCGCGGCTCGGCGCGGCGGGAGAAGCTCCGACCTTCCTGAAGGGTCTCGGCCTGGCCGCTGTCGCCGTGGTGGGACTGATCGCACTGGTGGCCGCCCTCTGCTGGTCGGTGGCGGACATCCCGCCGGAGATCGACGGGCATCGGCTCACGCTGGAGGTCGAGCTGATGCTGCCGGTGGGGAGCGCACAGCCCGCGCACCGGGAAGGGGCGGATTCGGAGTTCGAGCTCAGCTCGGTCGTCCGCAGCGTCCAGCGCGGTTCGTGGCCCGGCACCCTGCATCTGGGCCGCCTGCGGCGGGAGAACGGCCGTTGGATCGTGCCCGCCTCGGTGCGGCTGGAAACGATGCGCGGAAAACGCGCGCTCGGCTTCAAGATCAACGGCGGCGAATCCATCGGATTCCTCGCGCCGATCCCGGCCCGGCCCGGCAGGGATTCCCTGGAATGGAGCCACTGGATGCCGCGCCCGCCCGCCGGCAGCCCCGAATGGCCCGACACCAAACCTTCGTTCCGTTTCCGCCTGCAGCCGATCCTGCCGCCTCCGCCAGGCCCCACCCACGCCGAGATCCAGGCCAAGGAGGAGGCGGAGGCCCAGGCGAAGTTCGACGCCATCGACACCCACTCCTCGGTCTCGGCCTGGCTGCCCTACACGCGCTACGGCGCGCACGAAGGGCGGATGAAGGCCGCCATCGAACGCATCGTCGCCCGGCCCGGGCACGTGGCCGAAATCGCGAAGCTGATGGCCACGGACGATGTGGAGACGGCCACGGATGCGCTGCGGTTCGTCCAGCACCACCCGCAGCCGGACGACGAGCTGGTCGCCGCCGTGCGCGCCGCCGCCGCTCCGATCGTCGCGCGTCTCCGCGAGTTCGTGCCCCTGCCGGTCCAGGCCGATCCGGGCTACGAGAAGGCCGCCGACATCTCCCGGCTGTTCAGCGCGTGGCACTCCGCCGTCCTCGCGCTCCGCAAGAAGCTCGGCGCGGACTTCACCCCGCAGCTCGCCGAGATCCTGGCGCTCGCCCGCCAGCGCGACGACAGCATCGCCCTGCGCATGGACGTCGTCCGCGTGGCCAGCTACTACCTGCATGAATGGGCCGGCGTCGCCCCCCTGCCCACCGATCCCAAGCCCCGTTGAACGCATGAACCTGCCCAACACGAGGGAAGAACGCCTCGCAGGATTCCCGCCCGCGCTGCGCGCGTTGCTCGACGCGGAACTCGCCGCCGGCAACAGCATCGTCGAGGTCGAGAGCACGTTTCCCGCGCCGCCCGCCGGGGCCTACGTGATGCTGGCCAATCCAGTCACGACCCGCCCCCGCGCCTCGGGCGATGGCGTCGTGTTCTACGACCGCAACTCGTCCAGCTACTCCGGCGAGTTCACCGATGCGAAGCGCTTCCACTTCATCCTCGAGCCGCCGCGCCCGCCCGAACCGGAACCCGACATGGATGCGATCCGCGCCCAGCTCCAGGCGCGTTACGCGGAGTCGTGCCGGATCGAGGCGGAGAAAGCCGCCGATGGGCCGAGGGTCGCCTATTTCCCGGGAGACCTCACCCCGGCCGAACGCGCCATTCGCAGCCGCGTCCCACCCGATCCCAACTCCGCCGTGGCCCGGTTCGAGGCCAGCATGTGCATCGACTACGAGAAGTGGCACGACGGCATCGGCTACGATCTGGAGATCCTGAAGACGGCCAATCCGGAAGAGCTGAAGGCCATCGAGGAGCTCCTGATCCGCCGCCATCCCCGCGACTGGCGCGACGTGGAGGCGCTGGCGGCCCTCGGGTCGAAAAAGGCCAGGGCCGCGCTCAAAGACTCCCTGCACGACCGCAGCGCCGAGGTCCGCATGGCCGTCCATCGCCACGCACCCGAAGTGCTCACGAAGCAACAGCGGACCGACTCCATCGTGGAAGCTCTGCAGACGGCGGATTTCTACGGCGGACTGAGCCAGGCGTTGGACGAGGCGGCGGAGTTCCATCCGCCCGAAGTCGAGCGCGCCCTGCTCCGGGGCCTGATGGAGCGCGACGGTTCCGTGGCCTACCATTTGGCCACGACGCTCTACGCCATCCACGACAAGATCTCGTCCCGGCACGACATGGAGCGGCGCCCGTTCTTCCTCCGCTTCAACACCCCCGATCTGGCCGCACGCGAGAAGGCCGTCCGCGAACTCTGCGCCGAACTCGGCCTCGATCCCCACCGTGCGATCAAACCCAGGCGGGCCAAGTAGCGGCGGCATCTTCCGGCTTCCCTGCGTGAATGCCTTGGAGAAAGCTCGCGTCCATTCCGACACGCATCCCATGAAGATCCCCCGCCGCTCCGCTCTGGCCCTCGTCCCTGCCCTCGTCCCTGCCCTCGCCCTGTTGGCGACCGGCTGCATCAACCACGAGGAGACCGTCTATCAGGACCCGCCGCGCATGGCCGTCTCCTTCGAGAACGAGACCGCCGGCCGCGTCTTCTTCGAGACGCTCAGCCGTTCGCCGAACGGACGCCGCGAGGAATCCAGCACCGAGGTGAACCTCCCCATCGTCTTCCACCACAAGGTCAAGACCGTGCGCGGACCCAACGCCACCTTCAACGACGCCGTCATCCGCTGCGACACGGATCGCGACGGCAAGATCACCGAGCTGGAGGCGAACATTTTCGCGGGCCAAGTGAAGTAGCCGCGCCGCGCAGCCATTGGTGGTCGGCCAACTGCGTCAGGCACGACAAGCGCCCCGGAGCCGGAGCGCGCTCGCGGTCGATCAGCAGCGCGTTCCAACCGCAGGCCAAAGCGCCCTCGATGTCCTCGCGCGGACTGTCGCCGATGTGCAGCAGTTCGCCCGGCTTCAGCCCGAGCCTCGAACTCGCCGCCTCGAAGATGCCGCGATCCGGCTTGGCCGCTCCGACCTCGCAGGAGATCACGGCCTCGGCGAACGCGGGCAACAGCTCCAGCTTCGCCAGCAGCGGCCGCAGCCGTTCGTCCCAGTTCGAGAGCACGACGAGCTTCAGCCCGGCCATGCGCAGCGCCATCAGGACGGGCAGCACGTCGTCGAAGATCCGCCAGCACGCGGCGTCGTTGAAGCGGTCGTAGAGCGCGGGAAAGAACGTCCGGCTCGGCGGCTCCGGCACGAGGCCGACAAACGTCGCGTCCACCAGCGCGGCCCATTCCGTGCGGGAATAGCTCCGGGGCTTCAGCTTCTTCCACGCTTCGCCAAACGCGCGGGTCAGCGTGTCCGGGTCCAATCCCGCAAAGCCGTTCTCCGCCGCCACCATGGCGTAGATGTGCCCGACGGAAGGCCAGGGCCGGATCAGGGTGCCGCCGACATCGAAGGTGACCGCGCGAATCATCGCGCCCGAGCAGGCCCGTTGGCGCGTTGATCGTCAACGGGCGGGATCGACCGCGCCGAGGTCGTTCAGCGGCCGAGATACTTCAGCACCGCCTCGGTCCGGCTGTGGACGTGGAGCTTCTCGTAGATGCTCCGCATGTGGGTGCGGACGGTCTCGAAGCTGATGCCGAGCAGGTCGGCGATTTCCTTGTAGGAATGCCCCTTGGCCAGCGCCGCGAGCACGTCGCCCTCGCGGGCGGTGAGGTTGCGGATCTCCGGCGCGCGCTGCACTTCCTTCGGCGCCTCGTTGATCTCCTGGAAGAACTGCACCACGCGCCGCGCGATCTGCCGCGACATCGGCGCGCCGCCGCTGGTGATCTCGCGGATGGCCTCCAGCAGCTTGTCCTTCGGCGTGCGCTTCAGCAGGTAGCCGGTGGCCCCGGCCATGAGCGATTTGAAGACCTGCTCGCTGTCGTCATACATCGTCAGCATCAGCACCGGCAGCGAAGGGGCCACGGCCTTGAGCTGGCGCACGCAGTCGGGGCCGAGCATCCCCGGGAGGTTGATGTCCATGAGGACGACGTCCGGGCGCTTGCCGGGAATGTCCTTGAGCGCCGCGAGGCCGTCGGGATACGCGGCGAGGCAACGGAAGCCGGGCGAGCCGTCGATCATCTTCGCGAGGTTCGCGCGGACGTCGGGATCGTCTTCGACCAATGAAACGTCGATGGTCTTGTTCACTCGGCGAGGGTTCATACGGGCAGCGGCCGCCGGGGACCATACCACATTGATGCGAGCCGCCCAGCGACGAAGCGGCTTTCGTCGGAAACTTGGGTTGCCAACGGTCGATCCACGCCCTACTTCCCTCCCCAGCCACCTGGGGCAGCAATGGCGGATCAAAATCCGTAGCTGCCGCCGCAGGTGGTTTTTGCCGCCTGCGTTTCACGAACCCCTCGTCGTCAGTCCGGGACATCCAACGACTGGCCGTTTGAGTCATGAAAACAGGCAACGTTCCAACATCGGCCGCGTCCACCGGCCCCGTCTCGCAGTTCCTCCGCCGCCACTACCGCCACTTCAACGCCGCCGCGCTGATGGACGCCGCCGACGGCTACCGCGCGCATCTCGGCGCGGGCGGGAAGATGATGATCACGCTGGCCGGCGCCATGAGCACGGCCGAACTCGGCCTCTCGCTCGCCGAGATGATCCGGCAGGACAAGGTCCACCTCATCTGCTGCACGGGCGCGAACCTGGAGGAGGACGTCTTTAACCTCGTGGCCCACGACTTCTACGAACGCGTCCCGCGCTACCGCGAGCTGTCGGCGGCCGACGAGCAGGCGCTGCTCGACCGCCATCTCAACCGCGTGACCGACACCTGCATCCCGGAGGGCGAAGCGATGCGCCGGATGGAGAAAGCCATGCTGGAGGTCTGGACCGCCGCCGACCGCGCGGGCCAGCGCTTCTTCCCGCACGAGTTCTTCTACCAGGTGCTGCGCAGCGGGAAATACGCGGAGCACTACCAGATCGATCCCAAGGATTCCTGGATGCTGGCGGCGGCGGAGAAGAACCTGCCGCTCGTCGTCCCCGGCTGGGAGGATTCCACCCTGGGCAACATGTATGCGGCGGCCGTCATCCGGGGCGACGTGAAGCACGTCCACACCGTCCGCACCGGCATCGAATCCATGACGTGGTTGGCCGACTTCTACACCGCCACGACCCGGACGGCGTCGCTCGGCATGTTCCAGATCGGCGGTGGGATCGCGGGTGATTTCCCCATCTGCGTGGTGCCGATGCTCCACCAGGATCTCGGCCGCGAGGAGGTTCCGCTCTGGGGCTATTTCTGCCAGATCAGCGACTCCACCACGAGCTACGGCAGCTATTCCGGCGCGGTCCCGAACGAGAAGATCACCTGGGGCAAGCTCGGTGCGGACACGCCGAAGTTCGTCATCGAGAGCGACGCCACCATCGTCGCGCCGCTGGTCTTCGCCCAGGTGCTGGGGTGGTAGCGGCGGATGTGCGCCTCCGGCCCACACGCACGGCCCCGTTGCGCCCGTTCCCGGTTTTGGCCCACATTGTCCGGGTGTCAGATTTGGCGAATCTCCAGGCGGCGCTCGGCCATGAGTTTAAGGACCCGTCGCTCCTGCGGCTGGCGATGACCCATCCGTCCAAGGTCCACTCCCAGCGGGGCTCCAAGGACCACAACCAGCGCCTCGAATTCCTCGGCGATTCCGTCCTCGGCCTCACCCTGACCCACGAGCTCTATCGCCGCTTTCCCGCCGTGGACGAAGGCGCCCTGACCAAGGTCCGCGCCCAGCTGGTCAACTCCCGCATCCTCGCCGAGCTGGCCCGGAAGATCGGTCTCGGCGCCCATCTGGCGATGAGCCCCAGCGAGGAACGCTCCGGCGGTCGCACGAAGCAGTCCGCCCTCGCCGACGCCTTCGAGGCCGTGCTGGGCGCGATGTATCTCGACGCCGGGCTCGAAGCCCCGAGCCGCTTTCTCCTCGCGCAGTTCGGCGAGATCCTCGACGGGTTGACGTTCGATTCCGACGAGGGAAATCCGAAGGGCGAACTCCAGGAAGCGCTCCAGGCCACCTCCGCCGAACCGCCCTCCTACGCCCTCATCCGCTTCGAGGGCCCCGACCACGACCGCATCTTCGAATGCTCCGTCAGCCACAAGGGCGTGGAACTGGCCCGGGGTCAGGGCCGCAGCAAGAAGCTCGCGGAATCGGCCGCGGCCAAAGCGGCGTTGGAAACCATCCGCGCCCGCACAGGGCCCTCCGCCGCCCCGCGCTGAGATTCCAGTCCGGCATCACGGGTTCGGCCGCAGCGCCGCGAACCACGCACGGGCCTCGTGCTCTGGATCTCCACTGCTCAGCTTTGCCACTTGGTGGCCGACGATCTTTCCTTCCGCATCGCAGGCGACAAAGAGCACCCACATTTGCGACGCGCCACTGACTTTGCCGGCGCCAATATCGACCGACAAATCACCGTTCACTTGGGTGGGAGCCATGACCCAGAACCGCGCGGTTCTTTCCCACGTGTAGATCAAGACCCCGAGGTCCGGCAGCGTCGCCACGGGTTCGCCCAGCGTCGCCAACACCTCCGGGCGCCGAGCATCGGGCAGATCCAGAAACTTCAACGCCTCCGCCGAATACGCATGGCGCGAGGTCGTCTTCGATCGCGTCGGAACCACCACGCACCCGCAGAGACCTATCGCGAGGAGAACGATCCCCATCCCGACGATCCGTTGAAAGCCGATGCTCCTTCCCATGCGATGGACACTGTTCCTTCAGATCCCGGATGGGAAGGAGACGGCAGGGGAACTGGCTCCAGTAGCCCCATTCTGGGGATGGGCCTGAAAGTGCTTCCCCGCGTTTCCGCGCTTTGCCTAGGCTCGCGTCCGCTTTTCACCAACACACATCACGCCATTCCGCCCGCAATGAACACCGTCCAACAGCTCAAGACCGTCAAAAAGAACACCGCCGCCAAGGTCGGCGCCGAACTTTCCCGCACCGGCGGATTGCTCCGTCTCGCCCCCGCTTGGGTGCCGCGCTCGTTCCTCCAGCCCGGCCTGCGCATCAAGCTCCATCCCGACGACACCTACGCCTACGGCCTGAACCGCGGCGGCATCGACGAACGCTGGTTCGCCTCCACCACGCCCACGGCCAACGAAGGCCGCGCCTGGGACGAGGGCCTGAACTACTGCGTCGTGGGCAATGAGCGCTTCACCCTCGCCCAGGCCGTCGAGGACACCGGCGCGACGCTCGTCGGCCAGGCGATCTGGAAGAAGTATGGCAAGTGGCCGGTTTACTCGAAGTTCTTCGACAACATGGGGCCCATTCCCCACCACATGCACCAGTCGATGGAGCAGGCCAAGCTCGTCGGCCAGGAAGGCAAGCCCGAGAGCTACTACTTCCCGCCCCAGCACAACAACGTCGGCAACAACTTCCCCTACACGTTCATGGGCTTCGAGCCCGGCACCACCAAGGCGCAGGTCCGCAAGTGCATCGAGAACTGGAACAAGGGCGACAACGGCATCCTCGACCTCTCCAAGGCCTACCGCCTGAAGGTCGGCACCGGCTGGCTCATCGATCCCTGCATCCTCCACGCGCCCGGCTCCCTCTGCACCTACGAGCCGCAATGGGGCTCCGACGTCTTCGGCATGTATCAGAACCTGGTCGAAGGCCGTGAGGTTCCCTGGTCGCTCCTTGTGAAGGACATGCCTAAGTCCAAGCACAAGGACATCGACTTCATCGTGGACCAGCTCGACTGGGACAAGAACGTGGATCCGAACTTCAAGGACAACCACTACCTCGAACCCGTGCCCGTGGCCGACACCCGCAGCGAAGGCTTCGTGGATCGCTGGATCGTTTACGGCAAGGTGGACAAGGTCCAATACTTCACCGCCAAGGAACTGACCGTGGAACCCGGCGCCAAGTGCACCATCAAGGACAAGGGCGCCTACGGCCTGATCTGCGTGCAGGGCCAGGGCAAGATCAACGGCCTGCCGCTGAACAGCCCCAAGCTGATCCGGTTCAACGAACTCACCGAGGACGAATACTTCTGCACCGAGGACGGCGCGAAGAATGGCGTGACCTTCGAGAACACCAGCGAGACCGAGCCCCTCGTCACCCTCCGCTACTTCGGCCCCGAAGTGAACCCCGATGCCCCCGCCATGGGCGCGTATCGGAAGAACAAGTTCGACTAGTCGGACTGGCTTAGGCCAGATACATGCGGAAAGTTTAAGCTGGATGAACGCGAGTCTATTGAGGCGATTGTTTACTGCTGTGGCAAAATCGCAGCAGCAGGAGGCTCGGCTTGTCTGCGCTCGAATTGTTGAAGATGAACAACGAAAGGGGCACGGCAAACTAGCAGCCGAGCTCTCCGGGCTGCTGGAAAAGGCTCCAAAAGTTTCATCGTCGCTGACGACTCTCCCCAACACTGTTCCAGCGGGACGAAGCAATGCACCCCTTGTTCAAGACCTCCCACGTGATCGTCTGCGGCACCACATGGTCTTGCCGGCGGAGGTCGAGTCGAGGTTCTTGAGAATTGAGAAAGAGTTCGCGGCAAGTATTCGGCTGAAGAAACACGGCTTCCGTCCTCGTCGACGTATTCTTCTGCATGGTCCCCCTGGGTGCGGAAAGAACCTCGGTGCTGAAAGACTCGCTTGGAATACTGGCCTTTCGCTCCGTCGGGTCCGTTTTGAAACTCTACTGTCTTCCTATTTTGGAGAGACGGCTGCGAACCTTCATCGCGTGTTTGAAGATGCGAGGCGGACGCCCTGTGCATTGTTTCTGGATGAGTGTGACACTATCGCGAGTTCAAGAGCTTTTCGGAACGATGTCGGAGAAGTGCCCCGTATCGTCAACACGTTGCTCCAGCTTTTGGAAGATTATGACGGGGAGGGGCTGGTCATCGCTGCGACCAACTTGACCGAAAACCTAGACCGCGCGTTGTTCCGACGGTTCGACGAAGTCATTCAGATTCCTTTACCATCGCAGGAGGAAATCGCCTGCCTTCTGGAAATGTCGCTCTCAGCGATGGAAAAGGAGAAAGGGATTGCTTGGGAATCTCTGGCTCGCGCGTTGGATGGGCATTCTTGTTCAGAAGTTGTTCGCGTAGCGGAGAACTCTGCCAAGCGAGCAATCTTGGAAGGACGTCAAAGTGTCGCCAGTGAAGACATCGTGATTGCGATGGAAGAGTTGAACCGTCTCCCGATCACCGACCATGCCCGATGAGTCTTCACCACGGGAGCAGTTTCCTCATCTTCATCTAATTCACCGGGACATTGGTCCGGCGAAGTTTCCACCAGGTTTCCCTCAGGACGCGCGGGTTAAGGCAAACCGACTGAATCGAGTCACTCACAGCGCACGGCTGAAGCAGTCGTTGCATCAATTGGCTGCGAACTGGCATCGCCGAAACGACGAAAGGCAGGCGCAAGGATTGCCAGTAATCAAGAGCGGGATTCCATTCGTCATCGAGGTGGCAGACGGCTTCAATCTTGATGAATTAGTGGCCCATTATCAGGTCGAGATTGTGGCTGTGGAGGAGCTGCTGGATCAGTCAGGCGGACATCGCTATGTGCTGGTCTCAGCCACTGCGATAGATGGCTCGGAGCTATTGCAAATTGTCGAGGGCTTCGCCACGGAAGCGAGAGGTTCAGCGACCGTGGCAGGAATGGTCGAAATCCTTGATGACCCGGAAGACCCGCGACGGTTGGAAGCGATTCTTTCACCCCGTCTTCGGCAGGCGTGGCCATTTCCTCCTGATGAGGAATTGTTGCTGGACGTGTCATTTCAAACACGCGGCATTCTGGCCGACCTTGGTGACAAGCCGCGAAAAAGCAGGAAGGGAACGAAGGAGGCACACGCAGAGACCCTTGCCGTGTGGTTTGAAACCAACAAGACGCGCCTGTTTCAGGAATGGGATGCGTTTAGCATGGAATTGGAGCATGAAATCCAATCCATCATCACGGCGCACGGAGGTGAAATCGTGAACCAATGGGAGGATGGTCAATGGGCTGTCACCGCTGCGAGGGTCAGTTTTCCCGACAGCATTTCAATGCGCGTAACGATGCGCGGGCGGGGATTTACCGATCTGATCCTCAATCACCCCCGGATATTCGAAGTGCGCGAACCCGACGAGACTGAGGGAATCGATCCGTCCGAAACGACGCAACCCGAGGATTCACCAACTTTCCGCCTCCAGCCTCCGAGCGTTGGCGCTCCGTTGGTCTGCGTGATTGATAGCGGGATGCAAGAAGGACATAGGCTGCTCAAAGCAGCGGTGGCTAAAGACAAGTCTGTCTGTCTGCTGCCCGGCAAATTGCCGGCCGACATCGTTGACGAGGTGACAGGCGGCGGACATGGCACGCGCGTTGGTGGTGCTGTGCTTTACCCCGAAGCCGTTCCGACCGGTGGCGAGGAATCGGCGCGCTGCTGGTTGGGCAATGCGCGTGTGCTGGGAGCGGACCAGAAGCTGCCAGACGCACTTTATCCGCCGTCCATGTTGGAGCGCATCATTGGTCACTTTTTCGATTGTAGAATCTTCGTTCACAGCATCAACGCAACGACACCATGTCCGACCCACAGGATGTCGGCTTGGGCAACCAAGATGGATGAACTCAGCTACACCCATGATTCCTTGTTCGTTGTGTCTGCCGGCAATTTGGACGCACGGCGACCAGTGCCAGGTAAGGGCTTTCTTGACCATCTCTGTGACGGAGCTTCACACCCCAATTACCTCCTCACCGACAGCGCGCGCGTGGCGACCCCAGCGCAAAGCTTGCAGGCTTTGACGGTCGGATCCGTGGCTGCGGCCACTTACGACGACGGCTTTTGGAAGTCCGTTGCCCAAGCCGAGCACCCGTCGTGCTTTTCCCGGACTGGCTTGGGCATCTGGGACACGGTAAAACCCGACGTTGTCGAATTCGGCGGAGACTGCTGCATCCCTAGAAATGGCCTGCCGACGACCAAGGTCGAAAAGGAAGCAACGTCGCCGCACCTAGTTCGCAGCACACTTCACGGCGGCCCTGAAGTTGGCCGTGATGCTGTTGGAACATCTTTCGCGGCTCCGAAAGTTGCCGCCCTAGCTGCCGAGTTGCAGCGGTTGCTTCCGGATCAGTCCACGTTGCTCTACCGCGCGTTGATAGCAAACGCCGCTCGCTGGCCGGAATGGGCCGGCGTGCTGCCACTTGAGGAACGCGTCCGGGCATTCCGTTGGATTGGATACGGACGCCCTGACTGGAACCGCGCTTTGATCAATAGTGAAAGCCGCGTGACGCTCATCACCTCTGAAGCACTCTGGCTCCGCGCGGGTGAAGCAGCGGTATTTGAAGTGCCGATTCCTGAGTCGTTGCGAACTCCAGGCGCGGAGAAGCGACTGCGAATTGATGTCACGCTCTCTTACGCAACAGAACCCAGGCGCACTCGTTCCTCGCTCAAAGGCTACCAAGCAGTCTGGCTTGATTGGATGTCATCGCGACTCCGCGAGCCGGTTGACCTTTTCTTACATCGCATGTGGAAGGATGTCTCCAAGCCAGCCATCAGCGCGGAACCGGGAAGCATTCCTTGGATGCTTTCCGACAAGGAAGATACAGGACGGTCCCGCAAAATTCGCCGACAAGGAACGCTTCAGAAGGATTGGGCCGTGATTTCTGGATTTGACCTGCCGGAATCATTCTCCATTGCGGTTCGCGGCCACCGGGGTTGGAACGCAGCAGACCCTTCTGCATCAGCCCGGTTCGCACTTATCGTTTCCATTGAGGCGGAGAACCCAGAAATACGGGTTTACGAGCCGGTTCGGATCGAGTTGGAGCGAATTGAAAATCAACGTTTGGCAGCTCAGACGCAAAGTCGTGTTTCCGGGAGTTGATCCAATTGCCATCCGTTACTTCGCTTCCGAAGTGAACCCCGACGCCCCCGCCATGGGCGCGTATCGGAAGAACAAGTTCAACTGAACCAGCGAGCCTGCGCTGCGGGAAACCGCAGCCCTTTGGGGCTCTGGGCAACGCTTGCCGGTTCGCCTCTGGAGGGAACCGGGGTGCCCAAGGAGAAGCATCGGCGGCTGCGGAACATCTGGGAGTCGCCCCGGCCCTCAAACCCGTCGCTGCCCCGGCCTCCGGCGGCTTGGCGGGAGATTGCCCGG
>CAMLMI010000040.1 GCA_946480965.1 uncultured Verrucomicrobiales bacterium | reverse complement strand
GGCGCGTCGAGGATGTCGAAGACGCGTTCGCCGGCGGCGCGGGCGGATTGGAGCATCTGGTTCAATCCGTGCAGGCGCCCGATCGGTTCGTAGAAGAGCGCGAGGAAAAAGAGGAACCCGACAAGATCGCCGAGCTTCATCGTCCCCTCGATCACCTGCCGTCCGCCCACCCAGAGCACCAGCGCGGAGCCGAGCGCGGTGCAGAAGGCCATCGCGGGCGAATAGATCGACCACGCCTTCATCACCACGAGCGTGCCTTGGCGCAGACCCTCCGCCTTGTCGGCGAAGCGCCGGTCCTCGTGGGCTTCGCGGCCGAAGGACTTGATCGCGCGGACGCCCTGGAGGTTGTCCATCAGCAGGGCGTTCATCGCGGAAGAGGCCTGGCGCTGGACGCGGTAACGGCGGTGGGCCGTGAGCGTATACCAGAGCGCGCCCGCGATGAGCAGCGGGATGGGGATCATGGCCACTCCGGCCAAGACGGGGTTTTGCCAGAGCAGGATGCCAGTGACGCCGACGATGCTCAGCACGGCCACGGTGCCCTGCTCCGTGCCGTCGATCAGCAGGCGCTCCACGGCGTTTACGTCCTCCAGCACGCGCGTCATCAGGTCGCCCGAGGCGTGGTTGTCGAAGTAGCCCGCGGGCAGGCGCTGGAGGCGGCCGTAGAGGTCGCGGCGCATGTCGAAGATGACGTGCTGCTCGAAGTGGTTGTTGAGCTGGATGCGGATCGCGTTGAACACGTCGCGCGCGAAGAACGCCCCGATCACGCCGAGGATGGCCGGGAGCAGCAGGTCGGCGCGTTGCTCGCCGATCACGTCGTTGATCACGTGCTGGGTGAGCAGGGGAAAGGCGAACGACGCGGCCAGCGAAACCACGGCGCAGGCGATGGTGCCAAGGGCGTAGAGCTTGTAGGGCCGGAGATAGCGGGCGACGCGCCGCACGATCTCCCAGGCGGAGCGGGAACGGGCGGCGAACGGCGAGTCGGTCGAGAAACTGCGGGCGGACATGTCGGCGCGCAGCGTAGCGGAAAGCGCGGTGGGGACAACTACGGCCGTTCCACAGGGACGCGCAGACTCCGGCAATCGGCGCTGCGGGAAGGGGACGTGCCATCGACGGTGGCAACAGCGCCCTTGGCGCAAACCGGCGGGACTTCAGGTCGATCCCGGCCGGGGTTCTCCCGACAACACGGCCGGAGTCTCCTCGGTTTCCGGCCAGGTCTCATGGCAGTCCTGGCAGTAGTGGCGGCGTTTCTGCAGGCCGAGCGCCACGGCCAAGTGGCCCATCAGCGTGGGCAGGATGAAGTTCCGGCCCAGTTGCGGAAACTCGACCCGGGAGGAATCGCAGTGCGGACAACGGATCGGGCGTTCGCTGGCCGGGACGCCTTGCTCCCAGAGCGCCAGGTGCGTCCGGGCCGATCTGGCCAATTCCGGTTCCACCTGCACATGCACGCCCGAGCGTCGCGGCGCGAGGAACCAGAAACGCTGCGCGTTCCGTTCGTCCAACAGGGCCGACGGGATGATCCGTTCCGCGAGATGGTGGCGAAAGGACTGGGCGGCTTCGAGCCGGTCAAAGGTGGCGACGGTGATCCGATGGGGCTGCGGAGGGACGGTCTTCTTCATGGGACGGGGGCCTTTCAGGTTCGGTCGTTGATCGCGGGCGAGCCGCTCAGGCGCGCGCAATGGGCGCAGCAATACACCTTGTCGCCCACCTGCACGCCGTGGCCGATGATCCGGCAGTGGCAGTGTGGGCAGACCGGGGCCAGCAGGTGGATGGCGCACTCGAACGAATCGAAGGCGAAGCTCTTGCCGTCGAGCTTCACCTCGATCGGTTTGTCGTAGGTGTTTCCACAGGTGGCGCAGGCGGTCATGGCTCAGTTCGGGTTGAAGGTTGCACGGGTCCGGAGAAGCGGACGGCGAAGCTCGCCATGCTCGCGGGGTTCGGGGTGTGAACCGCGCCTCGGTTCCACGCTTCTCCGGACGCTTCCTGATCAGCCGGGCACGTGCCAGCGGTGAAATCGGGCGAAAAGAGCGGGAACCGCGGCGAAAACGGGGCTGGATCGGGACTTGTGGCCAAGGACCGCGTGCAGAGTGTCGGAGGGAGGGCGCGCCCGGTTTGCAGCCTGCAAGTCGTTGCCCAAGCAGAACGCCCCGGAGCATGGGCTCCGGGGCGGCGCGAACTGGGGCGGCTGGAGCCTAGCGAGGCGGGCTGTGTTTGGCCTCGAAGGCGGAGAAGTCGGGGGAGTCCTGTTTGATCGTTTGCACGCTGCCGTCCACGA
Organism: uncultured Verrucomicrobiales bacterium; assembly: GCA_946480965.1. The sequence continues at coordinate 17,856 of CAMLMI010000040.1, read as the reverse complement.
AACCGTAGGCGCGTTCCCAGCTGCCGTCCGGTAGCTGGCGAGGCTGTATTTCCCTGCACACGATCAAATCAGGTTGATCGTCGGGAAGGGTCAGCGCGTTCGGCATCATCTCGGTGGTTTTTGAGAATCGGTCGGGGATGCCGATCTCGTTCTGCATCTCGAAGAAGTTTTTTGGATACCGATTGTGCTCATTGCGGAACAGCCTCGCGCTGGTCCCAACCTGCTTGAGCAGGTTGACCCGTTCGGCACGGGTCGCATGGGAAATTTCTTCGGCTTCGCGTTGGGCGGCGCTGTCGGCCATCTCTTGGATTGTCCGCTTGGCTTCCTCCAACTGGGCAAGAAGCTGGGCGTTTTCGCTCGGCGCTTGTTTCAGGCGGAGATTCTCCGCCCGGAGAGCGTTCATTTCGTCCTGCGTCTCTCCCATCAAGCGGATCGTCTCGGTCAAAGAAGCGATCTTTGTTTGAGCGGCTTCGATGTCGGATTGGGCGGTCTCTTGCTGCTGCACCAGACCTGCGACCGATTGCCGGAGGCGGGCGGATTCGCGGCTCTGGATGAGGTAGGTGCCGGTGCCGGTCAGGACGGCGACGGTGGTGGCGACGACGGCGGTTTGGGTGCTGAACCAGTGCATGAGGACTCCTTGGGTAACGGCGGTGGAAGCGGTGGCCGCCAGCACGGCCGAGGTGACGGACACGGCCAGCCCGGCTGGAGGGGCGGCCGAAACGGAAGTGACAGCGGCGGCGAACCCGACGGCGGTCACGGTGGCTCCCCGGCGCTGGAAGACGGCGCGGATGCGCTCCATCGCCCGGTTCACGCGCATCCGGGCGGCATCTTCGCCCACGCCGAGTTCCTGGCCCACGTCGCGCAGGCTGCGGTCCTCCAGATAGCGGAGGACGAGCGCGTCGCGGTCGGCGGGGTCTAGTTCGGCGAGGGCTTCTTCCAGGTGTTCGGCGACGAAGCGGGCGTCGCCGTCGGAGTCGGTGAGGGCTTGCATGGCGACGGCGGCTTGTTCGCGTTCGCGGCGGCGCTGTTCGCCGCGGACGCAGTGCATGGCCAGGTGGCGCGTGGAGTTGTAGAGCCACCCGGCCACGACCTGCGGCGGAACGATCTCCCCGGCCTTTTGGGCCAGCAGGGTGAAGACGTTCTGCGCCACTTCCTCGGCGAGATGCGGGTCGCGGACGATCCGGTGGGCGGCGGCATAGACGAGGCGGAGGTGCCGTTCCACCAATTGGCGGAAGGCCTTCTCCGACCGGTTCCGCGCAAACGCCCGCAGCAGTTCGTGATCGTCCATAAACAGTTTCGTAAGGGAGTTCCCGCCGGGAGGCGAAACCGAACGGGGAATTGTGCGGAGGGGGAAACGGATGCCGGATACCCGATGCCGGATGGCCACGCCGACGGGACGGTCGGCACTCCTTTGAATGGCGGCGAACTTCCGTCCGCCGCTACGGGGGCAAAGAAAAAAGCCCCGGAGTTGCCTCCGGGGCCTGGTGATTTTCAGCGGCGGATCAGTCCTTCTTGGCCGTCCACTTCACCGCGTTGCGGAGGAGGGTCTTGTAGGCGGGGTGGTCATGGGCCAGGCCGTCGTGGCCCAGGGTGATGGCGACGATGCGGGCCTGCGGATGTTTCACGATCCAGACCTGGGGGTAGGTCTTCCCGTTCTGCGGGCTGGTGGCGCTGGCGAGCACCTCGGCCTGGGTCACGCTGGTGTCCATGACCTGGTAGTAGAGCTCGTCGGTGATCTTGAACTTGGCGGGCACGCCCTTCGTCACCGGATGTTCGGTGTTCGAGACGGTGACCTCGAACTCGCCGAAGCGGTCGTGGCCGCGGGTCATGCCGGCGATGAGGTCGGTGTGGATCTCCGGCCAGTTGCGGTTGTTGGCCCAGACGCCGGCGTGGACGAAGACGATGCCCTTGCCGGCCTTGGCGAAGTCCAGGAGCTGCTTGCGCAGTTCCGGCTTGTCGATGGCGATGTTGGTGTTGAAGACGAGGACCTCGGCGTCGTCGAGGTTGGCGGCGGCGACGTCCTGCTTCTCGGTGTAGTTCACGGTGGCGAAGCCGTCTTCTTCGAGCGTCTTCTTGTCGGCGAGGTTGAACCAGCGGCCGAAGTCATGGGACGAACCGCCGCCCCAGATGAACGTCTTGATGCCGGTGGCGGCCCACTGGAACTTCGCGGCGGGCGGCAGCGGGGTTTCGGCGCTGGCCACGGGGGGCTCGTCCTTGGCCTCGCCGTGGCCGGGCAACTCGGCGGTGATGGCGAAGAGCATCGGGGAAACGATGTTGTCGAAGCTCTTCATGGTGATCTTCTCGATGACGTTGGTGTTCGTCACGCGGCGGGCGAGGGTGCGCACCTGCTTGTTGCGCTCGGTGAGGTCGGGGTGGCGCTTGGAGCCGGGCACGTCGTTTTCGCCGAGGTAGTCGGCTACTTCCACGCCGTTGCGCAGGACGATCTCCTGGGTCTTGCCGTCGGCGAAGTGCAGGGTGGCCTGGAACGCCTTCAACGTCTTGTCGTTGGCGTAGGGGTAGGCCCACGGACCACTGTTGCCGAGGAAGTGCAGGCGGCTGGCGGCGAGGCCGACCTTGACCTCGACCTGCTGGGGCATGCTCTTGCGGGGGATGGAGTCGTCGGGGCCGCCCTTGAGCATGACCACGTTGGCCACGGCCTTGAGCGGGCTGACGACGTCGAACGGCACGCCGTCCACGGTGAGCAGGCCGTATTTGCGGAAGTTCAGCGACTCGCCCTTGTCCTCGGGATTGTGGAAGAGGCCCTGGGAGGCGTTCGCGGTGAAGGCCTTGCTGAGGTCGATCACGCGGAACTTGTTCTCGTCCGCGCAGAGGTAGGTGAGGAGGTCGCGCAGACCCTCGGCCCCGAGCTGCTCGAAGCCCTCGGGCATGAGCGAGCGGCCGGAGCTTTCGCGGCTGGCGATGGTGTCCTTGCGGACGGTGACGGTGCCGGAGGCGTTGCGGAGCACCAGCTCGTTGCGGTTCTCGCGTTCCACGATGCCGTCATAGACTTCGCCATCCTTGGTTTCGACGGCGACGGAGACGAAGTTCGGTTCCACGAGGCGATTCGGGTCGATGATGTGGACCAGCAGGTCGTGCGGGCCGTGGGAACCCATGCCGGTGAGGTCGGGAGCGAGGTTGCTTCCTTCGCCCTTGAAGACATGGCAACCGGCGCAGTTCGCGGTGTAGAGCGTCTTTCCGTTCGCCGCGTTGCCGGTGGTGACGGCCACGGGGGCGAGCTGGGCGATGAGGGCGTCCTTCTGCTGGGTCTCGGGGCCCTTGAGGGTTTCGATGACCTCGTTCGCGCGCTTGGCGATGGCCGCGTCCGGATGGGTGCGCAGGCGGTGCTGGCGGGCGGGTCCGAGCGTGGTCAGCTCGATCTTCTTGTCGGCCAGCGCGGTCAACAGGGCGTTGACGGAGTCGGCGCGCTTCACGATCTGGCCGAAGGCGGGCTCGACCAATTCGCCGGGGAGCTTGGAGAGCACGCCGACGAGGCTGGTGGCGGCCTCGGGCTCGGAGCCGAGCACCTCGACGATGCGGCGCTTCAACGCGGGGCTGGCGTCGCCGCCGAGGATGGCGGTGACGGCGGGAATGATCGAGGCGTCCATCTTCCAGACGCCGATGAGGTTGGCGGCGACCTGGCCACGGACGGCGTCGGGCAACGAGGTGTTGGCGAGCTGGGCTTCGGCCTTGGCCACGGCGGGCTTCACGGCGGCGGTCAACTCGCTCTTGGTGTCCCAACGGGCGACGAGCGGGAGAACGGCACCGGCGGTCCGTTCATCGGCGAGCAGCGACTTCAAGGCGTCGGCTAGGGCAGGGGACCAAACGGGCACCTTGCCGGAGCCGAGCGCGGCGGAGAATCCTTCGATGGCCTGGCGCTTCAATTCACCGGCTTCGGCCGGACGGGAAGCGACGAGCTGGACGAACTGCGCGCCAGCGGCGGCATCCTGGTTGGCCACGAGCTTGGCGAGGTGCGGGACGAGGCCGGAGACGGTCTCGGGCTGCTTCGCGGCGAGGGCGGCTTCGACATAGACCAGCGGGTTCTTCGAAGCGGCACCGATGGCGGCGGATTCGAGGTAGGGGTCCTTCAACGTGGGCCAAGCGGCGACGATGGCATCGGCGATCTCGCGGGAAGCCGGGAGGTTGCCGAGCGCGATCAGGGCGTTGATGCGGACGCGCTGGTTTTCATCCTTCAGCAGGGCTTCCAGCGACTTGGCGGAAGAAGCGTTGCCGATCTCGCCACCGAGGCGGGCGGCGGTTTTGCGGACGGCGGCGTCGCTGTCCTTGAGGCCGGTTTCGACCGTGGCGGCGTCGAGCTTGCCGAGGTTGTTCAAGGCGTAGAGCGCCTGGAGGCGGCCGTAGCGGCTGGAGCCGGACTTGGCCAAGCTGGCGAGCGCCGGAGCGGCGGACGCGGGCTGGGTTTCGTTCAGCAAACGGTTGGCGGTGTCGCGGACCCAGCCGTTGGGGTGTTCGAGCATCTTGACCAGTTCGGCGGGCTTGGACTTGTCGAGCGTGTAGGCGGGGAGCTTGGTGGCTTCCTTGTGCTGCACGCGGTAGAGGCGGGTGAAGTGGTGGTCGCGGTCGGGCCGGGTGGCGGCGTTGCGCGCGCCGTGGTTGGGGCCGCGGGTGTCGTTGTGGACGGCGATCTGGTTGTAGAAGTCCACCACGTAGAGCGCGCCGTCGGGGCCGACGCGGCTGTGGATGGGACGGAACCAGTAGTCCGTGGCGGTGAGGAAGTGGGCCTGCTTGCGGCTGTCCTCCTTGCGGCCCTGGTAGGTGACGCCGTTGGGGTCGAGGAACTCGTGGTGGAAGAGGTGCATCGTGGCCTCGCTCATGAAGAACGAGTAGCGGTTGTCCGGAGCCCACTTGGCCGGCCACGCACCACCGTCGTAGATGGTGGCTCCGGCGGCGGCGGTCCAGGCACCGACCCAGTCGATCTGCACGTAGGGCGTGCGGGTGTGTTTGATGGGCGGGAAGATTTTATTTTCCTCGATGATGTTCTTGTAGGCCTTGATCCCGCCGACGCTGCCCTTGGCCAAGTAGGTCTCGGGCAGGATGACGTGGTTGATCGGCTCGCCGCAGGTCGCGGTGCTGAAGAACACTTCGCCGTCCGGCGCGACATCGACGCCCCAAGTGTTGCAGCCGAGGGCGGCGACCTGTTCGAGCAGGGAACCGTCGGGGCGGAAGCGATAGACGCCGGCGGCGATGTCGCCAAATTTCTTGCCGGTCAGCGGCGAGCGGACGTCCTTGCCCCGGGTGTAGCCGATGGTGCCGTAAACGAAGCCGTCCGGACCCCAGACGAGGTTGTTGATCACGGCGTGCGTGTCGAAGGTGCCGAAGCCGGTGTAGAGGATCTCGGTCTTGTCGGCCTTGCCGTCGCCGTTCGTGTCGCGAATCCAGAAGATGTCCGGTGCCTGGGCGACGATCACGCCGTCCTTCCAGAAGACGAGCGAGGTGGGCAGCTCCAGGCCCTCGGCCCAGACCGTCTTCTTGTCCACGAAGCCGTCGCCGTCGAGATCCTCAAGGATGGAGACCTTGTCCTTAGGCTGGCGCGGTTCCTTGCCGCCAACGGGATACTTGGAGGGATCGAGCTTCCAATAGGGGCGGGTCGGGGCGTCGTTCTTGTTGATGTCGCGACCGCCGGGATACTCGGGGGTTTCGACGACCCAGAGGCGTCCCTGGGCGTCCCAGTCGAGGGACATGATCTTCTCGGCGGCGTTTTCGTCGGCGGCGAGGGTGACGTTGAACTCGGGATGGAGATTGAGCTGGGTGACGGCCTTCTTGGCGGGCACGGGGCCGCCTTCAGGATACCGGAGCGAGGCCAGCTCTTCCTTGGTGCAGAACTCGTCGGGGTTGGCGCGCTTGCCCGCCCAGGCGATGCCGCGCAGCAGGATGGCGCGGTAGTGGGGGGTGTTGAAGACGTCGTATTCGTGGCCCGGCAGGCTGACGAACGCGCGATAGGGGGCCGAGCCGCCGCCGAGGGTCTTCTCGTAGGTCCAGAGCTGCGGCCAGATGTTGAAGACGTCGGTGAAGCTGGTGGCGAGGACACGGGCGTCGTCCGCCATGTCCATCACGTTATAGACCTCGTCCTTCCAGTCGAAGTTGGAGACGCCCCGGGTGATGGGGTGTTCCTGATCGACGAAGTAGAGGCCGACCAGACCCTCGACCCATTCGGTGGGTTTCTTGTCGCCGGCGAACTGTTTCCAGACCCAGGCGCCGCCGATGATGGACTTGGCCCAGGCGTGCTGGTCGGCGGAGACGACGCCGTCATGGATGACCACGAGGCCGCCGCCGCGCTTGAGGAAGGTCTCCAGGTTGGTGCGGTCCTGGCCCTGGATGTTCATGCCGTCGGCGGCGTAGATCACCAGGACGTCGGTCGCGCCCAGCTCGTCGGCGGTGGGGAACTTCATGCTCCCGCCGGCCTTCAGGCCGCGCTCGTTGAGGAGCTTGGACCAGTCGCCGAGGAAGCGGGGATGGTCGTGCTGGTTCGGCCCGTGGGTTTTCACGCCGCCGCGGATGAAGACGCGGAGCGGATCGGCGGCCAGCGACGTGCCGACAGCCCAGAGGAAGAGGGCCACGGCCAGGAACCGGGATAGGAGTTTGCAACTTTTCATGTGAGTAGTCCCTGAATCTCTAGGACGCCCGTTTCCGGTGGCAAGTGGCATAAATTGTATCGAATAGGAGTTGAATCCTCAGCGGGACCCCGACCCAACCCCCGCCGAACAGGGGGCTTAAGCCGGGAATCCATCCTGCCGACCTATCTGCAATCACCCTGATGGACACCACGAAGAACCAGGTTTCCGCAGCCGGCCCCGCGCCGGAGCCGCTCGACATCCACCTATCTGGAGCGTCGCTGGCCGCGTGGGCGACCGGCTTGCTGTTGCTTGGTCCCGGCCCGCTGGCCCGGGCGGCTACCGGCCCCGAAGGTTCGCCGACCGCCCTGGGCGTGGTTACGCCGTTGTGCGCGGTGGTGTTCTCCGTGCTGGTGCTGGTCGCCGCCTTCGCCTTCCGCTCGGCCCACCGGAACCGCCGCCAATACCGCGAACTGCTCGCCGCCCGCCAGGTGCTGGACGAACGGCTGCAGGAGCGCACGGCGCAGATGCTCGCGGAGATCCGCCGCCGCGAGGAGGCGCAGTCCGAACTGGAGCGCGAACAACTGCTGCTCCGGGCCCTGCTGCGGGGCGCGACCGACAGCATCTATTTCAAGGACCGCGAAGGCCGGAACCTCCGGGTGAGCGACTACAACGCCCGGCGCAAGGGCGCGCAGACGCCCGACGAGGTCATCGGCACGACGGACTTCGACTGCTTCGGCCCGGAACACGCGCGCAAGGCCTTCGCCGACGAGCAGCGGATCATGGAGACGGGGCGGCCCTTGGCCGGGATCGAGGAGCGCGAGATCTGGCCCGATGGCCGCGTGACGTGGGTGCTTTCCTCCAAGATGCCGCTGCGCGACGCCAAGGGGGAGATCATCGGCACCTTCGGCATTTCCAAGGACATCACCGAGCTGAAGGCGAAGGAGGCCGCGTTGCGCCAGTCCGAGGCGCGGTTCCATTCGCTGGTGGAGACGCTTCCCGTGAACGTCTTCCAGAAGGACCGCACCAGTCGCATCACTTTCGCCAACTCCGGTTTCTGCCGCTGCATCGGCCGGCCTCTGGAGGAGATCCTGGGCAAGACGGACGACGACTTCATGCCGCCGGAAGTGGCCAGCAAGGTGCGCGCGGACGACCTACGCGTGATGCGCACCGGCGAGCCGCTCGACACCGAGGAGGAGCTGGTGGACCGCGCGGGCCATCGCCTCTGGGTGCGCGTGCTCAAGACCGCGATGCGCGACGCCGACGGCGAGTGCATCGGCCTCCAGGGCGTCTTCTGGGACATCAGCCGCGAGAAGGAGGCCGAGCGCCTGATCCACGAGGCGCGGCTCCGGGCGGAACAGGCCAGCGCGGCCAAGAGCCGCTTCCTCGCCAACATGTCGCACGAGATCCGCACCCCGATGAACGGCGTCATCGGCATGACCAATCTCCTGCTCGACACGGAACTTGGCCAGCAGCAGCGGGAGTTCGCCACCATCGTCAAGGAAAGCGCCGAGTCCCTGCTCACGATCATCAACGACATCCTCGACTTCTCGAAGATCGAGGCCGGCAAGATGGTCTTCGAGCAGCTCGACTTCGACCTGCACGACGTGATGGAGAGCACGCTCGATCTGGTGGCCGAATCCGCCCAGGCCAAGGAGGTGGAGCTCGGCTGCCGCGTCGATCCCGGCATCCAGTCCGGCTTCGTCGGCGATCCCGGCCGCATCCGCCAGGTGCTGCTGAACCTCGTCGGCAACGCCATCAAGTTCACCGCGAAGGGCGAGGTCTTCATCGAGGCGCGGCAAACGGAGGTCGTCGGCGGAACCGCCGCGCTGGAAGTTTCCGTGCGCGACACCGGGCTCGGCATTTCGCCGGATGCGCAGGCGCGTCTGTTCAACGCCTTCGAGCAGGCCGACGATTCGACCACGCGCCGCTTCGGCGGAACGGGGCTCGGACTGGCCATCACGCGCAAGCTGGTCGAGCAGATGCAGGGAACCGTCTCGGTGCAGAGCGAGCCCGGGCGCGGCTCCGTCTTCACCTTCACCATGAAGCTGCCGGTGCAGCACCGCTGCGTGCGGCCGGCCCCGTCGGAACCCGGCGCGCTGCGCGGCCGGCGCATCCTCGTGGTGGACGACAACCCGACCAGCCTCCGCCTGCTGGGCGACCTGCTGCGGCGTTGGGGCGCGCATCCGGTGGACGCCGTCTCCGGCGGGGCGGCCGCCCTGGAGGAACTGGAGCGCGCCGTCGCCGAAGGGGCTCCCTACGACATCGTGATCAGCGACCTCCTGATGCCGGAGATGGACGGGCTCGAACTCGGGCGCAGGATCAAACACAATCCCCGGTTGTCCCGGCCGAGGCTCGCGCTGCTCACCTGCGTGGGTCCGCGCGCCCACACCGAGGAATCGCGCCAGGCGGGCTTCGATCTCTGCCTCTTCAAGCCGGTGCGCGAACTGCATCTCTTCGAGTCGCTGGCCAAGCTGGTCCACGATTCCCCGATGGCGCCGCGCAAGCCGGTGGCCACGGAGGCGAGCGGGTCCTCGACCACCACGCTTTCCCGCCGGGGCCGCATCCTCATCGCCGAGGACAATCCCACCAACCAGCGCGTCGCCGCGCTCATGCTGCGCAAGCTGGGCTTCCGCCCCGACGTGGTGGCCAACGGCAAGGAAGCGCTGGAGGCCTTGGAGCGCATTCCCTACGACCTTGTGCTGATGGACTGCCAGATGCCCGAGATGGACGGCTACGAAGCCACGCGGCACCTGCGCCGGATCGACGGCCCCAAGGCCGGCACTAAGATCGTGGCCATGACCGCCAACGCCATCCAGGGCGACCGCGAGAAGTGCCTCGAAGCCGGAATGGACGACTACATCGCCAAACCCGTGCGCACCGACGAGCTTACGGGAGTGCTGAGGAAGTATCTGGAGTTTTGAGTCTTCGTCGTCCCGCTTCTCTCATTCCCAATCTTCATCTTACTCCTCGTCTTCCTCTTCCTCCTCATCGTCCCGTCGAGTGAGCCGCTGCAACAGACGAAGAGGAGGAGGACGAAGAGCAGGAATGGTTCGCGAAGCTTGCCTCCGCTTCCCCCGCCGCCTTTCCTTCCCGGCATGAACGCCATCGTCCTGACCGGGAAAGACCAGCCGCCGATCCTTCAATCCCTCCCCGATCCCGTTGCCGCTCCTGGCGAAGCCGTCGTCACGCTGCGCGCCTCGGCCTTGAACCATCGCGACGTCTGGATCCAGCAGGGCCTGTATGCGGGCATCCAGTATCCGATCGTGCCCGGTTCCGACGGCGCCGGCGTGGTCACAGCGGTGGGCGAAGGCGTCGATGCCGCGTGGCTCAACCGCGAAGTGGTGATCAACCCGAGCTTCGACTGGGGCACGTCACCGCGCGCGTTCGGCGACCGGTTCACCATCCTCGGACTGCCGAAGAACGGCACGATGGCGGAGAAGATCCATGTGCCAATCGTGCAGCTTGCGCCCAAGCCGGCGGCCCTTTCGTGGGAAGCGGCGGCGGCGCTGCCCTTGGCGGCGTTGACCGCGTGGCGCGCGCTCTTCAGCCGCGCGCAGCTCCGTGTGGGCGAACGCGTGCTCGTGACCGGCATCGGCGCGGGCACGGCGCTCTTCGCGCTCCAGTTCGCCACGGCGGCCGGAGCCGAGGCGTGGGTCACTTCCAGCTCCGCCGACAAGCTGGCCAAGGCGCGGACGCTGGGCGCGAAGGGTGGCGCGAACTACAAGGAAACCGGTTGGGCCGAGACCTTGCTCAAGGACACCGGCGGCTTCGACGTGATCGTGGACAGCGCGTCGGGCGCGGGCTTCAACCACCTGATCGACCTGGCGAAACCGGGCGGAAGGATCGTCTTCTTCGGGGCCACGGCCGGGCCGGTGCCGGAGCTGGTGACGCGGAAGGTCTTTTGGAAACAGCTCAGCCTGCTGGGCACCACGATGGGTTCGCCCGACGACTTCAACGGCATGGCCACGACGGTCGAGCGCCACGCGATCCAGCCGGTGATCAGCGACGTTTTTCCGCTGGTCCAGGCGGCCGACGCCTTCGCGCTGATGGCGCGCGGTGGCCAGTTTGGGAAAATCGTGCTGCGCCACGCGTAGGCTTCGGTTCGAGAGCACGTGTCCACCCTGCGAATCATCCAGCTCGGCAAACGTTTCGGCGACGTCGCGGCTTTGGACGGCGTGTCGCTCGACGTGGCGGCGGGCGAATTCCTCGTCGTCTGCGGCCCGAGCGGCAGCGGCAAGAGCACGTTGCTCCGGCTGCTCGCAGGACTGGAAGCGGCGTCGAGCGGGGAGATCCGGTTCGGCGAAGGCCGCTTCGACGTCTTGCCGCCGGAGCGGCGCGAGGTGGCGCTGATCGCGCAGAACCCGGCGCTGCTGCCGCAATTGACGGTGGCGGAGAATCTCGGGATCGGCCTTCGACTTCGGAAGGTTCCAAGCACCGAGGCGAAGCAACGGATCAGTGAAGCCGCTGAACGGCTGGGATTGGTTTCGTTGTTGGAGCGTCGGCCCGCGCAGCTTTCCGGCGGGGAACAACAGCGCGTGGCGCTCGGGCGGGTGCTTGTTAGCCGACCGAGGCTGTTGCTGCTGGACGAACCGCTGTCGCAGCTCGATCCGGAACTGCGGCGCGGGTTGCGGCGCGAGATCCATCGCTTGCAGCGCGAACTGAAGGTGCCCGCGATCCATGTGACGCACGACCAGGACGAGGCGATGGAACTGTCGGACCGGCTGGCGGTGATGCGCGGCGGCCGCTTGGAACAATGCGGAACTCCGGCAGAGCTCCACCGCTCACCGGCCACGCCGTTTGTCGCGGAGTTCATGGCCACCGCCGGGATCAACCGGTTCCGGGGCCGCATTCAGGCGGACGCGCAGGGCCGCTGGTTCGAGGCGGAAGGATTGCGCTGGGCGATGCCGCAGAGTCTTCCGCCGGATGATCTGGGCGGGACGCGGTGGCTCTATCTGCGGCCGGAAGCCATCCGGGTCTTGCCCCCGGCCAGTTCTGACACCGGCGTGATGGTCCGGCCCGGATTGCTGGACGGCCTGGCGATGGACGGAACCGTCACGCGCGTGGCGCGGCTCGGCTGGGAACAGCGGATCGAATTGTCCGTGGACGGACGAACATTGCTCGTGCGGACCACGGAGACGTGGCCGCTGGAAGCGGGAATGACGGTCCGTTGGACGGTGAACTGGAGCGAGGCGCTCTGGTTCAGCGGCGGAAGGGATTGAGCAGGCCTTCGAGCGGGTTTTTCGGCGCGGCGTTGGTCGTGCCGGCCGGGGCGTTGGTGGAGCCGGCGGGCGCATTGGTCACGCCAGCGGCGGGAGCGTTGGTGCCGCCGCCAAAGATGCCGCCCAGCACGCCGCCCACGACGTTGGCTCCGCCCTTGAGGATGCCGCCGGCCGCGCCGGTCACGTCGCCAACGGGGGTGGACTTGAGGACCATGAGGGTGACGACGCCCTTGTCGATGTCGGCCTCGGGCGCGCCGAGCGTGCCCTTCAGTTTCACGAAGTCCTGGATGGGCGCGTATTTCGCGTCTTCGGGCGTGCCGTCGGGCAGGAGGTTCGCCTTCTTGGCCAGGGAACGTCGGAGCTGCAGCTTCACCGGCAATTCGGGAAGCTTGGAGTCGTTCAACACGTCGGCGATCTGGACGGCGCCGACGATGTCCGCGCGGAACGCTTCGCTCTCCACGGTCACGCCCTTGAGGTCGATGGTGCCGCCGCCGAGCCGGATGTCGCTGTAGATGGCGTTGAGCGGGGACTGGGCCACTTCGGTCAGACGCAGAGCGGTGCCGATGACGGTGAGCAGCGGTTTCCACTTCGGCGACACGACCTGGATGTTCACGTTGGTCAGACTGAAGCCGATGTTGCCCGCGAGCGATTTCTTGAGGTTCAGCCCGGTCACGCCCGCGCCCTTGATCCGGGTGTCCACCAACAGCGAACCGAGGAACTGGCCTTCGTAGCCGGGCAGGAACGAATCGACGATGGGCTGGGCCGGCACGCGGTCGAGCTTCAGGCCGAGATCGTAGCGCCAGCCCTTCACACCGAGATCAAGGTCGGCGTCTGCGGAAACGGGCGCGCCGTTGAGCGTCCAGGAAACCGGCTTGAGCACGATGGCGTTGGAGGTGGCGCGGGCGTTCATCACGAGGTTGGAAACGGCGATCTTCCGCAGGTGCATCCGGCCGATCTGGGTGGCGAAGGTGAACTCGCCCACGGGCAACGTCAGCGCATCGGGCTCGGCGTTCGTGGTGGTCGGTGCGGGCGCGGGAGCCGCCGTCGCATTGGTGGTCGCGGGACCACCGGCGAGGAAGTCGTAGAGCGGCGTGAGATCGAGCGCGTCGGACGACAGCGTCAACTGGCCGGAGGTGGCGTTGGGACGGGAGAGGTCCACCTGGCCCGCGAGGGAGAGGCGGTTGCTGGCGAGCGTGGAGGGCGGCAACTGCACGGAAAGATCGCGCAGCGTGAGGACATTGCCCGCATGGGCGAGATCGGTCCGGAGGCCGAGCTGCAACGCGGGATCGGCCTGGGCCGAACCGGCGGCGCGGGTCACGAGGTTCGACACGCCCAGATCGGTCTTCAGCTCGACGGCCCCGCCGTGGTTGAGCTGGACGGCGGTCCGGCCATCGAGCGCCACGGAGAGCAGTTCACGCCCGGCCAACTGGCCACCGAGGAACGGATTGACCAGATCCTGGTTCAAGCCTTCCAGCCGCACTTCAACCGAGCCGGTGCTGTCGTTCATCTGGAACCCGCCCTCCACCACGATGCGTCCGCCGGGACGGCCCAGCACGCTGGGGGCAAGGGAGACTTCGCGAACCGTCAGCGCATTGCCTTTCAGCGTGACGTCGTAGGTCAACGCCAAGTCCGTCGCCGGTGTGGCGGTGCCGTCGGCGGATTTCAGGCTGAGCGCCTTGCCGTCCAAGCGACCCGCGACGCCGATCTGCTGGCCCGCCTCGGCCAAGGTGATCTTGGCGGAGAGACCCAGCGCGGAATCGCCAAGGTCCAGTCCGGTCAATTCGCGGACGAAGGCGAAGAGGCGACGATCCACGCCGCTGAGCGCGAGGTCGAGCTGGCCGGTGCTTTGGGCGGCGTCGAACGGACCGGAGAGCTTCAAGGCGGCGAGAGCTTCGGAGTTGCGGGAGAGATTCAGCGAAAGGTCGCGGAGCTCGCTCGGCGTCAGGTCGGTGTTGAGTGCGACCTGGAAACCCTTGGCCACGGCGAGAGAACCGGTCGCGTCGGCCACACCGAGCTGGATCTTGCCGGTGGCCTGCTTCGGCATCAGCTCGGCGGAAAGCTCGGAACCGAGGTCGCCATCGAGATTGGCCGCGAGGCTGAAGGCGTTGGTGCCGGTTTGTGCGGCCTTGAGCGTGGCGGCGATCTTCAAGGAGGTCTTGGCCCCGTTGACCAACTGGTCGAGCGAGACGTTCAGCCCGGAGATCTCGGCGGTGAGCGCGGAGCCGTCGGCCTGCTTCTGCACGACGCGGACGAGGGCGTTCTTCAACTGCACGTTGCGCACGGCGAGCTGGGGCGTCTCGGAGGACGAAGCGGTCTCCTTCTTGGGTTCGCTGGAGGACTGGAGGAGCGGGTCGAGATTGCTGGTGCCGTCGGCGTTGAACACGAGCTGGATGACGGGCGAATCGACCGTGACCTCGTCCACCGTGATCTTGCCGCCAATGATGTCCATGAGGCCGTAGCGGACGCGGAGATCCTTCAATGTGACCAGCGGCTCCGGGCCAGCCGTCTCCACCTTGAGCCCGGAGACGGACAGGCTGGAGAAGGGGCTGAGCGCGACGTCTTCGGCCGTGACCTTGGCGTTCAGCGCGGAGCCGACCCGCGGCAGGACGACGCCCTTGATGAAGGCGCCGCTGGTCACGGTGAACCAAACGACGACGAGCAGGACCACGAAGACGGCGGCGGCGATGCCGAGGCGTTTCGGCCAACGGCGTTGCGGGGCCGGTTTGGAGGAGGCGGTAGCGGCGGACATGGCGTTCAAAAAATCAGGTGGGGCAACCTACCGATCCTCCGGCGTTGCGCCAGTCTGTTCCGGGTGCCTGTCGGCCCGAAGGGAGGGATTGCCAAGCCCACGGTCGTTTCCCAAGCTCCCGGCCATGACGCAGCCTTTGGCGCTGATTTTCTACGAGCAACTGCTGCCGGGATCGCAACTGATCAACCGGATGCAGGATCTCGGCTACCGGGTCCAGACGGTGCTGGATGTCGGCCAGTTCGCCGCCGTGGCCATCCGCGAGAAGCCGATGGTGATCGTGGCGGACCTGCGCGTGCGCAAGGGCAACATCCTTGAGGAAGTGAAGGCCGTGAAGGCCAACGGCGATACCAACCACATCCCCGTGCTCGGCATCGCCGGCGACCAGGACCCCCGTCAGTTGGCGAATGCACAAGCGGCCGGCGTCGCGCTCGTCGCCCACGTGTCGAGCATCGGAGAACAGCTTCCCCAGTTGTTGGAACACGTTCTACGCGTTGAGTAATGGCGGCAGGATTGCCGCCGCCCATCCGCCGCAACTAAGCCGTTCAAACCAGATTTCCCCATGCCCATCCCCTCCGTGAAACTCAACGAAGGCATCCACGTGATGCACCTGTTCTTCCACCTCGACCGCGTCGCCTGGAGCGATCTCTCCAAGGACGAGCGGCAGGAGACGCTGGAGAACCTGGAGAAGGTCTGCGCCGCCTATCCCGGTCCCGCCGCGCCGCGCATCTCCACCTTCGCCAACGTCGGCGGCAAGGCCGACATCGCCGTCATCCTCTACGCCGCCGAGCTCCAGCAGATCAGCGCGTTGCAGCGCGAGTTCGAGACCGCCTTCCCCGCCGGGGTGCTCACGCCCGCCTTCACCTACCTCAGCGTCACCGAGCTGCCCGAATACGTCACCACGGACGACGACCTGAAGCGGATGATCCAGCACGGCGAGAAGAAGCCGCAACCCGGCACGCCGGAGTTCGAAGAGGCCTTCGCCGTCGCGAAGAAGCGCAACGACGAATACAAGTTCTACCGCCTGAACCCCGAGATGCAGGACTGGCCGATCATGTGTTTCTACCCGATGAGCAAGAAGCGCGAGCTGGCCGACAACTGGTATATGCTCTCGTTCGACGACCGGAAGAAGCTCATGGGCAGCCACGCGAAGACCGGCCGCAAATACGCCGGCAAGATCTCCCAGATGATCACCGGCTCCACCGGCATCGACGACTGGGAGTGGGGCGTCACGCTTATGGCGCACAACTTGGACGACGTGAAGAACATCGTTTACGAGATGCGCTTCGACGAGGTCACCGCCCGCTACGGTGAGTTCGGCCCCTTCTACATCAACCTCCGGTTGGAGCCGAAGGACCTGTTCGAGCATTTGAAGCTGTGAGCAATCTCAGGTGATACTCTAAAAGCCCGGCCGATTCGGTCGGGCTTTTTGTTTGAGCAGCAGCCCCCGCATTTCCACTGGCCCGTTTCCCGGCCCGGACTACTGTCCGGCTCGACCATGAACAAAGACGAAGTTGCGGCGATCCTTGAGGAGATCGGCGTGCTGCTGGAATTGAAGGGCGAGAACCCCTTCAAGACCCGGGCCTACGCCAACGGCGCCCGCACTCTCGAAGGCCTCGCCGAGCCGCTGGAGACGCTCGTCGCGGAGAAGCGCCTCGGCGAACTCAAGGGCTTTGGCGACGCGCTTCAGGACAAGGTCGCCACGCTCGTCACCACCGGCCGCCTGCCCTACTACGAGGAGCTGAAAGCCTCCGTCCCCGCCGGTCTCGTCGAGATGCTCTCCATCTCCGGCCTCGGACCGAAGAAGGTGAAGAAGCTCAACGACGAGCTGGGCGTCACCTCCATCGAGGAACTGGAAGCCGCCTGCATGCAGGGCCGGGTCGCTACGCTCGACGGCTTCGGCGAAAAGACCCAGGCGAAGATCCTCGAAGGCATTTCCTTCAAGCGCCAGTTTGCCTCCCGCCACCGCCTGTCCGACGCGCTCCGTGTGGCCGAACCGATCCTCGACGACCTGCGCGCCCATTCCGACGTCACCCGGTGCAGCGTGGCCGGCAGCCTGCGCCGCTGGAAGGAAGTGATCGGCGACATCGACTTCCTCGCCTCGTCGCGGCAGCCGGCGGAGGTCATCGAGTTCTTCGTCCAGCGTCCCGGCATCCTCAACGTCCTCGCCAAGGGCGAAACCAAGGCCAGCGTCATCCTCGAAGGCGGCATCCAGGCCGATCTCCGGGTGGTCAGCGACGCAGAGTTTCCCTTTGCCCTCGCCTACTTCACCGGCAGCAAGGAGCACAACATTGTCATGCGCCAGCGGGCCATCGAACGCGGCCTGCGCCTCAACGAATACGGGCTCTTCCGCTCCAACGAGGAGACGCGCGATCCCGCCTTGCTGGAGAAGTGCGCCACGGAGGAGGAGATCTTCGCCAAGCTCGGTCTCGCCTATGTCCCGCCGGAACTGCGCGAGGACCAGGGCGAGTTCTCTCTCGCCGAAACCGGTCGCACGCCCGACCTCGTCGAATGGACCGATCTCAAGGGATCGCTCCACAACCATTCCAACTGGAGCGACGGCCGCGACACCCTCGAATCAATCGCCGAACACATGGAGGAACTCGGCCTCGCCTACTGGGCGATCACCGACCATTCCCGCGCATCATTCCAGGCCAACGGACTCGATGCCGCCCGTTTGACCGAGCAGCTCGCCGCGGTCGCCAAAGTGAACCGGAAGCTGGCCGACGACGGCAGCGACTTCCGCCTCCTGACCGGCAGCGAAGTGGACATCCTCAAGGACGGCCTCGACTTCGAGAACGACCTCTTGGCGCGGCTCGACGTCGTCGTCGCCAGCCTGCACGTGCCGTCGCGCGAAGAGGCCGACAACACCAACCGCCTAATCAAGGCGGCGATGAACCCGCACGTCCACATCCTCGGCCACCTCACCGGCCGGCTGCTGCTCGAGCGCGAGCCCTACAAGGTCAACCAACAGGCCGTGATCGACGCCTGCGCCGCCACCGGCACTTGGATCGAGATCAACGCCAGCCCCTACCGCCTCGACATGGACTGGCGGTTCTGGCGCTACGCCCGGTCCAAGGGCGTGAAGTGCGTGGTCAACTGCGACGCTCACAAGCTCCACCACGCTGGATGGCTCCGTCTCGGCGCCCACATCGCCCGCAAGGGCGGCCTTTGCGCAGCCGAGGTGATGAACACCCTTCCACTTCCCAAGCTCCGCGAAGCGCTTGCTGCGAAGCGGAAGCAGCACGGGGTGTGACCTCGTGATGGGTAACGGCTCCGGCCGAATCACCACGTAGCGCCGCCATCCTGCCGGCGAGGA
>CAMLMI010000039.1 GCA_946480965.1 uncultured Verrucomicrobiales bacterium | reverse complement strand
CGCAGTTCATCGACGAGAAGACCGATCCGAAGGAGCGCGAGATCGCGCGGGCGCAGTTGGAGCAAATGGTCCACTACGCGGAATGCTCCTGCTGTCGGCGCGTGGAACTGCTCGGGTATTTCGGCGAGACCTACACCGGTAGCCGCCGAGGTGACGAGGCGGATGGCGACGATTACAGCAAGGTCCGCCTTCTTACGGCGGCGGCTACAGACGGTGCCAACTGCGGCGCGTGCGACAACTGCCTGTCGCCGCGCGAGACGTGGGACGGAACGGTGGCGGCGCAGAAGTTCCTCTCCTGCGTCTATCGCATCCGGCAGAAGAGCGGCTTCGGCGTGGGCATCCAGCACGTCGTCGAGGTGTTGACCGGCGCGGCGACGGAGAAGATCCGGCGCTTCGCCCACGAGACGCTGACGACCTACGGCATCGGCAAGGAACACGGCCGGAGCGAATGGGCGGCGCTGGGGCGCGAGCTGGTGCGGATGGGTTTCCTTCAGCAGAACGCGGAGAAGTTCAACACGGTGGAGCTGCTGCCCGAGGGCATGGCCGCGCTGAAGGATCGGCGACAGATCTTCCTGACGCGTCCTGTGGCGGTGCCCGAGGCCGGGCGTCGTCGGGAAGGGGAGATCGCCTGCGACGAGGCGCTCTTCAATCGGCTGCGCGGACTTCGCAAGCGGTTGGCGGACGAGCGCGGGTTGCCGCCCTACATCGTCTTCTCCGACGTGGCGCTGCGGCAAATGGCGCGGCTGTATCCGCAGAGCGAGGAGGATTTCTCGCACGTCAGCGGCGTGGGCGAACGCAAGCTGCGCGACTACGGCCAGATCTTCCTCGCGGAGATCGCGGACTTCCTGGAGACGAATCCGCGGCAGGCCTTCGCCGACGAATCGTTCGTCCGTAGCCCGGCACCGGCGCGCGGGGCGTTGAGCGACACGGTGCGGGAGACGCTGCACTTCTGGCGGCAGGGCAAGAGCGTGGAGGAGATCGCCAAGCTCCGGGGCGTGAAGGACGGGACGATCTACGGCCATCTCGACGACGCGCTGCGCGGCGGCGAGGACATCGGCGCGGAACGGCTCTTCGACGAGCAGGCCAAGCAGGACATGTCGGCGGCCTTCGCGAAGTTCGGCTTCGGCAATCTGGGCGGGGCCAAGGAATACCTCGGCGACCGCTATTCCTATGGGCATCTGCGGGTGTATCGGACGATGGCGCAGAGGTCTTCCTGAGGATCTCCGCGGTGTCCCTTGGGCGTTGAGCGTTGGATGTTCTACGTTTTGCCTTGGTGAATTTCGCCGTATTGCCCCCCTTGCGCCCTGTGGCAGACTCGCCGGACATGAAACAGAAGGCTCCTGTTCCAGTGACCGTCCTGACCGGCTTCCTCGGCGCCGGCAAGACGACGCTGTTGAACCACATCTTGACGCAGAACCACGGCTACAAGTGCGCGCTGATCATCAATGAATTCGGCGCCGTCTCCATCGACAACCAGATCGTCGTCGGCGCGGACGAGGAGGTGGTGGAGCTGAACAACGGCTGCCTTTGCTGCCGCGTCCGGGGCGACCTGATCAAGAGCCTGGAGAACCTCTTCAACAAGCCGCGCCGATTCGACTACATCATCGTCGAGACCACCGGCCTGGCCGATCCGAGCCCCATCGCCCAGACCTTCGGCCTGCCCGACCTGCGCGACAAGGTGCGGCTTGACGGCATCGTCACCGTGATCGACGCCCGCCACATCGAGAAGGAGCTGATGGACACGCCCGAGGCGAAGCCCCAGATCGGCTTCGCCGACGTGCTGCTGCTGAACAAGACCGACCTTGTTTCGCCCGAGGAACTGGAGCGCGTGGAAGCCCGCATCCGCCGCATCAACCCCCTCGCCAAGCTCCACCGGACGGAGCGTTCCAAGATCGATGTCGGCCTCATCCTGAACGTGAAGGCCCGCGAAGTCCTCGCCCCGCTGAACCTGCCCAAGAAGAGCGGCTTGAGCCTGACCAGCGACGGTCCGGCCTTGAGCGCGGACGCGGCCCATCACCATCACCACGACGAGTCGGTCGGTTCCTTCTACTTCACCGACGACCGGCCGCTCGACATGAAGAAGACCGAGGCGTGGTTGAGCGAGGTGTTGACCGACTTCGGCGAGAACATCTACCGCAGCAAGGGCGTGCTGAACATCAAGGGCTCGGCCAAGCGCATCGTCTTCCAGGCCGTGCAGCAGATGAGCGAAGCCGCGCCGGACCGGCTGTGGAACCTCGGCGAACAGAAGACCACGCAGCTCGTCTTCATCGGCAAGGACCTGGACGGCGAGAAGCTCAAGCAGGGCTTCGAGGGATGCATCGCCAACTGACGGAGACCGCCATGCCCATCTACGAATACGAGCTCTGCGACGGCGCGAAGTGCGCGGCCTGCGGCACCGGGTTCACCCTGCGCCGCCCCGTGACCGCGCCGCCGTTGACCAAGTGTCCCGCCTGCAAGAAGCCGGTGCGGAAGATCATCTCCGGCTTCAGCACCCCCACCAAACTGAAGCCCCTCTCGGTTTCCGACGCGAAGAAGGCCGGCTTCACCGTGCTGAAGAAGATCGGCAGCGGGGAATACGAGAAGCAGTAGGGCGGCGGGAGGCGGTTTCGAACCCGGCGGCGACTTCGGTTCCGCTCCCGAATCCCTCCGCTCGGAAGTTTTGGCCCGCCGGAGCTCTTCTCTCCGGCTCACTCCCCGTTCCCGCAGAACGAGGAGCGAGGGGGCGCGGATGCCGGAGGCCGGCCTTTCCTTCCGGATCGAAGGCAGGCAGAAGGGGCGCGGCTTCTTTCATGGACCGCTTGTTTGAAATCTCCAGAGGACTGCACATCGTGGCCGGGATGGTGGCGTTGTTCATCGGGCCATTGGCCATGGCCACGGTGAAGGGCGGGCGGTGGCATCGGCGGTGGGGGAAGATCTATTTCTGGGCGATGGCGGTGGTGGCGGCGACGGCGGCGGCGATGTGCTGGCTGCGGAGCGGGCTGTTCCTCTTCCTCGTGGCGGTGTTCAGCTTCTACCTGGCGTTGACGGGCTACACGGTGCTGCGGCGGAAATCGGCCGAGGTGCGGGCCAGCGCGGGGGATTGGGTGGCGGCGCTGGCGATGTTGGCGGCAGGGGCTGGGCTGGTGGTGTCGGGAGCGTGGATGGGACCGGAGAGCGGGGGAAGGTGGGTGCGCTGGGTGTTCGGAGGAATCGGCCTGGCGCTGGGCGGGAGCGAGGCGTGGCATTTCCTTTGGCCATCGAGAGATCCCCGGGCGTGGTTCTACGCGCACATGACGCGGTTCCTCGCGGCCTACATCGCGACGGTGACGGCGTTCGCGGTGGTGAATTTCACGGCGGTGCCGGCGGTGTGGCGCTGGCTGGGGCCGACGCTGGTGGGCACTATCGGGATCACGGTGTGGCGGGCGGCGTATGCGCGGAAATTTGCCGGGAAAGGGAAACCGCAAACGGATCCCATGAAGCCGGAGGCCGGATGACGGCTTCGGCCGGGAGGCGGGATTTTTTGGCGGAGGTCTTGCGCAAGAAAGGTTGTGCTCTAGTTTCCGGCGCATCTGACATGAGAAAGGCGCTGCTGATCGTGGGAATCGTCCTGAGCCTGGGTGGTCCGGCCTTTTGGTTCGCCAAGGGCGGGAACACGGGCTGGACGAAGACCCAGGTGCAGGAAACGGTGGTGGACCCGGTCACGGAGATCGAACAGCCGGTGTGGAAGAAGAGGTTCGTTCCCGGGATCGATTTCCTCGTGGCCGTGGACACGGTCGGCCTGGTCCTGATCTGCGGCAGCCTGCTCCTGGGTCGGAAAAAATAGCCCCAAACCAAGAACGCATACCGCATGAAACTCCTGCCCGTCTCTCTCTTCGCCGCCGCCGTCGCGGCTGGTGCCCTTTCCGTCTCGGCCGAACCGTTGACGTTCGACTTCAAAGACCCCAAGGGGGTGAACAACGCCGTGTTCAAGCTGGACGCCCCGCTGGAATCGATCAACGGCACGGCGAACGGCATCTCCGGCACGGTGGTCTTCGATCCGGCCAAGCCGGAGTCGTTCACCGGCAAGCTCGTCGTCGAGACCAAGTCGATGACGGTCGGGAACTCGATGATGCAGGACCACATGCACGGGGACAAATGGATGGACGTGGCGAAGTTCCCCGAGATCACCTTCGAGGTGGGCAGCGTGAAGAACGCGAAGACGGCCGCGAATGTCACCACGGCGGACGTGACCGGGAAGTTCACCATGAAGGGCGTGACGAAGGAGCTGACCGTGCCGGTGAAGCTGACCTACCTGAAGGACAAGCTGAAGAGCCGCGGCGGTCCGAAGGACGGCGACCTGCTGGTGGTGCGGGCGAACTTCAAGGTGAAGCGCTCGGACTTCAACATCCAGGCGGGCCAGAACGAGGACAAGGTGGCGGACGAGATCGAGATCAACCTGTCGGTGGCCGGTGCGGCTCCGAAGGGCTGATGCGACGGATTCCGGAGGCCTGATGCCGGATGCCGGATCGGGCTGGATGACAACGAGGGCGTTCCCGGGAGGGAGCGTCCTCGTTTATTTTGGGGCGCTGTCGGCCGGGCATTCTGGTGCGCCAGAGCGGGAGCTTCGCGAGATTGTCGCCGAGGTTCGGGCATTTGAGTTTGAACACGGGTGCGGTTCCGGGCATCTGACACCGCATCGTGTCGTTGCTGGAAATCCAGTCGCTGAAGAAGAGCTTCGTCGCCCCGGACGGCGGACGTTCCGTCGTGGTGGACGTGCCCTCGTTCACGCTCTCGGCCAAGCAGCAGGTGGCGCTGGCCGGGCAGAGCGGGTCGGGCAAGACGACGTTCCTCAATCTCATCGCCGGCATCCTGACGCCGGACAGCGGGAGCATCCGGCTCGATGGCCAGGAAGTGTCGGCCTTGCCGGAACCGCAGCGGGACCGCTTGCGGGCGACCTCCATCGGCTACGTGTTCCAGACCTTCAATCTGCTGCACGGCTTCACGGTGCTGGAGAACGTGCTGCTGGGAATGACCTTCGGGAAAGGCGTGGACCGCGCGTTTGCGGAGGCGCTCTTGCGGCGGGTCGGCTTGCAGGACCGGTTGCAGCATCGGCCGAGACAGCTTTCCACCGGGCAGCAACAGCGCGTGGCGGTGGCGCGGGCCTTGGCCAACCGGCCCAAGCTGGTGCTGGCCGACGAACCCACGGGCAATCTCGACCATCGCAACGCGGGCGAGGCGCTGGCCTTGATCCGCGAGGCGTGCGCGGAGAACGGCGCGGCGCTGCTGCTGGTGAGCCATGACCGCGAGGTGCTCGGACGTTTCGAGGACCGGATGGACCTGGCGGAGATCAACCGCGCGGCGAAGTCCGCTCCGCAGGAGGCGACGTCGTGACTCTCTTGGCCATCGTGTTCCGCAGCCTGCGGCAACATCTGCTCTCCACCGCCGTCACGGCCGTTTCCATCGCGCTCGCGGGCGGGCTGCTGATGTCGGTCTGGGTGGTGAAGACGGAGACGAAGAAGACCTTCACGCAGGTGACGGCGGGGTTCGACGCGGTGCTGGGCGCGCGCAGCTCGAAGCTGCAACTGGTGTTGAACTCCGTCTTCCATCTGGAGGCATCGCCCGGGTTGGTCTCGCCCAAGGACGTGGAAGACATCCGCAAACATCCGGCCGTGGCCCTGGCAGTGCCGATCGCGGTGGGGGACAACTACCACGGGTTCCGCATCGTCGGCACGTTGACCAACATGCTGACGGACGTGGAGTTTTCGCCCGGCCGGAAGTATCGGCTGGCGGGCGGACGGATGTTCAACCCCGCGCTGCGCGAGGCGGTGGTGGGCAGCTTCGTGGCGCAGCGGCTGGGGCTGAAGGTCGGCGACAAGTTCCAGCCGTATCACGGGTTGAACTTCGATCCCAAGGCGCAGCACGCGGAGACCTACGTGGTGGTGGGCGTGCTGGAGCCGTCGAACACTCCGGCGGACCGCGTGCTTTGGATTCCGCTGGAGGGGGTGCAGTTGATGAGCGGTCACGACCCTAACTACGCCGCCGATGTCAGCGCCGTGCTGGTCAAGCTGCGGGGCGGGGCGCAGACGGGCTTCCGGCTGGACACGATGTATAACAAGCAGGGCGACCGGCTGACCTTTGCCTGGCCGATCAACAGCGTGGTGTCGCAGCTCTTCGACAAGATCGGCTGGATCGACCGCGTGCTGGCGCTGGTGGCGTATCTGGTGGCGCTGGTCGCGGCGGGCTCGATCCTGGCGAGCATCTACAACTCGATGAACGAACGCCGCCGCGACATCGCGATCCTGCGCGCGCTCGGGGCGCGGCGGACGACGATCTTCGGCACGGTGGTGCTGGAGTCGGCGGCCATCGCCGCGCTGGGAATGCTGCTGGCGTTCGCCTTCTACGCGGTCATTGTCGGCGCGGCGGCGGCGGTGATCCGGGCGCAGACCGGCGTGGTGCTGGACGCGTTCACCGGTCATCCCGTGATGCTGTGGGCTCCGGCGGGCATGATCGCGCTCGGGGCCCTGGCCGGGGTGGTTCCGGCCTGGAAGGCCTACCGCACGCCCGTCGCCGAAAACCTGGTGCCCGTTTCCTGAAACCCTGAAAACAATCGATCCATGAAAACTTCCGCTCTCTTCGCAGCGTTTGCCGTCGTCGGCGGTCTGGCCCTGACCGGTTGCGGCCCGGCCAAGGACGACCACGCCGGCCACAACCACGGCCACGCCCACAGCCCCAAGATGGGCGGGCAACTCGTCGAGCTGGGCGACCATCTCTACAACGCGGAGCTGTTGAGCGACCGGACGGCGGGCAAGCTGACGCTCTGGCTGCTGGACGGCCACGCGGAGAACTACGTGCGGGTGACGAACGAGACGTTCACCGTGGCCTTCACCGTCGGCGACAAGGAGGAGTCGGTCGTGCTCCGCGCGGCGGCGAACCCCTCCACGGGCGAACGCGTCGGAGAGACCGCGCAGTTCGAGGGTCAGGCCGAGCTGCTGAAGACGGCCGGGCCGTTGAAGGGCCGTTTGCCCGAGGCCACCATCCGGGGTAAGACTTTCACCGATGTTTCGTTCCAGCTCGAAAAGTGAAAGGACCGTCCGCGACATGAAGCTGAAGCCTTTGATCCGGATCTGTGCCCAGGCGACCGCGGTGCTGGTGCTGGGCACCGCCTGCGGGCCGAAAACGGCGGAGCCTCAGCCCGCCGCTCCGACCAACAGCGTCGCGACCAACGCCACTGTAGAGGTCCAGGGCGAGGCCATCCGGGGCGAGCCGATCGCAGTGCCGGTGCCGGTGCCGGACCGGGAATCCGCCGTGGCCGGTGCCGATGCTGCGTCGGGCCCCGGCAGCAACGCGGTGGTCTCGGTGACGAGCGGAGCCCAGGCCGGAGAGGCGGCCGCGAGCGGGTTGATCCCGACTTCGCCGATGGGCTACGCGGTGGCTTCGGCGGCGCCGACGAACGTGGAGCCCGGCTACACGGGCATCGGCTTCGACACGCTGTCGGGCTACGAATTCGACCTGACGGACGACCTGCTCCTGGCCCCGCCCGACAAGGAGGCCGAGGCGGAGGAGAAGACCCGGGCGCAGATCCCGAAAAAGATCCAGGAACTCGACGGGACCAAGGCGGCGGTGATGGGCTTCATGCTGCCGCTGAAGGTGAGCCCGGAGTCGGGACTGGTGACGGAGTTCCTCATCATGCGCGACCAGTCGGCCTGCTGCTACGGCTCGGTGCCCAAGATCAACGAGTGGATCAGCGTGACGATGACCGACAAGGGCGTGCGTCCGATGATGGACCAGCCGGTGACGATCTATGGGCAGTTGAAGGTGGGGCCGACCCGGGAAAACGGCTACCTCGTGGGCATCTACCGCCTGGACGGGGAGAAGATGGCCGGACCGCAGGACATGTGACGGCCGGATTCCAGATTCCAGATGTCGGATAGAGTGCGGGGACGGTTCGATGAACCGTCCCCGTTTTGTTGCCAAGATGGCGCGAAGCTCACGCTCCCGACCGCGGTCGGAGCAGGGACCAACCCTTGGATCGACTCGGAGCCGTGGGCAGGGCAGTGTCCGACGAATCCCTCTTTTCCCGATGAAACACCGTCTGGTCTCGTTCTCCCAAGGTCTGTGGTTCGCTTTGGTGCTGATGGTCGCGACGGTCGCTTCGGCGGCGGCACCCCGGCCGGCGTTGGGCATCAATCTGGCGGGTCCGGCCGATTGGAACACCGAGCTGCCGTTCGTGGACGTGTTCCGGCTGTCGCGGGCGTGGATCAGCCAGAGAGAAGGCGCGGGCTGGGGGCAGGGGCCGGCCTTGGAGCTGGATGAACAGGGGTGGATCCGGCGGCTGGAGCCGGGATGTTTCGCGGAGACGCCGCTATGCACGATCGAGGGCGGGCACTACCCGAGCGGAGAGTGGACGGTGCTGTGGGACGGCAAGGGCACGGTGGAACTGTCGAAGGGCGAGGTGGTGCGTCGTGAGACGGGACGGCTGACGGTGCGGCTGGAGGCGAAGGGCGGCGGGTTCTTCCTGCGGGTGCGGGCCACGGATCCGGCTGATCCGGTGCGGCACCTCCGGGTGTTGATGCCGGGATTCAGCGCCGAGGCGGTCGCGGCGAACCCGTGGCATCCCGCGTTCCTGGCGCGCTGGCGCGGGGTGGCGTGCGTGCGCTTCATGGATTTCCAGGAGACGAACAATTCGGAGCAGCGCCGGTGGAGCGACCGGCCCACGCCGCAGGATGCGACCTTCACGCGGCGCGGCGTGCCGGTGGAACTGCTCTGCGATTTGGCCAATCGCCTTTCGGCCGACGCCTGGTTCTGTCTGCCGCACGAGGCGGACGACGACTACGTGCGGGAATTTGCCCGGACGGTGAAAGCCAAGCTCGGTCCGGAGCGGAAGATCTACGTGGAGTATTCCAACGAGGTCTGGAACGGGCAGTTTCGCCAGAGCCGCCATGCGGGCGAGATGGGAAGGAAGCTGGGCCTGGCGGAGAAGGATTGGGAAGCGGCTTGGCGCTACACCGCGCAGCGGTCGATGGAGATCTTCCGCCTGTGGGAAGAGGTCTTTGGTGGACGGGAGAGGCTGGTGCGGGTGCTGCCGACCCAGGCCGGGAACAGCCATGTGGCCCGGCAGATCGCCGGTTGGAAGGACGCGGGCCGGAACGCCGACGTGCTGGCCATCGCGCCCTATATCTCGATGAACATCCCGCAGTCGGGCGAGGGACTCACCGCCGCCGAGGTGGCGGGCTGGAGCGTGGACCGGTTCCTCGACCACGTGGAGACGAACGCCTTGCCGGAGTGCATCCGCTGGATGGCGGAGCACCGGAAGATCGCCGACGAATTCGGGCTGCGGCTGGTCTGCTACGAGGCCGGGCAGCATTTCGTGGGCGTGGCCGGGGGCGAGAACCACGACGGACTGACGCGATTGCTCCACGCGGCCAACGCTCATCCCCGGATGGCGGGGATCTACCGGAACTACTACGCGGCCTGGGAGGCCCAAGGCGGGGATCTGCTGTGCCACTTCTCCAGCGTGGGCCAATGGAGCAAGTGGGGGAGCTGGGGCCTGCTCCAGTTTGCGGACGAAGACCCGAAGGCTTCGCCGAAGTTTGTCGCCACGATGGAGTGGGCGAAGAAGCTCGGCCAGCCGGTCACGGTGCCTTGAGGGGATTCCGCAGACGATTTGTCGGGCGCGGTCCGGAGGCCGGGTTTTCCAGCCCGGAGCCCATCCTGTGCTGGCTTCGAAGCCGATCTTCTATCCGCGTCTCCGGCTTCGCCAGACGGCGGCGGCACCGAGCAGGACGAGGGCGGCGGACGAGGGTTCGGGCACGGCGGTGGTGATGGCGATGCTCCAGGATTGGAGCTTGGTTTCCCCTCCGGGGGAAAGGTCGGCCAGGAAGAGGGTCCATTCGCCGTTGGGTGAATCGCCGAGGAAGGAATCGAGCGTGGCGGTGCGGGGATCGGTGCCGAGCACGGAGTCGGGATCGGTCGCGCGGCCGTCGGGCAGCCAGGTGCCGGTCAACGGACCGCCGAGCGGCGTGGACGGATTGGAGAAGAGGAATTCGCGGTAGAGATGGATGTCGCCCGGTGCGTCGCTGGAGAAGGTCACGCTGGACAAGCCGCTGTCGGAATAGCCGAACGGAGCGTCGGCGGTGCGGCCCACGCGGTTGAGCAGGACGCTGTAGCCGGAGCCGTGGACAAGGGTGACGTAGAGGTCGCCGTTGAAGCCGCCGGAGCCGGTGCCGACGAGGTCGAGCGTCACGCTGAACTGCTCGATCCATTGGCCTTCCGGCAGGGTGACTTCGATGGTGTCGGACACACCCTCGGGCTGGCCGTCGGGGATGACGAGATCGGCGCCGGTCCAGGAATTGGTGGCGCTGAATAGATCGGCCCGGGCCGAAGCGGCGACGAGGGCGGTGCCCGCGACCAGCCAGAGCGGGAGCGGGGAGAGGCAAGGACGGACGGTGCTCATGGATCTTGGCGGCTCATCGCGCGATAATAGCGCTGCGGAGGCAAGGGCGTTTCCGTGTCGGTGTAGTCGAAGAGGCCGTTCGGCGCGGCGGTGCGGACGGCGACTTCCGTCCAGGCCGGTTCCGAGAGGTCGTTCTTCATCTGGATGGAGTAGCTGCGACCGGCGATGCCGACGAAGCGCAGCCCGCGTTGGCCATCGGGCAGCGACTGGATGCGGACGATGGTGCGGGGCGCGGCCGAGGTGGCGGTGCCGGACTGGATCGCGAGCGTGCCGGCGACATGGTTCCCGGCGGAATCGGCCACGGTGTAGGTGACGAGGTCGGTGCCGTTCCACGCGGCGGGCGCGGTGTAGAAGAGCCAGCCTTCCTGCAAACGGACGACTCCACCTTCGCCGGAGACGGTTGCGGCGGAGACGAGCGTGACGGGCTCGAGATCGGGATCGCGGTCGTTGGCCAGCAGCGTGGCGAGCGGGATCTTGCCGCCGGTGGCCGAGGCGAACATCGCGTCCTGCACCGTCAGCGGCGGAAGGTTCAGCGTGGGATGAAACCCGCTGTCGATCGCGTAGGCCGCCGAGGAAGCGCGGCCGACGATCGCTTCGCCCACCGTATCGGTGACGGTGTAGGGACCGGCGGAACTGGTGGCTCCGGCGGTGGCGTTGACGGCGGGTTCAGATGCCAACGCCGTGACAGCGTGGAGCCCAACCGCACCGAGGAGCAACGGGCCGCCGAACCGGCGAAGCCAAGATCGGGGGAAAGCGTTCATCGGGTGGCGGAATTGGAGACGGCCAGATCCTGCCCGGCGGGCTGTTCGCCTGCGGCGTAGAACTTCTGCTGCACCACTTGGCCGTCCTTCATCGTGGCGGAGGCTTTGAGGCTGCCATCGGGATGCCAGGAACGGGCGGGGCCGTTGGGCACGCCCCGGGCGAGCGTGATCTCCTCGGCGAGCGCGCCGTTTTCGTGCCAGCGGCGGAAGACGCCTTCGATCTGTCCGGAGACGATCGGGGCTTCGGAGGCCTTCTGGCCGCTGGGATGCCACTTGGTCCGGAGACCGTGGGAAAGCCCGGCGACGAAATGTTCCTCCACTTGGCGCACGCCGTTGCTGTGCCAGCCTTCGGAGAGGCCGTGGAGCCGGCCTTCGGCGACGGCGGAGCGGCTCTTGGGTTCGCCGGTGGGGTGGTTCTCGGTGACGAAGCCGGTGAAGAGGTTCGTGCCGTCGGCCTCGAAGAACAGGCCGTCGCGCCGCACGAGCAGGTCGTGCGGCACGGAGCGGACGGGCCGATGGGAATCCCCGGTGCGGACGATCCACACGACGAGGGCGGCGAGGCCGACCACGACGAGGGCGAGCAGAGGGGCGCGGCGCAGAAGACGCTGGGCAGGCGTGGCGTTCATGGCGCGGGGCGGGCTATTGGACCTGCAGCTTGTAGAATTTCGGGGCCGGCGCCGGGGCGTCCGGGTCGTCCGACGCGGGGGCGATCTCGGTCTCGATGCGGAGATTGCGGGTGTCGGTGGCCCGGAGGCTGCCGCGCCAGGCGGAGTCGGCTCCTTCGGCCGGCAGACGGAAGGACGCGGGGGTCCACGCCTGGAGATCGGTGGACTCCAGCACGGTGTAGTGGCGGCCGCGGATGGCGAGGAACTCCATGATCGGACCCTTCTGGCCCGCCCCGACAATGGCGAGGCTGAAGCCGTCCGTGGGATCGAAGGCGTAGGTGCCCGCGAGATATTCCTGGAGATTGCTCAGGCCGTCCTTGTCGTCGTCGGCGTTCGGATCGACGTCGCCGAGGGAGGAGAGGCCGAGCATGTCCATCATCATCTGCTCCCAGGCGTCGGGCAGGCCGTCGCCATCGGCATCGACGCCGAGGGTGAGGTCGAGCCGGGTGGTTTCGGAAGGTTTGCCGAGACCGGCGTAGGAGCCCTTCAGCTCGATGGGCAGGTAGGTGGTGGAACCGATGACGACCTTGAACCGGAAGGCGACGGTGGGCCGCGCGGCGGTGGGCTGGTAGTTGTCGGCGGTGAGGCCGGAGTCCATGGGGACGGAGAGGCGGTAGTTGACGCCCGGGGCGAGGCCCGGGGTGGCCACGGTCTTCACCTGCGAACCGGCGAGGGTCTCGAAGACGACGACGGCATTGGTGACGACGATGGGGTCGCCGAGCTGGTCGCGCACCATGCCCTCGAAGAGGTGGTGGGGCGCCGGGGGGAAGGCCAGCGCGGAGCCGGCCGAGGCGAGGAGTCCGAGCGCGGCCAGCCAGCGGGCCGGGGCGTTGAACAGGCGTTTCATGGGGTTCATGGCAGTGCGGGGCGGAACGTCGTTGGTTTGCGGCAAAAGGGACCGGAGACCGGGGAGGCCCCTCGCCCCGTCCCTCTCCCCATCGGCTGGGGAGAGGGTGGCTGAAGGCCGGGCGAGGGGTTCTGCGCCGTTGTCTCCGGAGTAGCGCATGGTTTGCGGGCTCAGTTGCCGGAGTAGGAGTAGGTCACGAAGTGCAGCTTGATGTCCTTCACCGTCTGGATGAAGCGGTCGAGGCCTTCGTTCGGATCGTTCAGCAACGTGCGTCCGGGGATGACGAGCTTCCACTGGCTGTTCCAGACGGAGCGGCCGACCAGGCGGTTGTTGGTGAACTGGGTGCGCAGGAGCGATCCGCTCGAACCGTAGAGGTTCGGGCTGAACACCGAGGTGGTGGACACGGGCCGGAAGGCCTGGTGTTTGCGCGGCACGAAGAGCGGCTCCGTGAGCGTGTCGGCGGACATGAGGGACTCCTCGTCCTGCAGGTCCTGGCCGCCGATGTTGAAGGGCAGCGGGATGGCCACGTCCTCCACGTTCCAGGTGCGGATCGTGGTGGAGTCGCCCAGCGGCGGGCTGCGCATCGCGTCCACGCCCACCGGGATGAGATAGACGTAGGGCGTGGCGGAGAGCGCCTGCGGATCGATGAACCAGGAGCCGGGATCGCTCGGCGAACCGGAGCCGGTGGCGGTGCTGTTGGCGGACGGGTTGTCCATGCCCTTGTAGCCTTCGAGGGCCACGCCCACGCCGAAGATCTTCGTCGCGAAGGCGCTCGGGGTGAAGGCGTGGTCGCCGGCGGCGAGCTGGTGGCCGAAGAGGTTCAGGCCATCCGCCACCGTGGTGCTGAAGGTCAGGACGATGCCGGGGACGGGCAGGCCGTCGCCGTTGTTGATCTGCATCGCGTAGCGGCGCACGTCGCCGTCATCCAGCAGGTTCCGGACGCGGGCGTTCTGGAGGATGTCCTTCCAGTTCGTGTCGCCGTCCGAGGTGGGCAGGATGCGCAGCTTCTCGGTGCGGAGGGAGACGGTGGTGCCGTAGGCGTCGGGGTTGTTGATGCCCAGACGGCCCTTGAGCACGTCCCAATCCGCCTTCATCTCGGCCAGGGTGCTGGAGAGGCCGGGGTCGCCGGTGTTGCTGCCGCCGAAGAGCGGTTCGCCGTTGCGGACGACGCCCAGGGCGCGGCTGTTGATGATGCGCTTGCGGAAGGCGCGGCCGTCGCTGGAGTCCAGCAGGCCGGTCTCGTAGTCGTAGGCGTTGGCCGCGAGCAGCGCATACCGGGCGGAGAGGTCGAAGAGCGTCTTGTAGCGCTCCAGCTTCTCGTTGCGGAAGAGGCGGAAGGCGGCGTCGCGGGTGCGGTAGCCCTGGACGATGGCGGCGGAACGGCGGCGCAGGATCTCGCGCTGTTCCTGGATGCGGTCGCCCTCGGCGACGAGCGCGCGGAACTTCCGCTGGGCGTCGTCGTAGGCGCGGGCCTGTTCGTTGATCGTCTTCCAGGTGTCCTGGAGTTCGCCCATCGAGCCGGCGAGGTCGGCGACGGCGCCGCGCAGCTCCTGTTCCCATTCCTTCGGCGCGATGCCGTCGAACTCGGTCCAGCGGGTGGCGGTGTCGTTGGCGAAGCCCAGCGCGCTGACGGCGATGAACTGCACGATCTTCTCCCAGTCGATGACCTCCGTGGCCACGAGGCCGGCGGCGGTGAGGGCGCCGCGGGCGGGGGCGGTGAGGTCGCCACCGGCGGCGAGACCGGCGATGAGCGAGGTGGGCAGCGATTTCTGCGCGGCCTCGCCGGTGATCTCGATCGTCTCCTTGGTCCGTTCCAGGATGGTGGTGACGAGCTCGAGGAAGAGCTCGACGGACGCCTGGGTCTGTTCGGCGATCAGGAGATCGCGTTCCAGCTTCCGGATGTCGTCGTGCGTCTGGACGTTGGCCTTGAAGAGCTGGATGGCCTTGTCGAGGTCCTCCTTGGCTCCGACGGCGTCGTTGAGCGTCGCCTCCAGGCGGGTGTGGGCGGCGATGAGCTCGGAGGCGGCCTGCTGCAGCTTGCCCGGGGAGCGGCGCTTGCCGGCCCAGGTGGCGGGCTTGCCGAAGAAGCCGTGGGAGCCCAGCTCGTAGGTGACGTAGTGGTTCGTGTTGTAGGCCGAGATCGGGACGATCCAGTCCACGTCGCTGTAGATCTTGGTCAGCCAGTTGCCCGGCATGTCCTGGATGTCGACCTTGAAGGTCTGGGCCTCGTTCGCGGTGCCGCGGCCCTGGTAGCCGAACTCGGTGAGATCGACATACATGTAGTGGAGCAGGTCCGCGCCGGAGTAGCCCTGCGGGTAGGTCTTGCCGGGGCCGACATCATCGGGATACGGGGAGCCGTAGAGCTCGATGAGGGCGTTCTTGAAGGCGTATTCCTGGTCCGCGATCTTGGCCTGGAGGTCGGCCAGAGAGTCCTGTTCGGAGCGCATCAGACGGGTGACGTCCTTGGCGTCGTCGAACGAGGCGACGGCGTTCTGCAGCGCGGTCTTGGCGCGCTGGTAGATCTGCTCGAAGTGCGAGCCGCCCTCGGTGCCGGTGACGGCGTTCGGGTTGAGGTCGAAGGCGATGCCGTTCTCGGTCACGCCCAGGGGCGAGAGGCCGCTCTCGGCGTTGTCCAGGGAGGTCTGGATGTCCGTGGCCAGGGTGGCGAGCTCGGTCAGCTCCAGCACCGTGGTGCGGTCGATCTTCTGGATGCCCTCGTGGAGCGGGTCGGGGTCCACTTCCGGGAGCATGGCGTTGCCGACGACCCAGTTGAGGAACGCGCCCTGGCCGCTGCGGGTGGACCAGTGGTCGAGGCCCCAGTAGCGGGTCACTTCGTTGGTCGCCGTGGGCGAGGTGTATTTGCGCTGCGGGTTGGAGCGCGATTCGGCGAGGTGTTCCCAGCCCGCCTTGGAGACGGTCTGGTAGTCCTTGCGCCAGGTGAGATCGACGACCTGCTGTCCGGCGCGGGCCACCGCGACGGCGGCGGCGGCGAACTTGCGTTCGTCCTGGTAGTCCACCGACACGGGCTGGCCGAGGACGTTGACCGCCTCGATGCGCGGCACCCAGTCGAACTTCGAGTTCATCATCAGGGTGTAGTAGCCCTTGAGCGCGGTGAGGTAGTGGCCGTAGGCGTCGCCGTGGCCCTGGGGATAGAGCTGGGCGGCGTCTTCGGCGTTGATCGTGCCGTCGGGCGCGTCGTTGGCGTTTTCCTGGATGTTGTAGTTCAGGGCGTAGATCACTTCGCCCGAATCGATGCCCCGGGTGTAGTTCCAGATGAGCCGGTTGTAGATGGGCGAGACCTGGACTCCGGGGAGGAGGAAGTCGTCGCGTCCGCGCAGCAGCGCCAGCTCTTCATCCAGCAGGGAGGAAACCTGGCCCTTGAAGGCGAAGAGCGACGTGGCGATGTCGCCGTAGGTGTTGTCGGCGGTGCCGATGCCGATGGTGGGATTGGCGGCGTCGGCCCAGGCCTCGTTGCCGAGCATCATGTAGAGGTCGTTGAGGTAGCCGGCGGCGAGGAGCAGGGCGTCGTTGGCGGGTCCGTAGTTGTAGCCGGACTCGATGCTCAGGCCTCGGCCGCGGCGCAGAACGGTCTCGTAGATCTCGATGAGGCCGTAGTTGTTGATCGTGTCGATGTTGAGCGCGATGTCGCCCTCCCAGCGGCGACCGGCCTGGGTGATGATGCTGACGTCGGTGTTGACCCGGTTGTTGAACAGGTCGGTGATGCGCTGGTTGAAGGGATTGATCCCGGCGAGCACGCGCTTGATCCAGCCCTCGGCCAGCTTGGGCGCGGTCCAGGCGGACCACTGGTTGTAGAGCGGATGGCTCGTGTCCTTGGCGCGGTAGCGCATGACGACGTAGTTGTCCGCCAGGGCCTGGATGCCCGCGCCGCCGATGGTGCGGAAGGGCAGGTTGGTGCCGGTGGAGAGCGAGAGGTAGCCGCTCATGGTCTCGTCGGCCACGGGAGGCAGGCCGTCCACGGGGGCGGCGATCTTCCACTCGTATTCGAACTCGTCGTAGCGGCCGGCGAGGTCGGAGGTGTGCTGGAAGGTGACCTGTTCGCTCAGCGGATTGGCGGCGGCGATGACCTTGACCTCGCCGCGATGGAGCGCGGAGCCGTCCACCTTGAAGACGTGGAGGGCCACGGGATCGCCGGGACGGGTGAAGGCGGTGCCGCCGGATTCGACGAGCGTGACGTAGCCGCTGCCCGCTCCGGTGGCGCTGAGCGCGTAGGAATCGACGGCGGTGTTGTCGCTGTCCACGACGGCGAGTTCACCCACGGGGATGGACTCGGTGAGGGCGTCGTTCGGGATGTAGCTGCCGGGGACGGCCGGGTTCTCGTGGAAGGTCTCCAGATCGGTGGCGAGACCGTTGACGAGCAGGGTCCACTTGGCCTTGTCGTTGTCGCCGTCGGCGCAGAGCGCGTGGACGGCGGCGAGGTCGGAGCCCCGGAGGACGTTCAGCATGAGGTAGCTTTCGCCGAGGGTTTCCTGGACGAACTTGCCGCTCAGGACGAGGCGTCCCTTGGCCCCGCGGTTCGGGTCGAAGAAGACGCGTTCCGAGAGGTGCGGCGGGAGGTTCGGGAAGTAGTAGCGGCCCTGGTAGTAGTCCTTGCGCACGGAGCCGGGGACTTCGGCCAGGTCGATGAGGTCCAGATCCGATTCCTTCTCGCGGGTGCCGTCGTGCAGCACGGCGCTGGGTTCGGCGGCGACGATGCCCTGGGCGATGGACTGCTGGTAGAGGACCCGTGCGGTCATCATGTCGCGCACTCCGGGCAGGCCGAAGGCGGGCGTGGTGAGCGTGGCGCCGAAGGCCAGCGAGGGCAGGGGCTTGGTCGAGTCCTTGGGATCGCGCACGGGCCAGACGGGGCGATAGACGATCTCCAGGGAGGCGGTCTCCTTGGAGGCCGGATCGCCGACGTATTGGCCGCCGCTGAGGGGCCGGAGGTAGGGCACGATGCTGCCGGCGGCGGGCGGGTTGGCGACGCCGGGCCAGTGGAAGGTCGGCTCCGTCTTGTAGTAATAGCGGATGGTGAAGCTGTTCGCCGGGGTCGGAGAGGCAGCGAGGAACGGCGGCCGGTTCGTGAATTGCGCAATCGTTCCCGTGTAGGAGTTGGTGCTAAACAGAATGGGAACCACCGGCATGGATGGGGCCAGGGTGCTGGACACCGTCAGGTGGAGCGTATTCGTCACCCGGGTGTGGTCGTAGAGGTCTTCGACCACGATCTGGTAGGTGCCCGATCCTTCGTCGGAAGAACTCGGGGTGCCAACGATCTCCAATCCTTCGAAGCCGAGCCAGGAGGGGAGTCCCTGGGGAGCCACGAGGGTGAGATACTGTTCTTCACGCGAGGCGTGGATCCGATAGCTGAACCGTGCGCCAGGGAACGCCGTCTGGCTGGGCAGGGGCCCAAAGGTTCGCGTGGTCGGATTCAGTTCGCCGGCCTGCAGGGCGGGAAGCCCGGAATGCAGGCCGCGATAGACCCAGAGGTCGTGCTTGCGGTCGCGGTAGGTGAACGAGTCGTAATGGCCGAACGGACCGGCGTTGTCGCGGGAGGCGAGCCAGCCGTTGGGCAGGTCGGCGCCGGAGTGGAGCGGCTCGGTGTTGTAGTTCACCGCGTTGTCGCCGGAGCCCTCGATGGGCTTGGCGAGGAAGGTGAGCGGCGGCGGCGGCTGGAGGAGCTGGCCGGCGGGGACGATGTAGTCGAAGACGAAGCCTTCCTCGGGCTTCTCGCGCAGGACCTTGAAGGCGGTCATGGCGGGACGTCCGTCGGCGGCGACGTAGTCGAGCAGGACGAACGGATGGGAGGAGTAGTTCGTGCCGGACACGAGGTTCAGGTCGTCGCGGGTGGCGTAGGCCGTGCCGCCGGACATGATGGCGTGCTCCTCGTTGGGGTTGTAGCCGGGCAGGGCCGGGTTGTTCTGGCCGTAGATCGAGCCGCGGGAGCGGACGGAATCCAAGGTGCCGGAGCCGAGCTTGCTCGCGAGGACGATCTCGGGCGGGTTCGACGGCCACTGGATGGTGTAGCGGCCGAGGACGGAGGGCCAGTAGATGGTGGCGAAGCCCTTGAGCTCGTCGCCGGAGTTCAGGCCGGCGTTGCTGCTGTTCGGACGATACCACCAGACTTCGAGCTTGTTCGTGCCGGGCACGGCGTTGACCGGGATGATCGCGCCCTTGGCGGCTTCCTCGAAACCGGCGACAAACGGATCGATGTAGGCTCCGGGATGGAAGAGAACACCGGCGGGCTGGTGGATGTGGCCCGCCAGATAGTCCCAGTCCTCGGTGGACTCGGGCTCGCCGGTGGGCGGGGAGAGTCGTTCACCGACGACGGCGGTCAGGTCGGCCACGCGCGGGACGACGGAGAGGTCCATCCAGTAGGTGCTGCCGTTGCCGCCGAGGGACGCGGGAGGCGCGCCGGGGTTCGGGGCGTAGGGCACGGGATCGGGACGTTCCATCGGCTCAGGAAGCGTGGCGAGCAGCTGGCTCATCAGGCCGGCGCGCGGGCGGAAGGTGCCGCTGATGACCGGGGTGAAGACGGTGCCTTCGGCCGAATCCACGAAGAGCTGGCTCAGGCCGCTGACGGGACCGGTGCCGCCGGAGCCGTTGCCTTCGAGCAGCTTGACGCTGCCGCCGCTGGGCGACGTCAGGGTCACGACGATGTCTTCCGGGTAGGTGTGCGAAACCTCGAGCAATTGGGCCATCACGAACTGCACCGGATGGGTGATGCCGCTCACGGTCAGACTGGAAGGATAGGGGTTGCCATTGGGATACAGCACAGAAACACCGCCGGAACTGGTGAAGGTGTTGGTCATCCACACGCCGGTCGTGCGGTTGGTCGAGACGACGAAGAGACGCCAGAGGCCGATGTGGCCGTCGTCGGCCGAAACGACGTCGTTGACGTGCAGGTTCCAGACGCCGTTCACGCCCCGGTCTCCGCCGGAGATGTAGGCGTCGTAGTTGGACGAGGCTTCCAGGTAGGCAAGGTAGTTGGTGTAGGCGGCGTAGGCCCGGGGGTAGCCGAGGCGCACGCCGATGCCGGGCAGGTTGGTCGCGACGGTGCCGGAGTAGGCTTCGTTGGCCAAGGTGCGGTCGAGCCAGGAGAAGACGCGCTCGAAGGCGATGTTCTCTCCGGAGGTCAGGCGCAGCAGGGTGCGGTGAGCGCCGTGGTCCCCGTCCAGGAAGGTGTAGAATTTGGTGTCGGCCGTGATCTTGGCGCGGGGCTTGTCCAACGGGTCCTGATAGGCGATCTGCGGGATGTTCAGCGGATCGAGCTGGACGGCGGTGGCCGTGGCCTCCGCTTCGGTGGCGACGAGCGGACGGAGGTAGTGGCTGTATTTGCCGGGCTCGGTAGGCCAATGGAGCCGGTAGCGGCCGAGCTCGGTGGGCCACTGGATATTGGCCTCGCCGTCCACGAGCCAATGCACGAGGTAGTCGTTCAGGCTGCGGGTCTCGATCTGGGCGTAGAGG
>CAMLMI010000038.1 GCA_946480965.1 uncultured Verrucomicrobiales bacterium | reverse complement strand
ACGGCCACGGCACGACCAACACCTACACCGTGCTCGGCGAGCCGCTCAGCCGCCGTCTGCCCAACGGCTCGGTCCTCTACTACGGCTACAACGCCAACCGCGAGATCGCTTCGCTGACCGATGGTTCCAGTAACGGCATCCGCCATCGCTTCGACGCGCTCGGCCGCTTGGTCGCCACCCGTCATGCAGATGGGTCCGAGACGCTGCATTCCGATTTCGACGGACGGAACGCCCCGCAGACCGCGACGCTTCCCGGCGGCATTGCCATCGCCACGACCCACGACGTCGAGGGCAAGCTCCTTACCCGCACGCTGACCGGTCCCGGTGGCAATCACGCCGAAACCTATCGCCACGACGTCGCGGGTCGTCTACGGGTTGTGACCGATCCTTCCGGCTCGCTCGAATACCGCTACGACAAGCTCGGCTACGCCAAGAGCATTCTCAGCCACCAAAACGGCCAGCTCTTTACCTTGAGCCAGGAAGCGGACGGCGCTGGGTTCCGGCGCGAAGTGACCTATCCCTCCGCGTTGAAGGTGACGAACCAGCGCGACGCCACCGGTCGTCTCACGGGTCTGACCCCGTCGGAAGGCGAGCCTGTCTTGTCGGAGACCACCTACATCGCGGATCAATTGGTCGGCGGCCGCATCCTCGGCAGCAATGTCATCGCGGCCACGATGGTCTTCGACGACCTGAAGCGTCCCGCTGCCCGTCGCTACACCCGCGTGTCCGACGGCCAACGGTTGGCAGAAGTCCGCTACGGCTTCTCTCCCGGTGGCGCATTGGTCGCCCGCCAATTCCTCGACCGTGCGGGACGCGGCGACTTCTTCGGCTACGACGGGGCGTATCAATTGCTCCGCAGCGACCGCGATGTCCGTCCTTCCCTCAGCGCCGAGACCGCCCGGGCCTTCGAGGGCTTCGCCCAGCCTGACGACGTTTCGGGCAACTGGAGCGCCGGCCGCTTCGCCCGCACCAGCACCTACACGTCGAGCGATGTTCTGGTCACGAACGGCCTGATCAACCCCGACGGCTTCTCCGTCTTGCCGCTGGCCGCTCGTTACGGGGAACCCGACGCCTTGCTGCACGTCGGCCTGGTGGACGGCGTGCTCCGCTCTCGCGACGCGCAGGGCAATGTCACCAGCGGCCTCGTCTGGGTGCGGCTTCCCGGCTCCCCGACGCCCACGGCGGTCAATGCCACGTTCCGCTACAACCTGCTCGGCCAGTTGACCCGGGTGGAACGCGCTGACGGCGTGACCATCGTCAACGAATACGGTCCGGCCGGTCTGCGCATCCGCCGCCAAGTCACCGGCGATCCCAGCCGCTGCGTGCCGGGTGACATCGCGTTCCTCTACGACGGCGCGAATCTCATCGAGGAACGTGACCTGGCCGACAATCACCGCGTCATCGCCCGCTACTTCTACGGCGACGACGGCGATGAGTTGCTCGCCGGGGATCGTTGGGATGCGAACGCCGGACGTTTTCGTCGCTACTATTTCCTGACCGACGCGCTCCGCAGCGTGTTGGCCGTGGCCGATGCCGCTGGCTCCGTGGTCGAGCGTTACCACTATGACACCTGGGGCCTCCCGGTGATCGAAGTGGCCGAATCTGCCGCCCCGCGCGTCTCCGCCATCGTGCGCGATGGCAACTCGCTCCTCGTGCGCTTCAGCGAACCGGTGCTGCCGGTCTTCGCCCAGGACGACGGCACCAACCTCGTCACCGCGCTGCGGAACCTGAACACCGCGCTGAAGGTGAAATCCGGCGGCAACGCGGTGGCCGGCACCGTGCGCTACGAAGAGGCCTTGGCTCCGTTCGGCACCACCTTCCGCTTTGTGCCGAACGCGGTGCTGGCGGGCAACCTGACGGTGGAAGTCGCCGCCGGTTCCTTGCAGGACGAGTGGAACAACCTCGTGCCCGCCGAGGTGCGGACGGTTGATTTCGCCCAGGCGGCGGACGTGCTCTTCACTGGAGTGGCCCAAGGTTCGACGGCGGGCGCGCTCGCCGGACGAAGCACGGTTGGATTGCCGTTCCAGTTCCAGGGCCAGGTCTTCGACGACGAAGCGGGGCTGCTCTACTGCCGCGCGCGCTTCTACGATCCGGCGCTCGGCCAGTTCCTCCAGCGTGATCCCGCCGGTTATGAGGACAGCGTGAACCACTACGCCGGGTTCAAGAACAACCCCGTCAACTTCCGCGACGCCACCGGCATGGCGACCGACGACTTCGGCGCGTGGCTGATCTCCGTCGGCGAACAGGCATCGATCAAGGAGGACGGCTTGTCCGGCTATGCTGTCGGGAGCGCGGTGCGGTTTGTGGGGGCGTTGCTCCAGACCGGCACCGGCGTGGCCGAAGGTTTGGACAAGCTGGAGAAGATGCGGCCCGGCACGCTCGGCGTGCTCGACATGATGGAGGGAGCGAACCTAATCGCGGGCGACGTGCTCCGCGTGGCGGGCGTCGCCTTGTCCACCTACGGTGCGGGCCATTCGCTGAACGGCTTCCACAAACGCTACGGCACCACGCTCAAGGCCTACACCCATTCCGGCTACCAGTCGGCGCGGGACATCGTCGCGCAGAAGCTCGGCCGCCGCACCGGCGCGGGCATCGCGGCCCAATACGGGTTCCACACCGACGAGATCTCCGGCATCCACCAGTCGCTGCTCTCGGCCAAGAAGATGGGCCAGGAGGCCTCGCTCACCGTCCGCATGGGCATGGACTACGAGAAGGGCGCGGCCCGTCGCCAGTGGGTCAGCCGCGGCCTGATGCAGAAGCGCGCCGTGGACTACATGGGCAAGTCCGGCAAGGACGCCCGCATGACCAGCCAGTTCGACGGCAAGATCGTCGTCTCGGACCTCGACATCGGCGCGGTGAAGATCAACGGCAAGCTGGCCACCACCCGCGACTACACCCGCATCGAGCAGGGCATCAACCGCGCCTACAGCGACCGTTTCCGCGCGCGCCACGGCAACTCGATGAAGCCCAACCCACCGATCCAGCACCACGGCCAGTTCCAGATGTCCGACCAGTTCGGCAAGTCCTACCTCGGCCACGAGCTGGGCCTGTCGAAGATGGAGATGGTCGGCCACCCGGGCCATACCGTGACCTTCCGCCTCGACGCGAAGGGCAACCTGCTGGTGAACCGCACGCCCGGCTGGAGCGTGGACGCGGACATCCTCCGCACCGACATGAACCTGCGGAAGCGCATGGCCGAACTGGACCCCGCCGAACACTGGACGGGCAACCAGGTCTTCTGGTCTCTGCCGCCGTCCTGGCACACCTGGAAATAAGGAGCCGCGCCATGACTTCGAACCGTTCCGCTCTGGGAGAATTTTCCGTGAAGAAGACCGTCCTGAATCTCTGCGCCCTGGCCGCGTTCCT
The DNA here is from genome assembly GCA_946480965.1 of uncultured Verrucomicrobiales bacterium. The sequence continues at coordinate 16,999 of CAMLMI010000038.1, read as the reverse complement.
CGTGGCCGGCGTGCTCCGTTCGTCCGCCGCCGAAGCGCCGTTGGCCTCGCTCGACTACACCGTCGTCGGCCACTACCTGAAGGTCTCGCCCGCCGCCGTGGCCGTGCCCAAAGGCATCGCCGGTTCCGTGCTCGTCACCCTCGCCAACGCCGATGGCTCGACCAAGCAGCCCGACAATGCGCTGACCGACGGAGCCCACATCGAAGCGGTCCTGCGCGGACCGTCGTTCCCCGCGCGCCGCCTGATCGGTCAGGTGGGCCAACCCCTGATGCTGCCCGCGCTCAATCTCGTGGGCGACTACCGGCTCGATGGCATCCGCCTCGTCGATTCCGTGACCGGCGAAGTTCGGATGGAAGGGCTGCCCTCGAGCGTGCCGGTCAACGTCTTCGCCGAGGTGCTCGTTTCCCGCGTCACGTCGCGGCCGCTCTCGCTCCAGGAAATCCAGGACAAGGGCATCGCCATCGACGACTCGAACTTCCGCGCGGTCGAGTTCGAGGTCGGTTTCGTCCTCGATGGCCAGACCTACCCGATCAAGTTCCCGGTCGTCACCCCGGACTTCGCCCGTGGCACTGAAATCATCCCCGCCGCCGAGTTGGAGAAGCGTTTGGTCGAAGCCCAACGGATCAACGACGAGTTGTCCGGCGCGGCGATGGCGGCGCTTCCTCCCGAACTGGAAACCGCCGGGCTCAACCTCGTGGTCAAGGGCTGCAACTTCGAGCTGGCCACGCCCGAGGAGCGCAACCTTCGCCTCAGCATCCCGCCGATCCCCGCGCTCATGGTCATCCCGGGCAACATCGGCTACCTGAACCAGTTCTTCAGCGTCCAGATCTACACCGAGAACGCCGCGCCGGAGAACTCCGGCCTGAGCGTGCTCAATCTCACCGCCAAGCTCGTTCTCCCGCCGGGCGGCGACCAAGTGCCCGCCCCCAGCTATGACCAGCCCGGCGATGATCCGCTGCGCTTCGCCCGCGTCGGTCCCAACAAGATCATCCAGGCCATCCAGCCCATCGTTCGTCCCGGTGCGGACGGCGTGGTCGGCACGGCCGACGACATCCTGCGCCTCTACCCGAAAGAGAGCGGACAGGCCGAGTTCCTCGTCGAAGGTCTGCGCGAAGGTCTCCACCTGATGGACCTCGAACTGAACGCCGAGCTCGACGGTCTCGCGGGCGGCTTGGTGAAGATCAAGGGCCGCGCCGCCGGTTCCGTGCTGGTGCGCAATCCCAGGTTCTCCCTCACCTTTTCCCATCCCCGCACCGTGCGGACCGGTGAGCCCTACGACGCCTTCGTCACCGTGCTGAACACGTCGCAGGTCGATGCGAACCTGGTCCGCGTGACCTTGCCCAAGGGCAGCGTCAGCGGCGCGACGTTGCTCGACGAGAGCGACAGCGTTCCCATCGGCAATCTCGCGCCCGGCCAGTCCGCCACCGCGCGTTTCCGTCTGCGCGCCGAACGCACCGGCAAGGTCACGTTCTCCAATCTCACCACCGGCGAGGACAGCGTCACCGGGCGTTTCCGCCTGACGATGGGCGTGGATGAACGCGGGGTGGAACTGTCGCCCGACAGCATCGGTTTCCCCGACTACGTGGACCAGCTTCCCGAAGACGTCTTCTACGCGGCCAACCGCGTGCTGGGTCAGGCGCTCAGCGTCTATACCGCGCCGCTCCTGCCGCCCGGCGTGAAGCGCGTGCCGTGGTCGATCATCCAGACCCGCGTGCTGGAACTCGCCGAAGCCGGCCAGCGCGTGGCCTACGGCGAACCGTTGGCCCGCGTGCTGCCCGACCTGGCGCTCGATTGGCAGGGCGGCCGAAAGTTCAGCGAAGGCTTCGACCAGATCGTGGCCAACACCGAGGCCGGCCAGCTCTTCCGGGCCGCGCTGGGCCGCACCAACGAATTGGCCGACGGCTTGACGGCCACGGCTCGTTTGGTCCAAAGCGCCGCCGACTTGGCCGGACGCGGCGAAGCGTGGGTGCTGGTGGCGTCCGATTCCGGCGCGGTGGTTCCCGAGTTCCAGAACGCCACCGGCGCGCTGAATGTCGATGCCGCGACCTTGGCCCAGGCCGCCGGCTATCGCGGCACCAACGGCCATTGGCTGGCCTTCAAGGCGACCAACGGCGTCGTGCGCTGGACCGTGGCGGGTTCCGTCACCCAGACCGACTTGGCCGTGCTCACGTTGACCACCAACGGCACCGGCCAGTTGTTCCGCTGGACCGTGGCCGCCCCGTCCGTCGGTTCCTGCCTGAGCGTGGCGTTGGGACAAACGACTCTGACGGTGGACGCCGCTTGCGATGGTTCGCCCGATGGATCTCTCGCCGCCACGGTGACGCCGATCAGCGAACGTCCGCCCGAGCTGCTGGCCGCGCGGCAATTGTGGGAGATCAATTCCGTCCGGCCCAAACCAAGCTGCTATCCGGGCGCGGCCTGGAACTACGGCACCATCGTCGGCGTGTTGTTCTCCAAGCCGATGACACAGACCAACGCCAGCCAGCCGCTGGCCTACCGGATGGACAACGGCATCGTGGCCGGTGCGGTCCAGATCCAGCCCGGCGGCCGCGTCGCGTTGCTCAACCTGCGCGAAGGCATCGGCGCGATCCGTCCGCGCGTGCTCACCGTGCACGGCGTGCCCGATCCTCGCGGCAATCTCATGGTCAGCAACTCCCTGCCCGTAACCGAACTCATCCGCGAAGGCGTCGCCGTGAGCGGCCGCGTGGTGCGCGCCGACGGCAGCCCGGCGGTCAACGTCCCCGTGACGCTCACGATGAACGACCTCTACAAGGACCCGTTCGACCGTTGCGATTCCCACGACGCCCGGGTCAGCCAGGAGTTCACCGACGAGAACGGTGCCTTCAGCTTCGACTTCGTCCTCGCGGGCGTGCCCTACACGATCTCCGCGACCGACATCGGCGGCCTCTCGCAGGAAGCGGCAACCGTGATCCTGAATTCGATCCGGGGTTCGTCCTTCGACCGCGAACGCCTGCTCAAGCAGATGGTCAGCTCGAACATCCTCGCCACCCTCGGCGTCGGCAGCGTGGGCGAAGCCGTGGCGCTGGGCGAAGGCCTGGACCGCGCGGTCTGGACCGATCTGGCTCCACACAAACAGGGCGCGCTCGGCCACGAAGTCACCGTGGCGCTGCGTTTCCGCGGTCGCGGCACCGTGCAGGGCCGCATCGTCCAGGCCGACGGTTCCACTCCGGCGGCGCAGGCGGCGGTGAACCTCTTCGCCGATCCGGCGTCGCGTGAAAAAGGTCGCGGCGTCTTCGCGGCCAACGACGGCACCTTCACCTTCTACGGCGTCCCCCTCGGCACCTTCACCCTCCAGGTGAAGACCGCGCAGGGGCAGTTCCGCACCATCGCGGGCATCCTGAACGAAGTCGGCGAAGTGGCCGATCTCCAGATCCAGCTCACCGCGCCCACCACCGAGGAGATCGTCCGCACCCGGATGCACGGCATCGTGACCGAGTCCGACAACGCCACGCCGCACGACGGCGCGCAGGTCTTCGTGCGCGGCATCCACGGCGTGGTCGGCGTCGCCGAGACCGACGAGTCCGGCTACTGGGAAGTGTCCGACGTGCCGGTCGATACCTACGCGGTCTTCGCCGTGTCCGTGGACGGCAAACGCAAGGCCGAGCGCGCCGGGATCGTGGCCAGCGTGAACGTCCCGACCTACGTGGCCTTGCCGCTCTCCGGCACGGCGACCGTCACCGGCCGCGTGGAGAACAGCGCGGGCGATCCCGTGGCCAACGCGCTCGTCGCGGGCGGCAGCACCCTGGTCCGCACCGATGCCAGCGGCGTGTTCCACCTCACCGGCGTGCCCTTGGGCCTGCGCCAGTTGCACGCCGGATTGGAGGCGAAGTTTGCCCCGAACAATTTCCCGCGCCTCGGCAGCGCCACGCTCGAAGTCCTGCCCGGCGTGGAGAACTTCACCGTCATCCGCCTGCGTCCGGCCGGCGTCATCACCGGCCAGGTGAAGGACGCCCAGGGCGCGCCCGTCACCGGCATCAACGTCGCCATCCCCTTCCCCAAGGGTTTCCAGTGGACCAAGGTCGATGACAACGGCTTCTACCGCTTCATCAACGTCGCGCCCGGCGAATACACCGTCAGCGCCCCCGCCCCGCCGGTCACGAAGCCGCTCGACGAACTGATGGAGGACGGTTCCGAGGACGAGATCATGGCGGCCATCGGCCAGGCCTTCGCGCTCTACGCCGGCGCCAACCTGAACACCAACATCAATCCCGGCTCCTGGGGCTACACCAAGACCACCATCCTCGCCGACGGCGACGAGGCCCGGGCGAACATCAACTACTTCCCCAAGGGCAGCGTCTCCGGCGTGGTGCTCAACGACCAGGCCATCCCCATCGGCGCGCGCGTGCGGCTGACCGGGCTCGGCCGATTGGAAAACGGCGCGCCGGGCTTCGTCGTGCTGGGCGACCAGAACAGCGACGCGGCCACGGGCGAATTCCGTTTCGGCGGCCAGCTCATGGTCGGCGACTGGGGCGTGCAGGCGGCCTCGCCCTTCTACACCGTCGTGCTTTCCACCAGCGGACGCACGACCGAGACGGAATTGAGCGTCACGAACCTGGTCCTCCAATTCCCGCCGCGCCGCGAAACCCACGGTCGCCTGGTCGGCCGCGTGGTCGATCCCGACGGGTTGCCCGTGGCGGACGCAGAGGTCTCCATTCCCTTCGGTGGTTCCTCCGTCGAGCTGACCACGGCCAATGACGGCGCGTTCACCAACCAGCTCGCCATGCCTGCGGGCAGCTACAACGTGCAGGCTTTCGATCCCGCCACCGGCTATCGCGGCTCGGTCATCGTGGGCGTGGTGGCCGGGCTGACCAACCGCTGCGAGATTCCGCTGCTCGGATTGGGCGAGCTCGAACTCGTCGTCCGCCAAGGAAACGGCCAACCCGCCGGGAACGCCTTTGTCCGGCTGGAAAAGAACGGGGCGTTCCGCGAAGTCCGCGACGGCGTGACCGATGCTTCCGGTGTCTTCCGCTCGGGCAATCTGATTCCTGGAAACTACTCGCTCATCGCCCGCCACACCGTCGGCGCGAACATCTTCGAGGGCCGCGTCGGGCTGGATGTCTTCCACGCCCAGCTCACCCGCACGAACCTCACCCTCGGCGCTTCCGCCGGAGTGCGCGGCACCTTCCGTCGCTTGGCCGATGGCAGCCCGATCTCTTCCGCCCGTGTGGCCATCGGCTCCGTGGCCAATGTGCCGACCGACGCCAACGGCGTTTTCGAGGCCATCGGCCTGCCGCTCGGCACCTACCGCGTGATCGCCACCGACCAGGTCAACGGCCGTTCCGCCGTGGGCAGCGTCAGCCTGAGCTTCGCCGACCAGATGGCGGTGCTGAACCTCGTGGAGCAACCGCAGGGCGAACTGCGCGGCACCGTCTTCCAGACCGGCAAGAGCGCTCCTGTGGCCGGGGCCGAAGTATCGTTCGTTCCCCGCACCGGCATCGGTTCGCGCCGCTCCGTCACCACGGCGGCCGACGGCTCCTTCTCCTTCCCCGGCATCACGCCCGGCGACTACTCGCTGGACGCCCGCCTGCAGGGCCTTTCCGGCAACGCCTACGTCACCGGCACCTTCCCGGAAACCTCCGGCTCCGTGACCGTGAACCTCACGCTCCCGGCCGAGGCGGTGACCGGCCAGCTCCACGTCACCGTCTTGCGGCCCGACGGTTCGCCCGCGGGCAATGCCCGGGTGTTGGCCGGCGCGTTCGGCGGCGGCTTCAAGGACACCGATCCCAATGGCGTCGCCTACTTCGACGGCCTCGGTCTCGGCACCGTCCGCGTGCGGGCCAATTCGCTTTTGCCCGTGGAGACCTTCTCCGTGGCCGAAACCAACCTCGCCTTGACCGCTTCCGCCGTGAGCAACGCCGTGACGGTCCGCCTGCGTGGCGTCGGCGCGGTGCGCGGCCAGGTCTTCAACAGCCTCGGCACTTCGACCGTCCCCTTCCCCACGCTCTCGCTGGAGATGCTGACCGATCCCTACGAAGGCCAGCAGCGGGTCAATCTCGTCGGCGACGCCAATGGCGCCTTCACCATCGGCAACATCCCCGTCGGCGCCTACCGCATCGTGGCCGAGAGCCAGGCGCTCTCCGCCAGCACCAACGGCGTGCTCCTCGTCGATGGCCAGACCAACCTCGCGAACCTCGTTCTCGCGCCCAGCGCCATCGTCATCGGCCGCGTGGTCCGGGCCGACGGTTCGGCGGGCGTTCCGACAAACAACGTCGTGCTCAAGTTCGCCTCGCAGAGCAGCGCCGCCGGATTGTCCGTGCGGCCGACCGATCTCTCCGGCCGCTTCGGCTTCACCAACGTGCCGCTCGGCGCGTTGACGCTCGAAGTGAACGCGCCCCGCTTTGCTGGCTTGATCAAGCAAGCCGGTCTGCTGGCGACCAATGGCCAGGTGCTCGATCTCGGCGACCTGCGTTTGGATGAGGACGTGCCCTTCGTCACCGGCATGGTCCCGGCCCACACCTCCGCTGGAGTGCCGGTGGTTTCGCCCATCGACGTGATCTTCAGCGAACCGATGCTGGCCGCTTCGATCACCGGCAACACCAACGCCATCTTCCTGAAGTCCCCGACCAACGTCGTCTCCGCCACCGTTGCGCTCGTGCCGCATCCCGACGACGCCCGGCTCCGCGTCGCGCGTCTCACGCCCGCGCAGCCGCTCCGCAGCTTGACGACCTACGAGGTCATCGTGATCGCCGGGGAACGCCGCAGCGCGACGGGCAGCTTGATCGCCAGCGGTCCGACCGATCTCGTCGGCCGTCCGCTCGGCCTGCTCTTCCTCGGCACCTTCACCACGCGCGACGACGATCCGCCGCTGCTCGTCTCCCTCTTTCCGACCAACACGGCCGAGAACATCGATCCTTTGTCCGTCGTCCGCCTGACCTTCAACGAGCCGCTCCGCACCACGAACCTGTTTGTCTCGTTGAACGGTCCCTTGGGCCCGGTCGCCGGTTCCACCGCGCTGAGCGCCGACGGCAAGATCCTCGTCTTCACTCCTACCGGTGCGCTCCTGCCGAACCGCAGCTACACGCTCACCGCCAGCAATCTCATCGACCTCGCGGGCAATCGCCTCGTGTCAGAGCCCGTCACCGCCACCTTCCAGACCGTGGACACCGTCGGTCCCGTCATCGCCACGCTGCGGGTGAATGGTCCGGCCGTCGCCGGAACCTCCGTGCCGCTGGAGGCCGTCCTGGCCGCGCCCGAAGCCGGCGCTTCCGTCCGCTTCTTCCAGGCGCTCACGCCCATCGGTTCCGCCGAGACGGCCCCGTATGTCTTCGCCGCGAAGCTGCCGGACAGCGGCACGGTCCGCTTCCAGGCCATCGCCACCGACCGCTTCGGCAACGACGGCGAGATCCGCGAGCTCGACGTCACCGTCGTCTCCAACCAGCCGCCGGTCGTCTCGCTCGTCCGCGTCACCCCGACCAACAGCGTCATCGGCACCGGCCAGGAACTGGCCCTCACGTTGTCCGCCAGCGACGACAACGCAGTGACGAACCTGACCTTGGTCGGCTTGGGCGCGGTCCCGACCGTCCGCACGTTCTCGAACGGCACGGCCACCAATCTGACCTTCACCGTGCCCGCGACCAACGTGGCCGGAACGCTGCTCCAGTTCCGCGCGCAGGCGACGGATTCCTCCGGCGCAACCTCGCCCGAAGCGCTGCTCGACTTCACCGTGACCGACGCCACCCGGCCCACGCTCGCCTATGTGTCTCCGGCGGCCAACGCCGTGTTGGATACCGCTCAACCGCTGTTGCTGACCGTCGCCCTGGCCGACAACGGCACGCACGCCCGCGTGAAGGCCACGCTCAGCGGCCTCGTTTCCTCCGAGCAGGAGACCAACCTCGTCCTCGCGCCCGGCGTGAACCGCACGAACGTCTTCGCCTTCAGCATCACGAACGCGCCCCAGAACGGTGGCACCCTCTTCGCGCAAGTGACCGTGACCGACGCGGCGACCAACTCGTTCACGCTGAACCGCTCCTTCGTGGTCATCGACACGACCGCGCCGCGCCTGACGAGCATCAATCCCACGAACGGCACACCCAACGCCTCGCTATGGAACTGGGTGGAATGGAACTTCAGCGAAACCGTCCGCGTGCCCGGCGACGTCACGAACTTCGTCCGCCTGACCAATGAACTCGGCGAAGCCGCCGTGGCCGTGGTCGATCAGGGCGGAAGCCAGTTCCGCCTGAGGCCGACGCAGGCACTGCGGCCGGGCGTGGTCTGGACCAACTACCTCTTCGCCGGTGTGACCGACACGTCGTCCAACGCCCTGCGCTTGGCCGATGGTTCGGCCTTCCCGACGGAAGGATTACGCCAGTCGTTCCGCACGGCGGCGATCCTGTCCCGCTTCCCGACCAACGGCGCGAAGCTCGTTTCCGGCCAGCGGTTCCTCGGTGGCTTCGGCTACGAGCGCGGCTTGAACGCGACGTGGTTCAGCTTCGGGTTCGGCACCAATGCGCCGAAGAACGTCCAAGTGGGCCAGGCCGCGACCAACGTCGTGACCGAGCTGAACGCTCCCACCAATTCCGGCCCGGTGATCTTGAAGACCCGGATCGCCAACGGCTCCGGCTTCACCAGTGCTTGGGTGCCGGAGGAAATCGCGCTGGAGATCGTTGCCCGCGACGGCGACGACGACGGCGACGGCTGGAGCAACGGCTACGAGGCGGATCGCGGCATGGACCCGTTCCGCGCCGATGCGGACGAAGCCGACTTCGATTTGGACGGTCTGAGCAACGCCACCGAACGCACGCGCGGCACCGATCCCGCCAAGGCCGACACGGACGACGACGGCTTGAACGACGGTGCGGAGATCGCGCTCGGCACCGACCCGTTGAACCCCGACACGGACGGCGATGGGTTGATGGACGGCGTCGATCCCGCGCCCCTCTCCGCCAGCAGCGGCCTGACGTTCGTGGTCTCGCCGACCTTCACGGTGCAGGAAGGCCAGTTTGCCAGCCTGCCGTTCAGCGTCTCCTCGTCGAACGCGCCGATCACCACGATCAGCTTCGGCGGCAGCAACGGTGTGCCCGCCTTCGTCACGCTCGGCAGCATCGTCGTCACCAACACGGCGACCAACGGCACCGCCACCGGCGAAGTGCGCTTCCGGCCGCTCTTCAGCGACGCGGGCACCTACGAGATCACGCTGGCGGCCACCGGCCTGGTCGGCACCAACGCCGTCGCCGGTTCCACCAACCTGCTCGTCACCGTGCTCGACGACGCCTCCATCGTCGTCACCCGTTGGAAGGATGCGGTCAGCGGCAACTTCTCCGACACGAACCGTTGGACCGATGGCCTGCCCGGCACGAACCGCGCCGGCGTGGTCGATCTGCCCGGCAACTACACCGTCACGCTAAATGCCGACGCGGTGATCGGCGATCTGGCCTTCGGCGCTTCGTCCGGCACGCAGACGTTCCTCATGGCCAACCGCGCCCTGACAGTGAACGGCGGTTTGCAGGTGCGGAACGGCGGCCTGCTCCAGTTGAACAGCGGACAGATCAACGGTGCCGGTTCGGTCCACATCGCTTCGCGGATGAACTGGACCGGCGGCCAGATGAACGGCGCGGGCTCCACCACCGTCGGCATGGGCGCGTTGTTGGCGGCGAGCGGCACGGACTGGAAATACTGCATCGGCCGCACGCTGAACAACGCGGGCACGATCACCTTCACCGGCACGGGCGGCCTGACGCTCGGCGCGGAAGCGGTGCTGAACAACGACGGGTTGATCGAGTTCTCGAACGACCAGCAGATCCACAACGCGGTCGGCGGCTGGAGCACGGTCTCCACGATCAACAACCGGGGCACGATTCGGAAGATCGCCGGACTCGGCATCGCCGATCTCAGCTCCACCGTGAACAACCACGGCACCATCTCCGTGGAGAGCGGCGGCATCGAGTTCGGCATGAATGGCAGCAGCAGCGGCGCGTTCCAGGTGGCCGCAGGCTCGACGTTCTACTGGTCGCGCAACACGCACCATTTGGCGGCCAGCGCCCGGGTGCAGGGAGCCGGCAACGTCCAGTTCAGCGGCGGCACGGTGAACTTCGACGGTCTGCTCGACGTGGACGGCTCGGTCAACGCCACCGGCGGCATCGCGGTCTTCCGCGCCGGAGCCCGGGTCGCGCCCATTGTGTCCGCCAGCCTGGGCAACAGTTCGGCGCGCTTGGAATTCAACACCGGCCAGGAGATCACCCTCGGCACCTTGACCCAGCGCGGCAGCCTGCGCGGCTCCGACACGGTCGTCGTGACCAACCATCTCGAATGGCTGGAGAGCACGATGGAAGGCAGCGGCACCACGCGCATCACGCCCGAAGCGACGCTGACCATCGGCGGCAGCTCCTACAAATGGCTCATTCAGCGCCGTCTGGTGAACGAAGGCACGGCGGTCTGGAACAGCACCTCCGGCATGACCATCGGCGGGGGATCGGTGCTGGAGAATCGGGGCACGTTCGAGATCCAGAACGACGAGGCGACCTCGACGGCCGTCGGTGGTTGGGCCACGTCCGGCTTCATCGAGAACTTCGGTGTTTGGCTGAAGACGGGCGGCATCAACACCACCTCCATCGACCAGACCTTTTCGAATCACGGCGAAGTGCAGGTGCTCGCGGGCACGCTGCGGCTCGATGCGGGCGGCACGAACTCGGGCTCGTTCCTCGTGGCCAGCAACGCCTCGTTCCGTCTCCAGAGCGGCACGCATCGCTTCGAGACGGGTTCGTCCGTCACCGGAGAAGGCGTCGTCCGCTTCTCCGGCGGGACTGCGAGCTTCGACGGTTTGTTCGCCATCGACGCCGAATTGACCGGCGGCACCGCAGCCTTCAACGGCACGGGCGCGCGGGTGGATCGCCTCTTCCGCCACAACGGCGGCACGCTCTCCGGCACGGGCGACCTCACGGTCTTCGGCCGCTACGACTGGTCCAGCGGCTCGATGGGCGGCACGGGCCGGACGGTGGTGCGGCCAGGCGGGCAGCTGAACCTGATCGACAACCAGTTCAACCGCTTCATCGGCCGCCAGCTCGTCAATGGAGGCACGATGACGCTCTCCAACGGCGTGGCCCTCCACTTCAGTGGCGGGTCGCTCTTGAACGAGGCGACCGGCGAACTGCTGCTGCCCGGCGCGGCCAACTTCTGGTGGAACGGCGGCAGCCCGGGCATCGTCAACCAGGGCCTGATCACAAAGACCGGCACGGCCCTGGTCGTCTTCCAGGCCAGCGTTCCCTTCGAGAACACGGGCATGGTGCGCCTCCTCGGCGGCACCACCCAGTTCAAGGGCACGGGCCAGAACGCGGGCTTGATCGAGGTGGCGACGGGCGCGTCCGCCAGCTTCGAGGCGAACTTCGCCCATCCGGCGGGCTCCCGGATCGAGGGCGGCGGATCGGTCGCCTTCAACGGCGGCACGCATGAACTCTTCGGCAGCTTCCAGCCGCTGGGCGACGTCTCCGTGGCCACGGGCACGGTCATCGCCCGCCAGCCTTGGTCCACGACCACGCCGATCCATCTCGGCAACGGCACGCTGCGCTTCGAGACCGACCAGACGCTCCGCAGCCTGGCGATGTCCGGCTCCGGCACGTTGGCCGGAGCGGGCACGCTGACCGTGACTAACAGCCTGGCTTGGTTGCGCGGTTCGATGGAAGGCACCGGCCGCACGGTGCTGGCCGCCGACGCCGCGACGATCCTTGGAACGAACGGCGCGAAGTTCCTCCAGCGCCGATTCGACAACGCCGGCCGCATCACCGTGCCCGACGCGACGACCCTCTTCCTCTCCGGCGGCGTGCTCCACAACCTGGCCGACGGCGAGATCGAGATCCTCGACGGTTTGGCTCTGACGTGGAACGGCGGCAGCGGCTCCTTCCTGCGCAACGCCGGCACCGTGACCAAACTCGGCACGAACGGTCTCGTGCTCGGCGGCAACGTGCCCTTGGACAACTCCGGCGTGCTGGAACTGCTGGAAGGCTTCGCCTCCTTCGGCGGGGCCAACGGCACCAATGCGGGCTCGATCCTGGCGGCGACCGGCACCGAGCTTTCGTTCAACGCCGCGATGGTCCATCCGGCTGGCTCCCGCATCGAGGGCCTCGGCCGCATCCGCTTCACCGGCGGCAACCACAACCTCCTCGGCCAGTTCCTGCCCACCGGTCCCTTGGCCGTGTCCGGCGGCGTTGTCACGGTGAACAACGCCATTGCCCCGTCCGGCACGCTGGCCATCACCAACAACGGCTCGATCCGCTTCGAGACTCCCCAGTCGTTCGGCGACGTGCTCCTGAACACCACCGGCGATCTCGGCGGCACAGCCGACGTCACCATGACCAATCTCTTCCGCTGGAACGGCGGCGAACTCTCCTCCGGCGGCCGCACCCTTGTGGCCTCCAACGCCATGCTCCAGATCGGCGCGGGCGCGAACAAGTTCCTCAACCGCGTGCTGGAGAACCACGGCACCACGACGGTCAACACCCAGCGTGTGTGGTTCACCAGCGGCGCGTTCCGCAACCACGGCACGCTCGACCTGAACGGCGAAGGCGAGTTCCGCTGGAACGGCGGCAGCGCCAACCGGCTGGAGAACTTCGGCACCGTGACCAAGACCGGAACCAACGCCTTCGGGATGAATTCGGTCTGGCTGAACAACGCGGGCGATCTCCGCGTCCTCGAAGGTTCGTTGACCGCGAATCTCGGCGGCACGAACAGCGGCCGGTTCCTGATCGAGACCAACGCCGCGTTCTCGCTGCTGGGCAGCAGCCCGCTGGTCCTGCAACCCGGGACGGAGTTCGCGGGCCGGGGGCAGTTCGTGGTCGAGAGCTCGGCGCGGTTGACGCTCCAGACGAACGTGCAGTTCGGCGCTCTCCAGGTGGTGTTCCGCGGCCCCAGCGCCGTGTCCGGTGCCTTCGAGATGGCCAACACGGAGGGAGGCTCGATCACCTTCGAGCGCGGCCAGACGCTGGCCGGTTCCCTCCACATCGGCGGACGCCTGGAAACGACGGCGACGAACCTCACGCTCGTCCTCAACGGCAACCTCACGCTCGAAGCCGGCAGCCAGCTCATCAACCCCGGCCGCATCGAGGTAAAGGGCGACTACACGAACCTCGGTGCGGACATCGACGGCAACGCCCCCGTGAAGATCGGCGGCATCGCGCCAACCGGCCTGCGCATCGTCAGCGTGCAGCCCACGACCTCCGCGGGCCGCATCCCGCAGTCCAAGGACCAGGCCCCGTGGATCGAAGCCGTGCTGCAATGGAACGCGCCTCCGGGCCAGGCGTTCGAGATCGAGGCGACCGGCGACTTCACCACGTGGAGCCGTGTCGAAGCCACGGTCGAGGAAACCGCGTCCGGCCAGTATCGCGCCCGCGTCTCCGGCCCCGCCACCGAGGCGCGCTTCTTCCGCACGCGCCGGACCGGGAACACGCAGGAATGATCCTCGGGCAGGGCCGATTCCGGCCGTGGCGCCTGGGGCTTCGCGGGCGCCACGGTTTCCGACCCGCCCGCCGGGCGGGTCTATTCCTCCAGCGTGCCGATGAAGTCGTCGGCCTTCTTCACCGCCGCGTTCATCTCCTCGATCAACCGGCCGATGTCGGTCTGGATGGCGGTGGATTCGCCCTTCAGCGACGCGATGGCCCGCGCGTTCAGGTTGTGCTTCAGGTAGAGCACCTGGTCCTTCAGCCGCACGAGCACGGGATCGACCGAGGCTTCCGCGCGCTTCAGGCTGGCGAAGAGGTCGTCGAACTTGCTCCGCGTCTCCCGCAGTCGGCGGCGGCTTTCGCTCCGGAGCTGTTCGCTGCTGTATTCCTTGAGCTCCTTCTCCCACTCGGAGAAGAGCGCCTCGGCCACCTCCTCCACGTTGCGCACGCGGGTGTGGACCGATTCGGAGCGGTCCTTCAGCCCCTCGTAGTCGGAACTGACCTCGTCATACATCTTCTGGAGATTGCCGCCGTCGAAGGCATAGAGCTTCCGCAGCCGCGCCAACGCATCCTGGAACTCCTCGCTCGTCTCTTTCTGCTCGTCCCGCGCGGCGATCACGGACTTCTTCAGGAGGTCGCGCTTGTGCACGCCGACCTTTTCCCAGGCCGCGTAGTAGGCCGACTGGCAGGCGGTGAGCAGGCCGAGCGAGAGCAGGAGGAAATGCCGCAGTTTCATGGCGCGACGCTCGCCGGAGCCGCGCCGTCTGGCAAAAGGCAAATCGCCGCGCCGCCGCCGCGCGCCCGGGCTCACGCCGTTTCCCGCAGCACGTTGCGGAGCGCGGTGAGCAGCGCCTCGGCGGTGTAGGGCTTGGGCAGGAAGTGGCGCGCGCCGGCGTTCGCGGCCTTGGCCACGCGGCCGTTGGCGTTGAGCCCGCTGGCCGCGATGATCCGCACCTTGGGGTTCATCCGCAGGAGCACCTGGATCGTGGCCGGGCCGTCCATCACGGGCATCATCATGTCCGTGAGCACCACGGCCACGCGCTCCCTCTCGGCGGCGTAGATCGCCACGGCCTCGGCTCCGTCCGACGCGAGCAGCACGCGGTAGCCGAAGGCCTCCAGCGTCTGCCGCGTGATCTGGCGGACGGACGCCTCGTCGTCCACCACCAGCACCAGTTCCCCGTGGCCGCGCGGAAGTTCCGGCGCGGCGACGGCCTCCGCCGCGGACTGGCGGTCGGTCGCGGGAAGGTAGATGCGGAAGCGCGTGCCCCGGCCCGGCTCGCTGTAAACGCGGATGAAGCCGCCGTGGCTCTTCACGATGGCCAGGCTGGTGGAGAGCCCGAGGCCGGTGCCCTTGCCGGGCTCCTTCGTGGTGAAGAAGGGATCGAAGATCTTGTCCAATATCTCCGGCGGGATGCCGGTGCCGGAATCCTCGATCTGGAGCATGACGTGGGGGCCGGGCCGGGCGTTGGCCTCCAGGCCGGCGTAGTGCGCGTCCAGCAGCTTGTTTTCCGCGCTGAGGGAGAGCGTGCCGCCGCGCGGCATGGCGTCCCGGGCGTTGATGCAGAGGTTGAGCAGCACCTGGTGGAGCTGGGTGGGATCGCCGACGAGCGTCCAGAGATCGTGCGGCAGGGATGTCTCGACGCGGATGTCCTTGCTGAAGGTCTCGTTGACGATCTTGACGATGTCGCGCACGAGGTGCCGGGCCTGGATCTCGATCTGCCGTCCGCTCACGCCGCGCGCGAAGGACAGCACCTGGCCCACCATGTCGGCCCCGCGTCGGGCGCTGCTCTCGATGGTGCCGAGAATGGCGAGGCGCTCTTCCTCGGCCAGGTCCATCCGGAGCAGGTCGATGGACATGAGGATGGGGGCGAGGACGTTGTTCAGGTCGTGCGCGATGCCGCCGGCCAGGGTGCCGATGCTCTCGAGCCGCTGGGCGCGGAGGAACTGCTGCTCCAGCTTCTTCTTCTCCGTGATGTCGGTGTTGATCGCGAGGACGGAGCGCGGATGGCCCTCGTCGTCGCGGACCAGGGTCCAGCGTCCCTCGACGGCGATCTGCCGTCCTTCCTTCGTCACCTGTTCGATCTCCCCGACCCATTCGCCCTTCTCGAGCGCGGTCCCGGTGGCGGCGTCGAAGGCGGCGGGATCGCGGTAGAGCAGCTCCCGGATGGAGCGACCTGAGACCTCCTCCGCCGTCCAGCCGTAGAGGCGCTCGGCGCTGCGGTTCCAGTAGAGGATGCGGTGCTCCAGGTCGCGGACGAGGATGGCGTCCTGCGCCTTGTCCAGCAGCGCGGCCTGTTCGCGGAGCTTTTCATCGGCGCGTTTCCGTTCGGTCAGGTCGGTCATGCCGCCGACCATGCGGACGGCGCGGCCGTGGGCGTCGCGGATGACGTGCCCGCGGTCCAGCACAGGCACGTAGGTGCCGTCCGCCCGGAGGAACCGGTATTCGGCGGACCACTCGGTCTCCGTCCCTTGGAGCAGCCCGTGGATGCCGGTGGTGATGCGATCCAAATCCTCGGGGTGGATGAAGTCCGTCCAGGACTCGCTGGAGGCGGGGACCTCGTCGCGCTTCCGGCCGAAGAGCGTCTCATAGCCCTCGTTCCACCAGACCTGGTCGGCGGCGAGATCCCAGTCCCAGGCGGCGTCGTTGGTGGCCTTGGAGAGCAGGCGCAGGCGTTCCTCGCTCTCGCGGAGCTTCTCCACGGCCTGCCGGTTCTCGGTCACGTCCTTCATCGTGCCGACGATCCGCTCCACGCGGCCCGAGGCGTTGAGGATCGGCACGCCCTGCTCGTGGACCCAGCGGATCGAGCCGTCGGGCCGGACGATGCGGAACTCGGCCCGGGTGCGTTCCCCGGCCAATTGGCGGCGTAGGGCGTCCTCGGCCACCGCGCGGTCGGCGGGATGCACGTCGTCGAGATAGCCGACGGGGTTGGCGCGGACGTGGTCGAGCGGTCGGCCCCAGATGCGTTCGTAGGCGGGATTGGCGTAGAGCAGGCGGTTGGTGGACGGCTCGTAGCTGTAGAAGATGTCGCCGATGTTCTCGGCCATTTCGCGGAACCGGACCTCGCTGTCCCGCAGCGCCTCCTGCGCCCGCCGCGCGGCGGTGATGTCGCGGAAATAGACCGAGAGCCCCTGCTCCGAGGGGAACGCCCTCGCGTCGAACCACGCTTCCAGCGGCGGATAGAAGGTCTCGAACTGCACCGGCACCTTCTCCCGCATAGAGCGCTCGTATTCGTGCTGGGAAACAGTGCCCTGCGCCTCCGGAAACATCGCCCAGATCCGCTGCCCCAGCAGCTCGGCTCGGGTGCGGCGGAACATCCGCTCCGCCTCCCCGTTCACGTAGGTGAAGCGCCAGTCGCGGTCCAGCGTGAAGAACCCGTCCGTCAGGCTCTCCAGCGTGTTCGTCAGCCGCTCGGCCAGGGCGCGAACCTTCTCCTCGGCCTCGCGCCGCTCGGTGATGTCCCGGGAGATGCCGACCATGCCCACGATGTTGCCCTTCTCGTCGTGGTAGGGAGCCTTGGTGGCGAGATAGTAGCGGGTGACGCCGGCGGCGGTCAGACGCTCCTCGGTGGTCTGCGGGCGGTTCGTCCGGAGGACGATCTCGTCGTTCTGCC
>CAMLMI010000037.1 GCA_946480965.1 uncultured Verrucomicrobiales bacterium | reverse complement strand
TTCCGCTTCTCGCAGGCCGGTTCCGAAGTGTCCGCGCTCCTCGGCCGCACGCCGTCGGCCGTCGGTTACCAGCCCACGCTGGCCGCCGAGATGGGCAACCTCCAGGAGCGCATCACCTCCACGAAGAAGGGTTCCATCACCTCCATCCAGGCCGTGTACGTGCCCGCCGACGACTTGACCGACCCCGCGCCGGCCACGACGTTCGCGCACTTGGATGCGACCATCGTTCTGGAGCGTTCGATCGCCGAATTGGGCATCTTCCCCGCCGTCGATCCCCTCGCGTCCAACTCCCGCGCCTTGGCGCCCGAGTTCGTCGGCGAAGAGCACTACAACGTCGCCCGCGGCGTCCAGAAGGTGCTCCAGCGCTACAAGGATCTGCAGGACATCATCGCGATTCTCGGCATGGACGAGCTCTCGCCCGAGGACAAACTGACTGTCTTCCGTGCCCGTAAGATCCAGAAGTTCCTCAGCCAGCCCTTCACCGTGGCCCAGCAGTTCACCGGCCGCGAAGGCAAGCAGGTGCCGGTCGCCGAGACCGTCCGTGGCTTCAAGGAAATCTTGGAAGGCAAACACGACGATGTGCCCGAGAACAACTTCTACATGAAGGGCAGCATCGACGAGATCAAAGACTAGTCCCCGTGTCCTAATCTCAATCTCACTCTTAATCATGATCGAATCAGATTAAGATCAGGACTGAGATGAAGATTAAGACCCAGACCACATGGCTACGCTGAAACTCGAAATCGTCACGCCCGAGGCGAAGATCTACTCCGAAGACGTGGAGATGGTCACGCTGCCCGGCGTGCAGGGCGAGATGGGCATCTACCCGATGCACATCCCGCTGATGACCCAGGTGTCCGCCGGCGAGATCTGCGCCCGCAAGAACGGCCAGGATCACTTCTTGGCCGTGGGCGATGGTTTCGCCGAGATCACCGGCGAGCGGGTGGCCATTCTGACCGACATGGCCATCAAGGCCGACGACATTGACGAGCAGAAGGCCGAAGAGGCCCGCAAGCGCGCCGAGGCCCGTCTCGCCGAGAAGCTGTCCGACGAGGAGAACGCCACCGTGCAGGCGGCGCTGCTCAATTCGCTGGCCCAGTTGAAGGTCAAACGCCGCAACCGGAACTGATCCGGACGCGGTTGGAACCATCCTTTTGCGAAACGGGCGCCTTGAGCGCCCGTTTTCATGTATGCCGAAACTCGCCTTCGAAGTGCCCCACTTGCTCGGCCGCGAAGCCGCCATCGAGCGGCTCCAGCGCGCCTTGGCAGACGTGCTGCCTGCGGCCGGAGACCGCGTGTCCGATCTGACGGCCGATTGGTCGCCCAATGGCTGCGTCTTTCGTTGCCGAGTGATGGGGATGACCTTGCAGGGCCGCGTGGAGGTATCGTCGGCCGCCGCGAAGCTTGAAGCCGATCTGCCCTTCGCAGCCCTGCCGTTCATGGGCAAGATCGAGGCCGACGCGCGACGGCGCTTGGCCGCGATCCTGGCCTAGCAGACAGGCGTTTTCGCCCGTGTTCACGGGCCTTTGGACCGCCACGGGGATTGCCGCTTGACCCGTGGACTACCCTACCTAGCATCCGCGAGCTTTTTTGATCCATGACCAACGCGATTCTCGCCCTTGAAGACGGAACGGTGTTCCGAGGCCGGGCCTTCGGCGCCGCCGCCACCGCCCTTGGCGAGGTGTGCTTCAACACCTCGATGACCGGTTATCAGGAGATCCTCACCGACCCCTCCTACAAGGGCCAGATCGTCACGATGACCTATCCGCTCATCGGCAACTACGGCGTGAACACCCGCGACGTCGAATCCTGGCGCGCGCACGTGGCCGGCTTCGTCATCCGCGAACTTTCCCCCGTGGTCAGCAATTGGCGCGCGGACCAGTCGCTCGACGAATATCTCAAACAGGCGGGCATCCCCGGCATCTCCGGTGTCGATACCCGTGCGTTGACCAAGAAGCTCCGCGTGCGCGGCGCGCTCAAGGGCTTGGTCAGCACCCTGCCGATGACCGACGACGAAGCCGTCCGCCAAGCCCGCGAATGGCCCGGTTTGGTCGGCGTGGACTACGTCAAGGAAGTCACCCACAAGGAATCCTTCCTCTGGGACGCGAAGGACGAGCAGAGCGGCAGCTTCGCCATTCCGGTGGGCTCCGAGGCCCCGGCCAATCCCCGCCAGCTTTCCAAGCCTCTGCCCGCCGCCGACATTCCGATCGTCGCCTACGACTTCGGGATGAAATACAACATCCTGCGCCGTCTCCGGCAGCACGGGTTCAAGGTTCAGGTCGTGCCCGCCACGACTCCGGCCGCCGAGGCGTTGAAGCACAAGCCCGCCGGCATCTTCCTCTCCAACGGCCCCGGCGATCCGTCGGCGCTCGGCTACGCGGTCAGCGCCACGCAGGAACTCGTGAAGAGCGGCATCCCGATCTTCGGCATCTGCCTCGGCCACCAGATCCTCGGCCAGGCGTTCGGCGGAAAGACCTTCAAGCTCAAGTTCGGCCACCGGGGCGGCAACCAGCCGGTGAAGGACTTCGAGACCGGCCGGGTCGAGATCACCTCGCAGAACCACGGCTTCGCGGTCGATCCCGCCTCGTTGCCGTCCGACGTGGCGGTGAACCGCGTGAACCTGAACGACCAGACGGTCGAAGGATTGCGCCACAAGACGAAGCCGATCTTCTGCGTGCAGTATCATCCCGAAGCCTCGCCGGGGCCGCACGATTCCACGCCGCTGTTCGCCGAGTTCCGGCGGATGATCGAGGCGAAGTGACGTTCTTTCGCGACGACCGAAGGCCTCCAGCCGCCTATCGGCCTGTCCCGGGGGGATTTAACCGGTTGACTCGGAAGGTCGGGTTTCAATAATCATCCGCGATCCGCGCTATGCCAAAACTCGTTGTCCTCAGCCAGGGTCTGACCGGCCTGTCCTACGAACTGAAAGTGGAAAAAACCACGGTCGGTCGCATCGAGGACAATGCCTTCCAGATCGCGGAACCCAGCGTCTCCAGCCATCACTGCGAGTTCCTGCTCCGGGGCAACGACGTCGTCGTCAAGGATCTCAACTCCACCAACGGCACCTTCCTCAATGGCCAGCCCGTGACCGGCGAAGCCGTGGTCAAGGCCGGCCAGATCGTCCGCTTGGGCCAGGTGGAAGTGCGCGTGGAAGGCGCGGAACCGGCCAAGAAGGTCGTGGACCGCACCATGATCATGCCCAAGGGCGTGAAGGTGGACGAACTCAGCCACGCGGGCACCCAGCCCTCGGCCTTCACCAAGGATTCCCCGTTCTCCAAGAAGGACAACAAGGGCACCAAGCTCTTCATCGCCGGAGCGATCATCCTCGGCGTGGTCATCATCGCCGCCGTGGTCCTCGCCTTCATGAAGTCGGGAACGATGGAGTGATTCGCGGTAGCCCGGCTGAAACAGAAAGACCTGCGTGGATCTCAAGCCGGTCTTTTGCTTTTCGGCGACAAGCTTGGTTCAAGCCTCCTTCAACCACCGCGCCACGTCGCGGGCCGCGTAGGTGATCAGGATGTCGGCTCCGGCGCGGCGCATGGCGAGGAGCGATTCCAACATGACGGCCTTCTCGTCGATCCAGCCGTTGGCGGCGGCGGCCTTCACCATCGAATACTCGGCGCTGACGTGATACGCGGCGGTGGGCAGGCGGAACTCGGTCTTCACCCGGTGGATGATGTCCAAGTAGGCCAGCGCCGGCTTCACCATGACGATGTCGGCGCCTTCCTGGATGTCCAAGGCGACTTCGCGTAGCGCTTCCTCGGCGTTGGCCGCATCCATCTGGTAGCTGCGGCGGTCGCCGAAGTGCGGGGCCGATTCTGCCGCGTCGCGGAACGGTCCATAGAAGGCGGAGGCAAACTTGGCCGCGTAGGCCATGATCGGCGTGTTCTGGAAACCCGCGCCATCCAACGCCTGCCGGATCGCGCCGACACGGCCATCCATCATGTCGCTCGGGGCAATGATGTCCGCACCGGCTTCCGCGTGGCTGACGGCGGTCTGAGCGAGCAGCTTCAACGAGGGATCGTTCAGGATCTCGCCATGACCGCTGACGAGGCCGCAGTGGCCGTGGCTCATGTATTCGCAAAGGCAAACATCGGTCACGACCAGCAGCTCCGGCAGCTCCTTCTTCAAGGCCCGAACCGTCTGCTGGACGATGCCGTTCTTGGCGTAGGCACCGGAGGCCTTGGAGTCCTTGCGGTCGGGAATGCCGAAGAGCAGCACGGCGGGCACGCCCAGGGAATAGGCTTCCACGGCGTCGCGCACCACTTCATCCACCGAGAGCTGATGCACGCCCGGCATGGAGCCGATGGGTTTGCGTAGCTTCTTTCCGGACCGGGCGAAGAAAGGGAGGATCAACTGCTCGGCGTTGAGACGCGTTTCCCGCACCAGCCGCCGCAGGGCGGGGGACTGGCGGAGGCGGCGGGGACGAACGACGGGAAACACGGGCGACAAAGACATGGGCGCACGCTAGAAAAATCCCGGAGTCGCGGCAATGGCTTGGGTGACGGACTTGGTTGGGTTAGCTTCGCCGCCATGAACCGGCTCAAGGTTGGCCTGATCGTCACGGGCGTGGCGTTGATCTTCATTCTCGGCCTCTTGTTGGGCGGCATCGTCGGCCGGATGTTGCCGCAGGCGGGCACGCCGCTGATCGCCAACACCACAACGGTCGTTCGCCAGATCCAGTCGCTCAACGAACTCGTCACGGTGAAGTTCTCCCTGGAGAAGGTTGTCGTGCTGGAAGACGCCAAGTGGTATGGCGATAACCGCGTCACGCTCGTCGCCCACGGCACGGTCAAGGCGGGCATCGATCTCCAGAAGCTCCAGCCCGGCGACATCGCCATCAGCGACCGCAAGATCCGCCTCACCCTGCCGACCGCCTCCGTGACCGACGCCTACCTGAACGACCGCGAAACCCAGGTGCTGGAGCGCAGCACGGGGATGATGCGGGTCTTCGACAAGACGCTGGAACAGGAGGCGCGCAAACAGGCGGTGGGACATCTCATCGTCGCCGCCAAGAAGTCCGGCATCGTCGCCGAAGCGCAGGACCGGGCGAAGCTCCAGCTCATCGCACTGCTGCTCCAGGCGGGCTTCGACGAAGTGGACGTGCAGTTCCGCACGGAATTGCCGCCGCTGATGTGAACTGCCAAGACGAGGCCAAGAGCCTTGTCCCGGATGAACGCGGGCAGCTAACTTGACGTCATGTCGCAAGTTCGCGGTCTCTGGTTCGTGCTGCTCCTCGTGCAGTTGGCGTGCGTCTTCGGCGCCTTCGCGCTGCGGGAAAGGCACCCGACGCTCTCCATCGCCTGCTGGGTGGTCTTCGCGTTCCTGCTCGTGCTGAAATACGTGCTGATGTTCCGTCGGACGAAGCGGCTGGCCGAAGACTCGCAGCGCCAGCAGGACGAAGCTTCAAGGAATCCGTAAGCAACCCACGTTCTCCGCAAAACAAAAAAGCCCGCCGGATCGTTCCGGCGGGCTGGATCGTTTTCGGGGAAAGGCTACTTCAGCAGCTCCTCGGCGATCTGGACGGCGTTCAGCGCGGCGCCTTTGAGGAGCTGGTCGCCGGAGACCCAGAAGCACAGGCCGTTGTCCAAGGCGCAGTCGAGGCGCAGGCGGCCGATCTGGCAGTTGTCCTTCTCGGCGGTGAAGAGCGGCATCGGGTATTGCTTGTTCGCGGGATCGTCCACGACTTCGAGTCCGGGCGCGGCCTTGAGCGCGGCGTAGGCGGCTTCGAGCGAGACGGGCTTCTCGAACTCCGCGCTGACGGCGACGGAGTGGGCGCGGTAGATCGGCACGCGCACGCAGGTTACGGAGGCGCGGAACGCCGGGTGATGCATGATCTTCCGGCCTTCGTTCTCCATCTTCATCTCTTCCTTGGTGTAGCCAGTGGGCAGGAAGGAATCGACGTGCGGCAAGACGTTGAAGGCGATCTGGTGGGGATAGACCTCCTTCGTCACCGGCTGCTTCTGGACGATCTGCTCCACCTGCTTCTCCAGTTCTTCCAACGCCTTCGCGCCGGTGCCGGAAACGGCTTGGTAGCTGGAAGCGAAGATGCGCTTCACGCCGAAGGCCTGGTGCAGGGGATAGAGCGCCATCAGCGTGATGGCGGTGGTGCAGTTCGGGTTCGCGATGATGCCCTTATGCAGCTTCACGTCGCCCGGGTTGATCTCGGGAATGACGAGCGGGACGTTCGGGTCCTGGCGGAAGTAGCTGGAGTTGTCCACCACGACGCAACCGGCGGCCACGGCCGCCGGGGCGAAGTCGCGGGAGATGCTGCCGCCGGCGCTGAAGAGCGCGATGTCGATGCCCTTGAACGAATCCTTGGTCAGCTCGGTGACGGTGATCTCGGTGCCCTTGTAGGTCAGTTTCTTGCCGACCGAGCGGGCGGAGGCGAGCAAGGTGAGCTTGCCCACCGGGAAATTGCGTCGTTCCAGTGTCTTGATCATTTCGACACCGACAGCGCCTGTGGCACCGACGATGGCGACGTGCGGATTCCGGTTCATAAGGGGCGGCGAGAATATCGTCGGCCGGGGGGGTGTCAAACGGTCGCTGGCCGATCCGCAAGAGCCTATTTCAGGCGAAAGGTTTTCGCCGCCGCGTCGAAGACGAAGACCATGCGGGACTCCTGGAACGAGGTGCAGGAGGCGGTGAGGGCGATCTTGTCGTCGCCCGGTCCGGGGAAAAGGTAGAAGAGCTGGAGGATCTCGCCGTCGCCCAGCCGGGAGCGGACGCGCCATCGGCGGCCTTTGAGACCGGAGACGGTGACGAACTCCGTGTCCTCTAGGACGACGGGCTGGTTCAGGAGCTCGGGCAGGGCGGTCTTGCCCTGCTCCAGGTAGAGATCGAAAGCGGTGGGGATCTTCTCCCGGGTGACGCGGATGTTGGAACGGTAGCCGGGGTATTTCGGTTCCTGGGCCAGCGGGTAGGCCAGTTCCGGCACCTTGGCGGCGGACCAGCCGGCCGGCATCCGGTAGGCGAAGCCGCCCGAGGCATCGGCCAGCTCGTCGCCAAGGACGTTTTCCTCCGCCCCCGTGAGGGCGACGGCGGGCGAGGGAGGGAGGGACGCGGGTTCGCAACCGAGGCAAACCAGCGCCGGAACGAGGACCATCCGCTCCCAAGCGATCCGCATGGGCCGAGACTGGAAGACCGGCTCCGGCGAAGTCACGACCGGACTTTCCCCGCAGCAAGGCATTCCGGGACCGCGGGGTTCCGTGCAGTTGCCTGATCCCAATCTTTCTCTTCGTCGTAATCGTGGAGCCACAGGGATTCAGAAGAAGATGAAGAGACGGATTGGGACGCTGCCGGGTTCCGTCCCCGTTTGCACATCGGCGCGCCATCGCTAAGGTCCGCCGATGTTCATCACCGGCCTCGGCACTTCCGTGCCCGCGCAACGCTACTCGCAGCGGGAATGCTGGGAGGCGTTGCGCGGCTCCGCCCAGTTCTCCGGCCTGACGGCACGCAGCCAGGCCATCCTCCGCAAGGTGCTCAACGCCGACAACGGCATCGAGACCCGGCACCTGGTGTTCGAGGATCTCGCGGAGGCCTTCGCCATCGATCCCGATACGCTCCAGCGCCGCTTCACCCACCATGCTCCCGCGCTGGCCGAAGAAGCCGTCCGCCGTGCCCTGGAGCAGGCCCGCCTTGCGACCGGCGAAGTCGATGCCCTGCTCATCAGCACCTGCACGGGCTACCTCTGCCCCGGACTGACGAGCTACGTCTCCGAACGGCTCGGGCTCCGTGCCGGCACGCTCTGCCTAGATCTCGTTGGCCAGGGTTGCGGCGCGGCCCTGCCCAATCTGCGCGCCGCCGCCGCCCTGGTGGATTCCGGCCAGGCGCGCCGCGTCGTCTCCGTCTGTGTCGAGGTCTGTTCGGCGGCGATGTATCTCGACGACGATCCCGGGGTCCTGATCAGCGCGTGCCTCTTCGGGGATGGAGCGGGCGCCGCTGTCGTTTCTTCCACGCCCGGAACCCATCGCCCGGTCCGTTGGAAGGAATCCGCCACCGTGCTGAAGCCGGAGCTGCGCGACGAACTGCGCTTCGAGCACCGGGGCGGGTTGCTGCGGAACATTCTCCGTCCTTCGGTGCCCGAACTCGCCGCCTACGCCGCCGAAGAGGTGCTGGCCGACGTGCTGGCGAAGTCCGGGCTGGCTCGCGACCAGATCCGCGCCTGGCTCTGGCACGCGGGCGGGCGCGACGTGTTGACCGCGCTGAAAGCCCGGTTGGCTCTCTCGGACGGCGACGTGCGCCACAGCGCGGACGTGCTCCGCGTCCACGGCAACATCAGCAGCCCCTGCGTGCTCTTCGTGCTCGACGCCACCCTGCGCGCCGGTGCGCCGTCGGGGCACTGGTGGATGTCGAGTTTCGGCGCGGGGTTCAGTTGCCACGGGGCCTTGCTGGAGGCGGAGTGACATGACTCGCGACGTCCAGCCCGAGCTGCTCGATTCGTTGCCGCCCGATGATCCGGTCGCGGTCCATTGCCGCCGTGATCTCCGCCGCATCAACTGGTGGATGAACAGCGCCGGGTTCCTCGTCCGCGCCGTTTCGGAAAACGCCCCGATCCGCACCCTGGTCGAGCTCGGCTGCGGCGACGCGACGCTCGCCCTCAAGGTTGTCCGCCGATTGCCCCCTCCGTCGGGCGGAGGCCGCATCGTCTTGCTGGACCAGCATCCGGTGGCCACGCCGGAAACGCTGGCCGGTTTCCGCGCCGCCGGTTGGTCCCCCGAGACGGCCACGGCCGATGTCTTCGAGTGGTTGGAGAATTCGTCGATCCAGGCCGACGCCATTCTGGCGAATCTCTTCCTGCATCACTTCCGGGACGACGCCCTGCGCCGACTCCTCCGCGCGGCGGCGGGCCGCACCCGCTGTTTCGTGTCGCTCGATCCCCGGCGCGGGCGTTGGCCGCTCTTCGGCTGCCGGATGCTGCGCCTCATCGGCTGCAACCACGTCACGCGAAACGACGCCCGCATCAGCGTCGTCGCCGGCTTCAACGACTCCGACCTGTCTCGGCGCTGGCCGGAGCCTTCGCATTGGCAACTGTCTGAAACCTCCGCCGGGCTTTTCAGCCACCGCTTCGTGGCACGTCGCATCGAACGATGAACCGTCGCGCTCCAGTGCGTTCTTGGCGTCCGGTGACGATTGTGGGCGGCGGTTTGGCCGGATTGACGCTCGGCCTGGCGCTCCGGCGGGAAGGCGTGCCGGTGACGCTCTGGGAAGCCGGCCGCTATCCGCGCCACCGGGTCTGCGGCGAATTCATCAGCGGCCGCGGCCGCGCGGTGCTGCGGACGCTCGGCCTGGAGGAACGGCTGATCGCGCACGGCGCGTTGCCCGCCGCCACGGCGTCGTTCCATTCCGCCACCTTCTCCGGCGAGGCTAGTGATTTGCCCGAGCCCGCGCTCTGCCTGTCGCGCCACACGATGGACGCGCTCTTGGCCGAGGCGTTCGTCGTCGCTGGGGGCGAACTGCGCGCGGGCGAACGCTGGACCGGCGATGCGGCCTCACTGGGATTGGTCCTGGCCTCGGGACGCCGCCCCGCGCCCACCGCCGGGGGATGGCGCTGGTTCGGCCTCAAGGCGCACGCGACCGGTGTCGAGCTGGGCGCGGACCTGGAGATGCACCTGGCCGCGAACGGCTATGTGGGGCTGTGCCGTTTGGCAGAAGGCCGGATCAATGTCTGCGGGCTCTTCCGCAGCCGCAGCGACGCGCCGGACCCTCGCCCGTGGGCCGACCGGTTGCGGGGCGAACCCGGCACCCCGCTGCACGTGCGTCTGGCCGGAGCCCGCTTCGATGAAGCGTCCCAGTCCGCCGTGGCCGGTTTGGACTTCGCGACGCCGCCCGACTTCGATCCGCGCGAATGCCGCATCGGCGACGCGGCGGCGATGATCCCGCCGGTCACGGGCAACGGCATGTCCATCGCCCTCGAATCCGCGCTTCTCGCCTGCACGCCCCTGCTGCGCTGGTCGCGGGGCGACTTCACCTGGACGGAGACCAAGCGCGTCGTCGGCCTCGATCTGGAACGGGCCTTCTCGCTGCGCCTGCGCGTGGCCCGTTGGCTCCAGCGCGGCCTCTTTGTCCCCGTTTTGCAGGAGCCGCTGGTGCGGCTCGCGGCGCGGCGTCGCGGCGCGACGGACGTTCTGTTCCATCTGACCCGTTGATCGAAGCGGCATCGGTCCGCGATCCGGGCCGACAGCCGAGCGATTCCTTGAAGCGGAGGAGAACAAATCGTCGGCGCGAAATTTTTCCGCGTGATTTTGGACGCACACCTTCCTAGCTTCCGCGCATGACCATCTGGATTGTTGCCCTTGCTGTGATCGGCTTGACCGCCGTGACGGGCTGGAACCGGGGAGCCGTGCGGGCCAGCATCTCGCTGGCGGGACTTTTGGTGGCCGCCATGCTGGCCATGCCGATCGGGAACCTGATCAAGCCTGTGCTCGGATTCATCGGCTTCAAGCACCCGTTCTCCCAGGTCTTTGCCGGGCCGATCCTCGCCTTCATCGTCGTGCTGGTCGCCTTCAAGATCGGCGCCCACCAGGTCTTCACCAAGATCGACTACTGGCTGAAGTATCGCGCGACGGAGCTGCAACGGGCGATGTTCGAGCGGATGAACTCCCGCGTGGGCCTCTGCGTCGGCGTGGTCAACGGGTTGATCTACTTCATCGTGCTGATGGTGCCGTTCTACGTGGCCAGCTACGCGACGCTCCAGATGCCGCTGGGCGATTCGACCCCGTTCGTCTTCAAGACGGCCAACACGCTCGGCAGCCAGTTGCGCGCGGTCAAGATGGGCAACGTGGTGGCCGGGTTCGATCCGGCCCCGGCGGCCTACTACGAGGCGGCGGACATTTTCGGGCTGATCGCGAACAACACCATCATCTTCAACAACCGCCTGAGGCGCTATCCGAAGCTGCTGGAGTTCTTCGACCGGGACGAGTTCCGGCAGATCGACTCCGATCTGGACGTGCAGCGGATGCTGGTGGAGAGCGCCCCGCTTTCGCAGATCCTGCAGAACGAAAAGGTGGCCGTGGTGGTCACCAACCGGCAGATCGCCCTGGACCTGCAGACGGCGCTGCCTTTGGAGGACCTGAAAGACCTCAAGAAGTATCTCCAGACCGGCATCTCGGAGAAATACAGCGACGAGCGCATCCTCGGGCTCTGGGTGGTCAGCGTCCAGGCGAGCGCGGCCGAGCATAAGAAGAAGAATCCCCAGATCACCTCGCGCGATCTCCAGACCTACAAGAACTGGGTCGCGGCGACCTTCCCCTACGGGCAGATGGTCATCACGACGGACAACAAGGCGGTGCTCAAGCTGGGCGATCCTTCCGGCACGCCGCCGATCATTCCCCAGCCTTCGCTGCGCGGGGAATGGAGCAAGGGCGACTCGGGCTACCTGCTGAAGATGACTTCCGGCGGTCCCGAGTGGAAGGCCATCGTCATCGGCGAAGAGCTCTTCGTGAGCATCGGGGACACGGGCAATTCCGTGGTCCTGCGGCGGTTGCTCTGACCGCCGCCGCGGTTCGATCCGTCCCCCAAACGAAAGGCCCGCCGATTCCGGCGGGCCTTTGCTTTTTCGTTGGATGGGCCAGTCGGGCTCAGCGCTGCTCGGTCCGGTGGGAGACCGGCACGGACTGCGGCTGGAGGTTCTGGAAGAGCTCCGTGCCGGGGTTCGCGTTGCTGTTCGCCAGCGAATCGGGCGGGCGCGTCGGGACGGCGGCCACGGCATTATTGATGGATGCGGGGTTCGGTTGCGCGACTCCGGCGGAACCGGTGGGCTGGCCGGTGCCGGTGGAAAGCACCGCGACCGCCGCCAGGACGGCGCAACCTGCGGCGATGCCCGCTCCGGTGGCAAACGCGGGCCGTTCGGTGAACGCGCTGCGGAGGCGGTCCCAGAAGGATTCCTTCGACTCGGCCTCCGGGGAGGCGATCCTCGAGGTGATCCTGCCGGGGAGTTCGTTGAAGTAGCGCGGCGGCGGGGTCTCGTAGCGTTTCAGGGAGAGCGCGCGGCGGAGCCGTTCAAAGTCCTGTCCTTCTTCGTTCATGGGTCCGTGAATCTATTTCAAGTAGTCCGACAAGTAGGCCTGCAGCTGCTGCCGGGCGTAGAACAGCCGGGAACGAACGGTGCCTGCGTTGCAGTCCATGATTTTGGCGATTTCGTCGTGGGCCAGACCCTGCACGTCGTGCAGCGTCACGACCAACCGATGCTGTTCTGACAGCTTCATCATCGCCTCGTTCAATTTCTCCTGCAGCTCCGACAGGCCCGCGTCGCGCTGCGGCGTCTTGTCGGACACGAGGGCCACGAGGTCGGGGTCGTTCTCGGCGTTGAAGTCGAGGTCGTTGAGGCTGATGCCGGTGCGGTTCTTGCGCTGCTTCAGGTAGTTGATCGTCTTGTTGACCGCGATCCGGTAGAGCCAGGTGAAGAAGCTGGAGTCGCCCTTGAAGGTCTTTAGCGCCCGGTGCGCCTTGATGAAGGTCTCCTGCACGAGGTCGTTCGCGTCCTCATGGTTGGAGGTCATGTTGTAAACCGTGCCGTAGATCCGCTCCTGGTAGCGGCGGATCAGCTCGTCGTAGGCGGCGAGGTCGTTGTTCTGGGCGCGCCGCACCAGCTCCGCGTCCTCGGGAAGCGAGGCCGGGGAAGATTGGGCGCTGGAAGCCGACGGCGACATGAGGCCGGATGATGGGCGTTCTCCGGCCGCGTTGTCAGCAGCCAAGTGTCCCGGCCGCAACGCGTCGCGGCCACATTGGCGAAGCATGGAGCAAAATCCGCTCAATCCTTCTCAGGCAACCGCCCGGCGCGCCGATGAATGGATGCAGATTGGTCCCGGAGGCCGAGACGTGGTCGATGACCGGCGCCGCCAAGGATGGCGGCGTGGCCCCCGGACAGCCTGGATGGCCCATGAGCGCCCGTGGATTGAACTCTCCCGGCGGAAACGATTCCGCCGCCAACGCTTCCGTGACGGAAGAATCGTCCGTCTGCCCCCAGGCAGGCCAAGCTGGCGGCGCTTCCGCCTTCTGGCTTACCGTGGCAGCCGGGACGGTTCCCAGCCACCACGCGCCCACCCGCGAAGGCGACACCGAGCTCATCACGCGTGAGCTGGAGATGGCCAATCCCGACCTGCTGCGACTTTTCAAACAGCAATGAAGATCCTGATGGCAGACGACAACGCCGTGGAGCGCCGGGTCCTCCGGCTCGCGCTCGAGCGTTACCACTATGACACGACGGTCTGCCAGGACGGGGCCGAGGCCTGGGACAAGCTGAAATCCGCCGACGCTCCAACCATCGCCATTCTCGACTGGATGATGCCGGGTCTGAACGGCACGGACGTCTGCCGTCTCCTGCGCGCCTCTCCCGCCTCCTCCAGCGTCTATGTCATCCTGCTCACGAGCCTGGACGGCACGAACAACCTCGTGGAAGGACTCGACGCGGGAGCGGACGACTACATCAAGAAGCCCTTCAACATCGAGGAACTCCGGGCCCGCCTGAACGTCGGCACCCGCATCCTCAATCTCCAGGAGAACCTCCGCAAACGCGTGGAGGAGCTGGAAGAGGCGATGACCAACGTCAAACGCCTCCAGCGCCTGCTGCCCATCTGCAGCTACTGCAAGTCGATCCGTGACGACAAAAACTACTGGCAGCAGGTGGACCAATACATCGTCCAGCACTCCGACGTGCGCTTCAGCCACGGCTTCTGCCCCGACTGCTACGAGAAGCACGTGAAGGTGCAGCTTGCCAGTCTGATCGCGGAGACGAAGTAGGCCGCACAATCTCAAGAGGCCCGATTTGGCTTCCGCGCGGGGCTTTCCCCGGCGGGCCGGTTGCCGTATCCCCGGGCGATGCGTCTTTCTCTCGCCTACGGCCGGGGCCACCTCGACGTCGATTTTCCCGACGACCGCACCACGGTCATCGAACCGTCCCATGTTCCCCGCGTGCCGGATGAACGCGGCACCTTTCTCGCGGCGCTGGAGCAGCCGATCGGCTGTCGCCCGTTGCGGACGCTCGTCCGGAAAGATTCTCGCGTCTGCATCGCTTTCACCGACATCACGCGGGCCACGCCGAACCACAAGATCATCCCTTGGTTGCTGGAGTTCCTCGCGCCGCTGGTGCCCCGCGAAAACATCGTCCTCCTCAACCAACTCGGGACCCACCGGCCGAACACCAAGGCCGAGCTGGAGCAAATGCTCACGCCGGAGGTGGTCGCGAATTACCGCGTGGTGAACCACGAGCCGGAGAACGAGGCGGAGATGGTCCAGTTCGGCGTCACCGGTGACGGCACCCCGGCCTTGATCAATCGGCACATCGCCGAGGCGGACCTGCGGATCATCACCGGCTTCATAGAGCCGCATTTCTTCGCCGGGTTCAGCGGCGGGCCCAAGGGGATCATGCCCGGTTGCGCCGCGTTGCGCACGGTGATGAGCAACCACGGGCCTCGAAACATCGGCAGCCCCAAGGCGACCTTTGGCATCAACGAGGGCAACCCGCTCTGGGAGGAGCTGCGCGACATCGCGCTGCGCGTCGGCTTCAGCTTCGTCTGCAACGTCACGCTGAACCACCAGCGCGGGATCACCGGAGTCTTCGCCGGCGATCTGGTCCAGGCGCACCGCGTCGGCACGGCGTTCGTCAAGAAGTCGGCCATGCAGCGCGTGGACGCTCCGTTCGACATCGTCGTCACGACGAACAGCGGCTACCCGCTCGACATGAACCTCTATCAGGGCGTGAAGGGCCTCAGCGCCGCGTCGCGCATCGTGGCGAACCAGGGAACGGTCATCCTCGTGGCGGAACTGAGCGAAGGCGTTCCGGCGAACAGCCCGTTCGACGAATTGCTGCGGAGCGTTTCCGGGCCAGAAGAACTGCTCGCGCGGTTGGCCACGCCCGGATTCTCCCGCCCCGAACAATGGCAGGCGCAGATCCAGGCGCTCATCCAGCGCCGCGCCC
The DNA here is from genome assembly GCA_946480965.1 of uncultured Verrucomicrobiales bacterium. Next base: position 5,608 of record CAMLMI010000037.1, on the reverse strand, counting down.
GCGTGCTGGTTCATGGCGGCTTGTCCGAAGACCGACTGCGGGCCTGCCATCTGGAACCGTGCGCCGATGTGGGAGGAGAAGTGAAACGGCGGTTGCAGGCGCTCGGCCCCCGCGCCCGTGTGGCCGTGCTGCCGCAAGGACCGCTGACCATCCCGTATCTCGGCTAGCATCCCACAAGAAAACGTCTCGGGAGGCTGCGGCCGGGGCGGGGGACAATCCAGGCGGCGATGGTCGTTCCTGTTTTCCCGAGGGGCCGGGCGTAACCGGGCGGGAACTCCGGGGTCTCGATCAGCGTTCCGGGCGAGAATACAACTTTTCCGCCGGTGCGGTTATCATACAGTCGCGTTCGTCATGCCACAGTTCAGCTACAAGGCCCGCCGCCGGTCGGGAGAAGTCGTCGAGGGCGCCCTCGAAGCCGCCGACCGTTCGGCCGTGCTCCTGCAGATCGAGCGGCTGGGGATGTTCCCGGTCTCCGTGGCGGACGTGAAGGGCGCGGCCGCCAAGGCCGCCCGGAACAACGAGGCCAAGGCCGTCGCCCAGGTGCCCTTTGCCGGTCTCTTCAAGAACAAGCGCCGCCGCAAACCCAAGCTGGCCGAGCTGGGCAACTATGCGAACCAGCTCGCCAATCTCCTCCACGCCGGCATGCCGCTGGTCAGCGCGTTGAACAGCATGGGTTCCCTGGAGACCAAGGGCATCCCCGGCGAGGTCAGCAAGCAGCTCAAGCAGGACGTCAGCGAGGGCAAGGGCCTGTCCGAGGCCATGCGCAAGCAGGGCGGCATCTTCTCCGACCTCTTCATCAACATGGTGAAGGCCGGCGAGCAGAGCGGCGCGCTGGTGGACGTGCTCCGCCGCATGGGCGACCACTACGTGCGCTTCGCCGAGCTCCAGTCCAAGTTCACCTCCGCGATGATCTACCCGGCGTTCATCTTCACGCTCGGCATCGGCATCATGGTGTTCTTCATGACCTTCATGCTGCCGAACTTCATGAAGATCTTCGACGGCATGAAGGTGCCGCTCCCGATGGCCACGCAGATCCTCGTCGGCTTCGGCAAGTTCATGGGCAGCTACTGGTGGGTGCTCGTGGGCATCGTCATCGTGATCGGCATCCTCTTCGTGCGCTACGCCGCCACGCCCGGAGGCAAGCGCTCCATCGACGCCTTCAAGATGCGCGCCCCGGTGCTGGGCAAGGTGGTGAAGCTGAACCTCTACGCCCAGTTCTCCCGCACGCTCTCCACCCTCCTGAAGAACGGCGTGCCCGTGCTCACCGCGCTGAAGATCTCCGAGGAAGTGCTGCCCAACATCCTGCTCAAGGAGGCCATCAACAAGGCCCGCGAGGAGGTCACGGACGGCAAGACGCTTTCCCAGCCGCTGCTGCGCTCGAAGCTCTTTCCCCAGCTCCTCGTGGACATGGTCCGCATCGGCGAGGAAACGGGCGACGTGCCCTCCGCCTTGGGCAACGTGGCCGACACCTACGAGAACGAGCTCAAGACCCAGATCGGCGTCATGATGAGCCTCATCCAGCCGGTCATCATCGTCATCATGGCGCTCTTCGTCGGCCTGCTGCTCTACAGCGTGCTGTCCGCCATGTTCGCCATCACCTCGTCCATCGGCCGCTGATGCGTGGAGAACTTCCAGTCGAAGCGACGGTTTTTCTTGGCCGGGGCAACCCACCCCTGACCCCTCCCAGGAGGGGAATCGGTGTTGCGGCTTGTTCGGCGGCGGAGCGTCCTGCCCTATCCCCTCCTCGGAGGGGTCAGGGGTGGGTCCCGTCCTCCGTCACGAATCGTCCTTTCCGCGCCTTCACGCTGGTCGAGATGATGATCGTCATCGCCATCGTGGCGCTCGTCCTCTCCATCGGCATCCCCAGCATGTTCCGCTCGATGAACAAGGAGGGGATGCGCAAGGCCACCAGCGACCTGCTCGACGCCTGCGCGGCCGCCCGCGCGGCCGCCATCATCTCCGGCAAGACCGCGGAACTCGTCATCGTCCCGGCCGACAAGACCTTCACCGTGGCCGGCTCCGGAGCCTCGGAGGAAACCGCCGAGACCGGTTCCAAGATCGAGGCACCGGCCTTCTCAGGCCAGTTGCCCGATGGCGTGGACTTTGAGGGTCTGCTGCTCTACGGCGACGAGGTCACGGAATACGAACAGGTGAAGGTGAAGTTCTACCCCAACGGCACCAGCGACCAGTTCGGCGTCGTCTTCACCTCCGGCATGGAAGTCCGGTCCATCGTTTTGGAGGTCATCACCGGCACGGCGGATTGGGAGGTTATCCGATGAAGCTCATGGCTCACGTTGAACCCACCCCTAACCCCTCCCAAGAGGAGACAAGGCAGGGCGCAGTCCGACCGCCGAACGTGCGTTTCCCATTCCCCTCCTGGGAGGGGTCAGGGGTGGGTTTCGGGAAACGAAGCACCCGCCGCTACGAGCGCGGCGCCTTCACCTTGGTCGAGGTCATGATGGCCGTGGCCATCTTCGTGATGTGCATGTTCGCCATCCTGTCGCTCGTCAGCCAGAACCTCCGCGCCGCCCGTTCCCTGACCATCCAGACGCCCCACGCCGGCATGTTGGCCGCGCAGCTTTCCCTGACCAACATGCTGGAGGAAGGCGTTGAGTCCGGCGACTTCGGCGATCTCTACCCCGGCTACGAATGGCAGCGGAACATCGTCTGGATCGGTTCCAACGGGTTGTTCCGGGTCCAATTCGTCATCGGCCAGAACGGGCAGGAGGAATCCAAGCTCGAGGTCGAGGTCTATAAACCACAATCCACCCCGCCCGGTCTGGGCCTACGCCGATGAATCCCCGCGTTCCCCAGCGCCGCGTCGCCGCCTTCACCATGGTCGAGGTGCTGATGGCCGTCGGCATCTTCGCCATGGTCCTCACGGCCATCTACACCACGTGGTCTTCCGTCAGCAAAGCCACCCACTCGGGCCTCAAGGCCGCCGCCGACGCCCAGCGCGAACGCATGACGCGGAAGTGCATCGAGGACGCGATCACCACCTACCAGGGCTTCACCAGCTCGAACTACCTGATCGATGTGGGCATGGACGGCGACTTCTCCTACCTCAGCCTCGTCTCGCGCCTGCCCGAATCGTTCCCCGGCTCCGGCATCTTCGGCGGGCAGGCCATGCGCCGCGTTTCCTTCTGGGTCGGACCGGACGAGAAGACCGGAGGCAACCGGCTCTACATGTCGCAGTTCCCTCCGTTGCTGGCCACGAACGACCAGTTCGAACCCTACGTCATTCCCTTGGCCACGGACGTGACGGCCTTCGAGATCCAGTTCTGGGACGATCAGGAGTCCGAGTTTTTCCTGCCGGAACCCGGTCCGACGAACAACATGCCCAAGCAGATCCAGGTGTCGTTGGCCTTCGGCGACGCCCGGCGCGGCGAACAGGTCCGCGTGATGACCTCGATCATCGCGCCCGCGTCCACGGCGGTGACGGCCGATATGCAGAGCCCGTCGGCCGCGCCGGTGGCGGTGGGACGACGGCCAGGAGGTGGCATAGGTAGGCCGGGGGTGCAGCAACCCGGAGGTCCACGACCTAACCCGGGCAATCCTGGAAATCCAAGACCTCAGCCCGGCGGTCCTCGTCCTCGGTAGTTTTCCATGAACCTCACCCCTCATCCCCGGTGGAAGAGCCAGCGCGGCATCGCCCTCGTGATGGTGATGCTCGTGGTCATGATCCTCACCGTCGTGGCCGGGGCCTTCGCCTACCGGATGCGCGTGGAGATGCGCCTCGCCCGCCACGTGAACAACGACGCCGACCTTGAATGGATCGCCCGCTCGGCCGTGGAACGCGTCAAGTTCCTCATTGGCCAGAAGGAGCGCATCGCCCAGGAAACCGGCTACGAAGCCAACAACCAGATCTGGGCCGGCGGCCTCGGCACGACCAACTCCATCCTGTCCGACTTCGCCATCCAACCCGTCGAGATCAACGGCGGCAGCTACACCTACAAGGTCATCGACAACGAGACGAAGTTTAACATCAACCTCGCCGACGACGTCGTCCTGCGTCAGGCGCTCATCCTCATGGGCGTCGATGCCGGCGAGTTCCCCACCATCGTCGATTCGATCCTCGATTGGATCGACACCGACGACAACGAACACCTGGCCGGGGCCGAGACCGACTACTACATGAGCCAGCCCATTCCCTACGTGGCGAAGAACGGGCTCATCGACGACATCTTCGAACTGGAGCTGATCAAGGGCATCACGCCCGAGATGTTCTGGGGCCCCGCCTATTCCGGCATCGGTGCGTCCCGCTTCGTGCCTGGCGGTTCCCGTCCCGTCGGTCGGGCCCCGGGCGAGGAATCGATCTATCCCGTGGGCCTCAAGGATCTCTTCACCGCCATCTCCGGCGGCCGGCTCAACATCAACCGCGCCGACCTCACCATGCTCCAGATCATCCCCGAGATGGACGAGAACACCGCGCAGTTGATCATCGATTGGCGCAACGGCCCCGACCGGACGCCCGGCACGGAAGACGACCAGCCCTTCCGCAACATCGGCGAACTGCGCAACGTGGGCGCGTTCAGCCAGGACATGCTCGCCATGATGTCGCGCTACGCCGACGTGCGCAGCCACACCTTCCAGATCGAGATCGAAGCCGAATACAACGGCACCAAGCGCCGCTACGACGCCCTCATCCGCCGTTCCCCCAACGACCAGTCGGACTTCGTGACGCTCCAGTTTTCGTGGAAATGAACAGGTGGACGGCCTGTGGGCGGGTGCCTCAACCCGGCTTTCGTCGCCTTGGCCATTGAGTCGGCCAAGAAACATTTTCTTCCCGCCTACCGTTCCTCCTCCGGCTTGAACAGGAACCGCGCGTAGAGATACGCGATCGCTTCGCCCGTCACCGTCCGGAAACCCGCGCTGGACCGCCACCAACGGGCCGGGTCGTAGTCGTTCGGCTCCGTCGGGATCACGCCCACCTTCACCCCGTCGCCCAGCGCCTTCTCGAACAGCATCCGCGAGCGTCGGCAATGCGGCCCTACCGAGACGAGGTTGATCTCGGCGGGCAGGGCTCCCTCGGCTTTGAGCCTGGTGGCCAAGGCCACGGCGGAATTGAACGTCCGGTCGCGGCGGGTCAGAGGAGCGGGCACCGCTAGGACTTCGGCGGGATTGAGGCCGAAGCCGACCAGCGTGGCCGCGCCCATCTCGGCGTAGGTCTTGTATTCGGAGAGCGGCGAGCCCTTGTCCAACGGCCCGCCCGTCACCAGCAGCTTCTCGTAGCCGCCGCGCCGGAACTCGGCGATGGCCTCCTGATAGACCGAATCGGGGTTCCAGCCCTCCAGCACCAGCACCTTGGCCGGCAACTTCTCCGCGACGGCGAGGAACGGATAGACGCCGCGCAGGAGCAGATTGCCCCCGGCGATTCCCATCAGAACGGCGAGCAACCAACCGCGCCACGTGGGCACGGGCAGGGAGCGGCGCCGGAAAAGCCGAAGGTCGAACCGCCGGAGTATTGGCGACCGGGATTGGGGCGAAGTGGCTTTCACGTCAGAGCCGAGGATCCACCGGCTCGCTCTCCAAGGCGAGCACGCCGAAGACGCATTCGTGGACGCGCCGGAGCGGATCGCGGGCGACGAAGCGTTCCAAGGCCTCGACG
>CAMLMI010000036.1 GCA_946480965.1 uncultured Verrucomicrobiales bacterium | reverse complement strand
CGGATTGCCGACGAACCGGGCTCGGTTTCGGCGAGATGGTCGCCGGTCGCAGTTGGTCCGGATGGAGACCGGTTCAGGGCGATCTTGATGAGCCAAGCGATGGCGAGGATCGCGACCGCCAGAACAAGCATGGAGGCAAGTTTCCGCACCCCGAGAGTGTTGGCCGAGACCCGCGCGGATGCAAAGCCCGGTGGCCCGATTTATCAGGCGAGAGCGGCGCGCAACGCGCGGTGCAGATCGTCGAGATCGAAAGGCTTGGCCAGGCACGGAAAACGATCCGGCGATTCGGCGGGCGCATCCGAGCTATAGCCCGTGATGAGGAGCACCTTGAGCCCGGGATGCTGCTTGGAGAGGCTGATCGCGAGTTCGCGCCCACTGATCCCTCCGGGCATCACCACGTCGGCCAGGAGGAGGTCCACGCTGCCACTGATCCGTGAAAAGGTTTCCATGGCCTCCAAGCCGTCGGCGGCTTGATGAACCACATAGCCGCGCGCGCCCAGCGCGCTGGCGATCAGGCTCCGCACGGGCTCTTCGTCCTCGACCACCAGAACCCGCTCCCGGCCGCCTTGGGGTGTCGGGCCGGACGGTGCGAGCGGGTCTCGGGCTTTCTGGACCGGCTCGGACGTGCAGGGCAGGTGGATCTGGATGCTCGTGCCGTGTCCAGCCTCGCTGAAGACGCGAATCCAGCCGTTGTGCTGCTTCACGATGCCGTAAACCGTGGCGAGCCCGAGCCCGGTGCCTTTGCCCGGTGCTTTGGTGGAGAAGAAAGGTTCAAAGATCCTGGGCAGGTGCTCCGGCGCGATGCCGCATCCGGTGTCCTCGACCGAGAGACGTAGATAACGGCCTTCGTGGGAATCCGGATGGAGCGTCTTGTATTCTGGGCCCACCGCGACCTCTTCGGTGACGATCCGCACCTTGCCGCCGTTCGGCATGGCGTCGCGCGCGTTCACCGCGAGGTTCAGGAGCACCTGTTCCAGCATCGAAACGTCGGCCCAGATGGGAGGAAGCCCCTCGGCATGGCGGATCTCGATCTCGATGTGTTCGCCGACGACGCGACTGAGCAACTGGTCCACGGAGCGGAGCGATTCGTTGAGATCGACGCTGCAGAACTGGACCGCCTGCTGTCGGCTGAACGCGAGGAGCTGGCGCGTGAGGTTCGATCCACGCTCCGCCGCGAGCAGGATGTGGTGCAGCGCCTCGGCCTCGGCTCCGGGCTTCAGCTCACCCGTGGCCAGGCAAGAGGCCTGGCCCTTGATCACGGTCAGCAGATTGTTGAAATCATGGGCCACGCCCCCGGCCAAGCGGCCGAGCGATTCCAGCTTCTGGGACTGTCTGAACTGGTTCTCCAACGTGCGCCGCTCGGTGACATCGCCGGCGTAGCAGTGGACGATGCCGAGCGCGACGATGGGAAAGAACGACCATGAAATAACGCGGCTGCCATACTCGCGTTCAAGGCGGATCTTCGGCTGACCCGAAGCCAGCGCCGAACGCACGATCTCGCGTGCCTCCGGGGGCAGGATGCTGCCGATGGAACCGTCGCCCAACTCCCGCGCCATGCTGTTGGCGGCTTCGTTGAAATACGTGGGAATCCCGTCCTGATCGAGCTCCAGAACGGGATTCGGATTCCACTTCGGGAAAGCGGCGAGCCGCCCATCGCGTTCGTGCGTCGGTTCGTTGGTGGCCGGTTTCGTTGCCAATTGTCCAATGAAGCACCAACCCGTTGTCAGCCCAGCCGCATCAACGCTTGGGTGTAGCCGCCAAACAAAGCGCGCGGTCTGTGCCGGAGCGACCAAGGAGGCCGTTGCGGGGTGCTGGGTCGAGAGGCCGGAAAAATCCGAAGCGAGCGGCACTCGCAGAGGCGAAAACGATTCGATCTGTTGTCCGACGATCTTTGTGGGATCGACAGAATGGGCCAAGCAGAACGCCTGGTTCGCGTGCAGAACCGTTCCCGAAAGATCACAGATGACAGCGGGCTGTTCGCAAGCATCGAAAAACAACCGCAAGGCATCCCCGAGAACCAGGCTCTCCCGATGAGAACCGGCCTGGGACTCCCTCGCTCCGTTTGCCGGGAGCCTTGTGCTGGAGGAATGCTGGGAGTTCATTGCGCCGAATCAGGCATGGAAAAGACTACGGAACCGTCGAATCGAGCAAGCCTTTGCTGGCGCAGGAACGAGAGGAGTGAAAATTTTCCAAAAACCTATTGCACTGATCCGACTCATTGCTATTCTCCGCGCTCCCGTTCACCCAGATGGGTTGATTCGGGCACCGTTGTTGCAGCCGATAACCAGACCGACGAGGGACGGGATTGATGGTTGCAATATCCAAGAATCACTTGGACACGCTATATGCCAGTAAAGACATTTAGACCGCTCACGCCGTCGATGCGCTACATGACCGTCGCGTCGTTTGCGGACATTACCAAAACGACGCCCGAGCGTGGGCTGATCGAGATCCGGAAGAAGACCGGTGGCCGCAACAACTATGGGCGTGTGACTGCCCGTGGCATCGGTGGCGGGCATAAGCAGTATATCCGAATCGTTGATTTCAAGCGCAAGAAGCACGGTGTTCCGGCCGAGGTTGTCGCGATCGAATATGATCCGATTCGCTCCGCTCGTTTGGCGTTGCTGCGCTATCCGGATGGTCAGAAGGCTTACATCATTGCTCCGGTTGGGCTGGAAGTGGGTGTCAAGATTGTCAGCGGGCCCAATGCGGCTCCTGAGACGGGCAATAGTCTTCCTCTTTCCGCGATTCCGGTTGGCATGCCGATTCATAACATCGAGCTGGTTCCTGGTCGTGGTGGTCAAGTGGTGCGGAGCGCTGGTGTGGCGGCGACCTTGATGTCTCGCGATGCGGGTTATGCGCAGATCCGTCTGCCATCCGGTGAGATTCGTCGCATCAACGAACAGTGCTACGCCACAATTGGCCAGGTTGGCAATGTGGAGCACGAGAATGTCGTTCTCGGCAAGGCCGGTCGTTCGCGGCATCGCGGCATTCGCCCGATTACCCGCGGCATGGCTCGCAATCCGGTTGATCACCCGAACGGCGGTGGTCAGGGTAAATCCAAGGGTGGTGGTGGCTGGCAGCAGCTCACTTCTCCTTGGGGCTTGCTCGCCAAGGGCTACAAGACCCGCCAAAAGAAGAAGAGCTCCAATCGCTTCATTGTCGTTCGTCGTGATGGCCGGCCGGTGAAGAACAAATAACGAGTATGGGACGTTCCATTAAGAAGGGTCCGTTTGTGGACCATCATCTTCAGGAGAAGGTCGACAAGGCCAAAGCCTCCAAGTCGAAGGCGCCGATCAAGACTTGGTCGCGCCGATCGATGATCACTCCCGATTTCGTCGGGATCACGTTGAACGTGCACAACGGAAAGGTGTTCAGCCCCGTTTTCGTGACCGAGAACATGGTTGGGCACCGTCTCGGTGAGTTCGCCCTGACTCGTGTGTTCAAGAAGCACGGATCGCACACTGCCAAGGCTGTCGCCAAGTAACCTATGGAAGTCCAAGCCATCACCAAGAATTTCCGGATGTCCGCGCAAAAAGTGCGCGAGGTGGTCCGCCAGATCCAAGGGTTGCCCGCCCTTCAGGCTCAAGCTGTTCTCCAGTTTGTTCCCAGGAAGTCGGCCCGAGTTGTCGCAAAAACGCTCAAGTCGGCGATCGCCAATGCGGAAAACAACGCTGGCCTCAGGCCTGAATCTTTGACCGTGAAGCTGGCGGTGGCCCAAACGGCACGCACGCTGAAGCGGTTTGTTCCGAAAGCCCGCGGATCGGCCGGCCCGATCCTGAAGCGCAGCAGCCACATCAAGATCGTTTTGACGGACGAGGCCTAATCGTATGGGACAAAAAACCAATTCAATCGGACTTCGCATCGCGGTCAACAAGGACTGGCGCTCCAAGTGGTTTGCGGACAAGAAGGAGTTCGGCAATCTGCTGAACGAGGACCGTAAAATCCGCGCGATTCTCAAGAAGAAGCTCGAATCGGCCGCTGTGCCCAAGATCCATATCGAGCGCGCTACTAGCCGTTGCCGCGTCACGATCTTCACCGCCCGTCCGGGAGTGGTGATTGGCCGCAAGGGTTCCGAAATCGACAAGCTCAAGGAAGAGCTCAGCAAGATGACTGGCAAGGATGTCTATGTGGACATTCAAGAGATCAAGCAGCCGGAGATCGATGCCCAGCTCGTCGCCGAAAATGTCGCCGTTCAATTGGAGCGTCGTGTTTCATTCCGCCGCGCCATGAAAAAAGCGGTCCAGACCGCAATGGATTTCGGAGCTGAGGGCATTCGCATCCGTTGTGCCGGTCGCTTGGGCGGTGCCGAACTTGGCCGTGTCGAACAATATCGTGAAGGGCGCGTGCCTTTGCACACCTTGCGGGCCAACATTGACTACGGGTTCGCTGAAGCCAGCACGGTCTATGGCAAGCTTGGAATCAAGTGCTGGATCTGCCGTGGAGAGACCAAGAAAACGGAAATGAAGCAGGTCAAGGTCGAGAAGATCGATCGAACCAGTGCTGTTCCCGTTCCGGCCAACTAAACGCAATTTTTTAGCAGGAAGAGCATATGGCAATGATGCCCGCCAGAGTGAAGTATCGCAAAATGCAGCGCGGAAGCCGCACTGGCCTTGCCAGTCGTGGCAACAGCGTCGCGTTCGGCGAGTATGGATTGCAGGCCTTGGAGCGGTGCTGGCTCGATACCAAGCAGATCGAAGCCGCCCGTGTGGCCGTTACCCGCTACATGAAGCGTCGCGGCAAGGTTTGGATTCGGATATTTCCGGACAAATCCTTCACCAAGAAGCCGCTTGAAACCCGAATGGGAACAGGCAAGGGCGGAGTCGAGTCGTGGGTGGCGGTCATTCGACCTGCCCAAGTTCTGCTTGAGGTCGATGGTGTTCCCGAGGCGATCGCCCGCGAGTCCATGCGTTTGGCGGCGACCAAACTGCCGATCTCGACCAAGTTCATCTCCCGCCACAAGGTCGGGTAATCGATTTAGTTCAGGAAACGATATGAAATTTTCCGAGTTGAAGGATTTGACCGCTGCCGAGTTGGCGGTGAAGGGCAACGAATTGCGCCAGGAGCTTTTCAGCCTTCGTCTGCAACAGGCCAGCAGCCAGCTCGAAAAGCCGGCCAAGCTGCGCTTCCTCCGCAAGGACATCGCCCGTGTCGAGACGCGTCTCAGCCAGATCCAGCAGCAGGGTTCCAAGTAAAGTGATTATGTCCGAGACCAATGCAGAGCGGGGCAACCGCAAGGAGCGAATCGGCAAGGTCGTCTCCAACAAGATGGCCAAAACCATCGTGGTGCGCGTCGAGAGGCGTTTTCCGCACCCCCAGTTCCACAAAGTCGTGACCTCCTTCACGAAGTTCCACGCCCACGATGAAAAGGGCGAGGCGAAGATGGGCGATGTGGTCCGCATCCAGGAAACGCGTCCTCTGTCGCGCCTGAAGCGCTGGCGGCTGGTAGAAGTGGTCGAGAAGAATACCGAAGCGGCCAACGTCGCTGCCTGATAGCCGAAGGGAATCCTTATGTTGCAAGTTCGATCAATTCTCGATGTCGCGGACAATACCGGTGCCAAGCGCGCGGCTGCCATTGGCGTCCTCGGGCGCAACCAGATGTATGCGGGCATCGGCGATGTCATCAAGGCCCACATCAAAGAGGCGGCTCCGGACGGCACCGTCAAAAAGGGTGAGGTCGTTAACGCCGTCATCGTCCGCACCAAGCAGGCGATCCGCCGCAGCGACGGCTCCTATGTCCGCTTCGACCGCAACGCGATTGTGATCATCGACAAGGAAAATAATCCGCGCGGAACCCGCATCTTCGGCCCCGTGGCCCGTGAGCTTCGCGAAAAGAAGTTCATGAAGATCATTTCTCTCGCACCGGAGGTCATTTGAGTATGGCAAACTTTCACGTCAAACGCGGCGATGAGGTCGTCGTCATTGCCGGTTCCGAAAAGGGCAAGCGCGGCAAGATCCTCGAGATGCACACCAAGGCGGAACGCGCCACGGTTGAAGGGCTGAAGCTCATCAAGAAGCACGTCAAGCGCAGCCAAGAGAAGCCCCAAGGCGCGATTGTCGAGCGTGAAGGCACGATCCACGTGTCCAACCTGATGCTGGCGGCCAAATACGATGGCAAACGTGCCAAGAACGCCTAAGTCCGACGAGACGTCCCCTATGTCCGGCAAAATCCGGACGCCTATCCGATGAATTCGCGAATCTACAAAAAATACGTCGATGAAGTTGTGCCCGCCTTGAAGGAGAAGCACGGCTACAAGAATGTCCATCAGGTTCCCAGGATCGAGAAGATCGTGGTGAACATGGGCATCAGTGCCTCGAACGAAAAGAGCGCCATGGACGAGGCCGTGAAGGATCTCACGATGATCACCGGCCGTAAGCCGGTCATCAGCCGCGCCCGCAAGAGCGTCGCAAACTTCAAGCTTCGCGAAGGCCAAGCCATTGGTTGCCGTGTCACCCTTCGCCGCGAGACGATGTATGAGTTCTTCGACCGGTTGGTAGCGGTGACCCTTCCCCGCATCCGCGATTTCCGGGGGATTTCTCCTAAGAAGTTCGACGGACGCGGCAACTACTCGATCGGCCTTCCCGATCAGAGCATTTTCCCCGAGATCGAACTGGATAAGATCAAGCGTAACCAGGGCATGGACATCACCATCGTGACCTCTGCTCCGAACAACCAGGAAGCTTTGGATCTGCTTAAGCTTCTCGGAATGCCCTTCGCTGAACGATAAGGATTTATATGGCCAAGAAAGCCTGGATTGAGCGGAACAAAAAGAAAGCGGCGACCGTCAAGAAATACGCCGCGATTCGCGCCGAACTGAAGGCGAAGGGCGACTATGCCGCGTTGTCCAAACTCCCCCGGAACGCCAGCCCCTGTCGGTTGGTCAACCGGTGCGAGATGTCCGGACGCCGCCATGCCTACATGAGAAAGTTCAAGGCATCGCGTTTGACTTTCCGTGAACTGGCCTTGGCCGGATTGATCCCCGGTGTCACCAAAGCAAGCTGGTAAGATATGAACAGCGACCCGATTTCCGACATGCTCACGCGCATCCGCAACGCTGGACGCGCCAATCTTCCCACGGTGGCCATTCCCCACTCGAAGATCAAAGAAGGCATCGCTACCATCCTGAAGAAGGAAGGTTTCGTTTCCGAGTTTTCCGTTGAAGGCGACAAGATCCGCACGCTCAACGTCCGCCTCAAGTATGAGGGACGGCGTCATGTGATTGAAGGCATTCGCCGCATCAGCACGCCTGGCCTTCGCCGCTACGCCGGCTCCACCGAGATTCCTCGGGTTCGCGGAGGCTTGGGGGTCGCCATCGTTTCAACATCGCAAGGGATCATGTCGGGTCGTCAGGCCCGCAGCGCCAAGATCGGCGGAGAGGTCCTTTGCTACGTCTGGTAAGACAGGAGAAGAACTATGTCCCGTATTGGCAAACAGCCGGTAACCATTCCGGCCAAGGTGAAGGTCGAACTCAAAGGCCGTTCCGTCTCCGTCGAAGGTCCCAAGGGAAAGCTGAACATGCAGTTGCCCAAGCGGATTTCCGCCAAAGTCGAAAACGGCAACGTCGTTGTGTCCCGCGATGGCGACGACGCCGATGCCAAGGCGATGCATGGTCTCGGTCGCGCCCTGATCAACAACATGGTCAAGGGAGTCAGCGAAGGCTTCTCCAAGCGTCTTGAGATCAACGGCGTCGGTTTCAAGGCAGCCGTTGTCGGCAAGGTGGTGAACCTGAGCCTCGGCTTTTCCCACCCCATCAATTACTCCATTCCCGATCAGATCAAGGTGACCGTCGAAGAGGGCACCAAACTCTTGATCGAGGGCCCTGACCGCCAAGTGGTTGGTTTGGTTGCTTCCGAGATCCGCAGCTATTATCCGCCCGAACCTTACAAGGGCAAAGGCGTCAAGTATGACGACGAGCGGATCGTGCGCAAGGAAGGCAAAACCGTTCAATAATCCCAATGGCCACGGCAAATTCCGTGGCCTTTATCCCCATGAGAATTCAGAAAAAGCAGGAACTCGCGACCCGGCGTCATTTCCGGGTTCGTTCCAAAATCTCCGGAACAGCTCAAAGACCCCGGATGAGCGTGTGCTTCTCGAACAAGAACATCCATGTTCAGTTCATCGACGACCTCAAGGGTGTGACCTTGGCGTCCGCCTGCACGACTGCGGACATTTTACCTGCCGGACAAAAGGTCGGGGCCAATGTAGCCACGGCGAAGCTCGTCGGAGAAATCGCCGCCAAGGCGGCCCAGGACAAGGGCATCAAGGCCGTTGTCTTTGATCGTGGCGGTGCCCGCTACATGGGCAAGGTCAAGGCGCTGGCGGATGCCGCGCGCGAGGCCGGACTCGAATTCTAACCCATTTGGAGAAAAGCACTGTGTCAGAACAAACGAAATCCGATTCCGGTTCGAACCAGTCCCAAGGTCAAGGGGCTTTCAATGGTGGCGGCCGCGGGGGGCAAGGAAACCGTGGACCTCGCCGGAACCGTTCCCCCCGTGCTGCAGAAGGCGGCGACGGTGAAGGCAAGGATCTGAGCGAAAAGGTGGTCTTCATCAACCGGTCCGCCAAGGTCGTGAAAGGTGGACGTCGCTTCAGCTTTTCCGCTTTGGTGGTTGCCGGTGACCGCAAGGGCAACGTCGGCATCGGTCTCGGCAAAGGCAAGGAAGTTTCCGAAGCCATCCGCAAGGGCGGCGAAGTCGCCAAGTCGAAGCTGTTGCCGGTTTCGTTGACGGAAGGCACTATTCCCCACGAGGTCTTTTCCTCGTTCGGCGGAGCCAAGGTGCTTCTTCGTCCGGCGTCTCCCGGAACGGGCATCATTGCCGGCAAAACGGTCCGTGCGGTTCTCGAATCCGCAGGCGTCAAAGACATCCTCAGCAAGTCCCTCGGGTCGAGCAATCCCGCCAATGTGGTCAAGGCAACCTTGGCTGCATTGCGCCAGTTGCGTCTGCGCGAAGAGATCTTCCGCAGTCGCGGTATCGAATTGTCCCCAGCTCCAGCCTCTAGCAACTGAGTCATATGCGTTTACATGATTTGAAGCCCCGTCCGGGTGCCAAACATCGCCGCAAGCGGCTGGGATCGGGTGAGTCCAGCGGTCACGGCAAAACTTCCGGTCGTGGTGGCAAGGGCCAGAGCGCACGCTCTGGTGGCTCTAGGCGTATCGGTTTTGAAGGCGGCCAGATGCCTCTGATTCGCCGTCTCCCCAAGCGCGGATTCAGCAATGCTCGCCACACGGTCCGCTACAGCCCCGTCAACATCGAATCTCTTGAGATCTTCGATGCCGGTGCCGTGGTTGACGTCGAAATTCTTCGTTCGGTCGGCTTGGTCAAAGGTCCTGTCAAGAAGGTGAAGATTTTGGGCGACGGAGAGCTCTCCAAAGCTCTGAAGGTCTCCGCCCATGCATTCAGCGCCGAAGCCAAGGCCAAGATCGAAAAGGCGGGTGGAACCTGCACATTGATCGTGCCTCCGGCGGCTCAACCGGAGAGCAAGTAACCGCTCGATCCTTCGCCTTCCCGCATGTTTGCCGCCATTGCCAACACCTTTGCCAACTGCTTCAAGATCCCCGAGCTGAAGAGCCGGATCATCTTTACGCTGGTGGTTCTTGGGATTGCCCGATTGGCCTCGCTCGCGCCTGTCCCCGGGCTCGACAGCAGTGCGCTGCAGAAGTTCATGCAAGAGACGCAGGGGCAGGGCGGCTTGGTTGGCCTCTATAGTCTATTCACGGGTGGCGGATTTGGACGTTGCGCCATTGGTGCGCTCGGTATCATGCCCTATATCAGCGCGACCATCGTGCTGCAGTTGTTGAGCGCGGTAGTGCCACAATTGAGCAAAATGGTTCGTGAAGAAGGCGGGCGCACGAAATTCATCCAATACGGCCGCTACCTCGCTGTGCTTTTGGCCCTCGGCCAAGGGTTTTTCATGGCTTTGAGCTGGGAAAATCCGGGCAGCCTTCCGGGATTCGCCAACTTCAGCGGTGATCTGCTGGTGGGCACCATGAAAGCCCATATCTGGTGGTATCGGTTCCAAACCATGTTGGTGCTGGCTGGAGGGACCGTGTTGTTGATGTGGTTGGGAGAGCAGATCACTGACCGGGGCATCGGCAACGGCGTTTCGCTCATCATTACCATCAGCATTCTTTCCGAGATGCCCAAGGCTCTGCTCGGCATGATCCGCATCATGTTTCCGGCGGCCGGTTCGGATGCTTCGTTCAATCCGTTTATCCCGCTCGCACTGATTCTTCTCTTGATCGCCGTTGTTGCCGGTGTGGTCGCCGTGACCCAAGGGCAGCGCAAGATTCCCGTGCAATACGCTCAACGTGCGGTTGGCCGGAAGATCATCTCTGGAGGCAGCTCGTTCATGCCGCTGAGGGTGAACTACGCCGGTGTCATGCCGGTGATCTTTGCAAACGCCATCTTGATGTTTCCTGAGACCATCTTGCGTGGATTGGCCGCCAAGGCTGCGGAAAAGAGTCCTGCTCTGCATGAGTGGCTGACTGTCATAGCCAACTCCATCCAATTTGGCAGCCCGGGCTACGTGGTTCTGCTTGGGCTCATGATTCTGTTCTTTTCCTACTTTTGGGTGGCGACCCAGTTCAACGAGCTTCAGATCGCGGATGACATGAAAAAGTCCGGTGGATATATCCCTGGCATCCGTCCGGGAGCTGCCACCAGCGAGTTCCTGCACGGAACTATGTCGCGAATCACTTTGGCCGGAGCGGTTTTCCTGACGGTCATCGCTGTCATCCCCATTATTCTTCAGGCGGCTTTCAACATCGATCCTTTGGTTGGTCAATTTTTCGGCGGCACCAGCATGCTGATCACGGTTGGCGTGATCTTGGACACGATGCGCCAGATGGAGAGCTATCTCTTGATGCGCCATTACGATGGATTCCTGAAGAAGGGCCGTCTCAAAGGCCGGTTCTGATCGGAAGTGCCTTCGGATGATTCTGCTCAAGACGGAGAAAGACCTTGCCGCGATGCGTCCCGCATGTCGGGTGGCGGCCTCCGTGTTGGACGATGTCGGCAAGTTTTTGAAGCCCGGGATTACCACCCGGATGGTGGACGAATTCGCGGCGTCTCGAATTGCCGCCTACGGCGCAAAGAGCGCTTTTTTGGGATACCGAAAATATCCTGGCAACGTCTGCGTATCGGTGAACAACGAAGTGGTTCACGGCATAGGCGGGGATCGTGTTCTTTTGTTTGGCGAGATCATCAGTGTGGATTGCGGCGTGTATCTGAACGGCTTTGTTGGAGATACAGCACGGACTTATTCGGTGGGTGGATGTGACGCCGCCACTCAGCGGTTGCTTGATGTGACGGAGCAGGCCCTTGGTTTGGGGGTCCAAGCAGCCAGAGCTGGAAACCGTGTGGTTGATATTTCGCGCGCGATCCAGCGGTGTGTGGAATCCAATGGATTCTCGGTTGTTCGCGAGTTTGTCGGTCACGGTGTGGGCCGCTCGGTGCATGAAGATCCGCAGGTTCCGAACTTCGTCGAAGGCGGCCGGTCAGAAAAGCTGAAGCCTGGAATGACCTTGGCGATCGAGCCGATGGTGAACGCAGGCGGTGCTGCGGTGCGAATTTTGAAAGATGGCTGGACAGTGGTGACGCGCGATGGTTCACTCTCCGCCCATTTTGAACATACGGTCCTCGTCACCGATGGCGAGCCCGAGATACTTACAGTCCCGATGGACGCAGTGTCCCGGGGTTGACGGTAAAATCAGGAAAATTTTGTTCGCGGGCCGAAAGACGGTTCGCCCAAACGTTCATTTATGAAGGTCCGTGCATCAGTCAAAAAACTGTGTGAAAACTGCAAGGTGGTCCGACGCAAAGGCGTGATCCGGGTCATCTGCTCGACCAACGCCCGGCACAAGCAGCGCCAGGGCTAATCAACTATTCTAAGATATGGCACGAATCATTGGTGTTGAGATTCCGGGCGAGAAGCGCATCGATATCGCGCTCCGCTACATCTACGGCATTGGGCCGGTGAATGCCCGGGAGATTCTGGACAAGGCGCAACTGGACCACAGCATTCGCGCAAAGGATCTGACCGAGCAGCAGCTCTCGAAAATCGTTCACGCCATCCAAGAGGGCGGCTACGTGATCGAAGGCGACCTTCGCCGGGAAATCGGCATGAACCTGAAACGCATGCAGGGCATCAAGTGCTATCGCGGCGTGCGCCATCTGCGCGGGATGCCGGTGCGCGGCCAGCGGACCCAGACCAACGCCCGCACCCGCAAGGGACCCCGGCGCACGGTCGGTGTGCAGAAGGCTGCCAAGTAACCGATTGATTTGTTGACCTATGGCTGAAGAGACGAAGACGAAGAAGGTGGCCGCTCCCAAAAAGGAGGCCAAGGCGGCTGTTGAAGCCGTGGAAACTCCCGTGGTCCCGGCGGGTCCGGTAGCCGGAACCGCTCCTACGGCGGCCGATCTGTTGGCGGATGATCCGAACGCCAAGAAGATCATCAAGGCCAAGGGGTCGAAGAACATCGCCGTCGGTGTGGCCAATATCTTGGCCACATTCAACAACACCACGGTCAACATCACCGATATGCAAGGGAACACTTTGGGGTGGTCCACTGCCGGCCGTGTCGGTTTCAAGGGTTCCCGCAAAAGCACCGCTTTCGCTGCCCAACAGGTGGCCCAGGACGCGGCTCGGCAAGCGATGTCCCACGGGCTTCGCGAAGTCGAAGTTCGCGTCAAAGGGCCTGGTTCCGGGCGTGAATCCGCGATCCGTGCATTGCAGGCCATCGGTCTGGAGATCACCACCATCAAGGATGTGACGCCGGTGCCGCACAATGGCTGCCGCCCCCGCAAGAAGCGCCGCGTGTAGTCGTAAAAAATCTCAACCTTTTCACGGAAAATGGCACGTTACACAGGTCCCCGCACGCGCATCAGCCGACGCTTCGGCGTCCCCATCTTCGGTCCTTCGAAATATCTCGAGCGCCGCAATTACGGCCCGGGTGTTCATGGCCCGAAGTCCCGCCGCAAGAACACCGAATTCGCGATGGCTCTGATGGAGAAGCAGAAACTCCGTCATTACTACGGACTCATGGAAAAGCAGTTCCGTGGGGTCTATGAGAAGGCCGTTCGCCGTCGTGGCATCACCGGCGAGCAGATGCTCCAGATCTTGGAGACCCGTTTGGACAACGTGGTTTACCAGCTCGGCTTGGCCCTGACCCGTGCGCAAGCCCGCCAGATGGTGGGGCACGGCCACGTGAAGGTGAATGGCCGCAAGGTGGACATCCCTTCGTTCGCCCTCAAAGTGGGCGATGTGATCGAGGTCAAGGAATCCAACGTCTCCAAGCAGATGGCCACCAAGGCGCTGGAAAGCTCCACCAGCCGCGCGGTTCCCGAATGGCTTTCCGTGGACAAGAACGCCTTCAAAGGCGTCGTCATGCGGGTTCCGACCCGCGACGAGATCCAGCCCATCGCCAACGAGCAGGCGGTCGTCGAATTCTATTCCCGCTAACCATATTCATCGCCCCATCCGGGCAAGCAATTACACGGACTCTCGTGCGTTTGCGGGAAACGCCTGAGGGTCAGATTAAAATTGCGAAAGGAAATCCATGCCAGTTCGTCTCGGACGTTTTGAAATGCCGAAGCGGTTGACCAAAGAAGAGTCCACCGCCACGGAGACCTACGCGAAGTTCTATGCCGAGCCCTTTGAAACGGGCTACGGCCACACGATCGGCAACTCACTGCGCCGTGTCCTGCTGTCCTCGCTTGAAGGCGCGGCTGTCACCTCCATCAAGGTGGACGGCGCGATGCACGAATTCACCACCACCGACGGCGTCAGCGAAGACGTCACGGAGATCGTGCTCAATCTGAAGAAGGTTCTCTTCAAGGCCCATAGCCGCGAGCCGCAGATGCTGCGCATCTCGGTGAACAAGGACGGGGCTGTCACCGCTGCCGACATCGAGACCAACCAGAACATTGAGGTCGTCAACCCCAAGCAACACATCTGCACCCTCGACAAGAAGAAGAAGTTCGAGATGGAGCTGGAGGTGAAGGTGGGGCGTGGCTTCTGCCCCGGCGACGAAAACAAGAAGGTGGACCAGCCCATCGGTGTCATCGCCATCGACTCTCTTTTCTCCCCCGTGAGCCGTGTCCGCTACGCCGTCGAAAACGCGCGTGTCGGCCAACGCACGGACTATGATCGTCTCGTCATTGAGATCTGGACCGACGGACGGATCACCCCGGACGACGCCTTGACCCAGGCCTCCGCAATTCTGCAGCACCACCTCGACGTGTTTGTCGGCTACGACAAGAACGCGGTCGAGTTCGAGAAGGAAGAGACGAAGGTGGACGACGAGAAGTCGAAGCTCAAGAAGCTGCTCAACATGAGCGTCAACGAGATCGAGCTCAGCGTCCGCGCCGCGAACTGTCTGAACAACGCGAACATCACCAGCGTCGGCCAGCTCGCGATGAAGACCGAGTCCGAGATGCTCAAGTATCGCAATTTCGGCAAGAAGTCCCTCAATGAAATCAAGGAGAAGCTCGCCACCTTGGGACTGAGCCTTGGAATGACCCTTGATCCGGCCCTGTTGGAGGCGCCGAAGGAAGACCCCAACAAGTAAGCGGAGATCGTTATGCGTCATTTGAAGAGAACGGCCAAGCTGGGCCGCACAGGGACCCATCGCAATGCGATGCTGGCCAACATGGTTTGCAGCCTCATCATCCACCGTCGGATCACCACGACCTTGGCCAAGGCCCGGGCGGCCCGTTCCGTCGCGGAGAAGATGCTGACGCTCGGCAAGAAATCCCTCGTGGCCCAAGAAGCCGCCGAGCAGGTTTCGGATGCCGCCAAGAAGCGCGATCTCGTCGCCAAGGGCATCCACTACCGCCGCCTTGCGGCTTCGCGCCTGCACCAGGAAGACGCCGTGAAGACCCTGTTCAAGGAGATCGCTCCGTTGAGCAAGGGGCGTGTGGGCGGCTACACCCGCATCATCAAGCTGGGCCAACGCCGTGGCGACGCGGCCGAAATGGCCATCCTGGAGTGGATCGATGCCCAGCCCGGAACCGAGGCGCCGGCCGACAAGGCCGAGACCAAGTCCGAAGCGACCGCCAAGGCCTGAGTCCAGCGCCCAATTCGACGACGAAGCCCGCTCGATCCGAGCGGGCTTTTCGTTTTTTGGCGGATGTCCCACTTGGGTCTTGTTCGGCATCGGAATCCGTGTAGGTGTCACCGCGTTCACCGATACGTGTTCGTATGAAATCCAATTCGGATCCTTTCATTCCCGTCGGAGCGCCGTGGTGGCACGGACTCACCCGCTACCATTGGTTCGTGCTGGTGGTGGCGGCTCTAGGATGGCTCTTCGATTGCCTGGACCAGCAGCTCTTCCTCATGGCCCGGGTGCCGGCGATGCGGGATCTGCTCCCTCCCGGTAAGGATGTGAACGAATACGCCGGCTACGTGACGGCGATCTTCATCTTGGGCTGGGCGACGGGCGGTCTCGTCTTCGGGGTCTTGGGCGACCGGATCGGGCGTGCCAAGACCATGATGATCACCATCCTGATCTATTCGCTGTGCACGGGTTTGAGCGCGCTTTCCAAGGGATTCTGGGATTTTGCCTTCTACCGGTTCCTGACCGGGTTGGGCGTCGGAGGTGAATTCGCGGTGGGCGTGGCGCTGGTGGCCGAGGTCATGCCAGCTCGCGCCAGGCCCCACGCCCTCGGGCTGCTCCAGGCCCTTTCGGCCGTCGGCAACATTTCGGCGGCGTTGGTCGAAATGGGGCTCAGCACCTGGGAGCGTAGCGGCGGGATGCCGGAGGCTTGGGCCAAGTGGCGGATCATGTTCGTCATCGGCGCCTTGCCCGCGGTGCTCGCGCTGATCATCCGGTGGCGGTTGAAGGAGCCCGAGCGCTGGCAGCAGATGAAGGCGGCCGGGACCCTGTCCAAGGACACCGGTTCCTACGCGGCCCTGTTCCGGGACCGGCGCTGGCGCCACAACGCCATTGTGGGGCTGTTGCTGGCCTGTGCCGGCGTGATCGCGCTGTGGGGCATCGTGTTCTTCAGCTTCGACCTGGTGGCTTCCGTGATGGAGAAGCGGCTCGCCGCCGAGGGGCTGACCGGAAGCGATTTGAAGGGCGCCGCCGGGCAGTGGAAAGGCAAGGCCTCGCTGATGCTGAACATCGGCGCCTTCCTCGGCATGTTGGCCTTCACCAAGTTCACCCAACGCACCGGACGGCGCTTCGCCTTCGCCGTGGCGTTCATCGGGGCCATGATCTCGACGGCGGTGGTCTTCTGGTTCCTGCGCAGTCCTTGGCACATCTACGTGCTCGTGCCGATCATGGGCTTCTTCATGTTCGGCATCTTCGGCGGTTATGCCATCTACTTCCCGGAGCTCTTCCCGACCCACCTCCGCAGCACAGGCACTTCGTTCTGCTACAACGTGGGCCGGTTCATCGCCGCTTCCGGTCCGTGGACGCTGGGGCTGCTCAGCAGCCGGGTGTTCCATGAGACGGAGGAGCCGCTGCGCTACGCGGGGCTGTGCATGTGCGCCGTGTTCCTCTTGGGGCTGGCGGTGCTGCCGTTCGCCCCGGAGACCAAGGATCAACCGTTGCCGGAAAGCGAAAAGGGCTTCAGCCACTGAGCGGCTGAAGCCCGGAAAGATCCGTCACCGCACCCAATCCGGGCGTTGTCTGCGCGACCGGCGGGCGATGGGCTCAAGCCACCTTCTTGGGCGGGCGCACGAAGTGGACGACCACGGCCAGGGCGAAGAACACCGCCACTGCGCCGACGCCGATCCAGCGGGTCTTGCTCCAGATGGCCCAGCCCGCGCCGAACCCGGCGAGCAGCAGGGTTCCCAGCATGAGCAGGTTCATCAGCGTGCGTTTGCCGCCCTTGAGGATCTCGCCGCCCATGAGTGCCCGGTTGTTCATCATCAGGAAGAAGGTGAAGTAGGCGATCGGCAGCAGGGTCATGCCGAAGACGCTCGTGGGCACCGCCAGCCAGAACTGCGTCTTGCCGGAATAGATGAAGGGGCCCAGCACGCCCAGACCGGCGATGAGGCAGCCGAACCGGTGGGGCCAGCCGTGCTGCGGCAGGCCGAAGATCTCGCAGACGGTGAAGCCGCTGATGAGCATCAGCATGATGATGGTGGAGAGCGCCATGCCCAGCACGCCCAGGCCGAACACATAGTGGGCGACGGTCTTGCCGGTGAGCCGCTCCAGGGCGGAGGCGAGGTTGAAGGCGTCGCGCCGCACCAGCATCGCCGCCATCTGCTTGTCGCCCTCGGGCAGCGCGGACAAGGCGGCCTTGCGGGCATCGTCCGGCATCGCGTTGAAGGCCTCCGCGCCCACTTCGGCCTTCAGGCGGCCGGTGAGCAGCGTGTCGAACTGCCCCATCAATCCCGCCGGGGCCGTGCCTTCGACCACGCCGGGCTGCGGCCTGACGTGGAACTGGGAGGCGGCGGCGATGACCACGCAGCTCGTGGCGAGCACGAAGGGGATCAGCAGGCCGGTGCTGAGGTCGAAGATCGCCAATCCGCGCGACTCCTTGTCCCAGCCTTTCTTCAACAGCGAGTAGGGCAGCAGGAAGGTCATGTTGATGCCCACGGCCGTGGCGGCGGCGGTGATCATGATGTCGCGCTGGTCGGCGACGATCAGTCCGCTCCAGTAGGAGGCGTGGCTGCCCGTGGCGGCCAGCGCCGAGTCGAAGGTGCTGGCGGGCTTGCTCAGAAGGCTCAGATCCGGGACGAACCCGGCGAACACCGCGCTCCACGACAACCCCTCGCTGCTCGTGGCCAGCTTGAAGACGACGCCGAAGAAACAGATCACCACCATCGCGACCATCAGCTTGAGGATCAGCTCGAAGATCTTCACCCCGCGATGGCCGCTGTCGTAGAGCCAGATGATCGCGATGGAGAGGGCCAGGAGGGCGGAGCAGACGGCCACCTTCGAGCCGGTGGCCCCCAGCGCTTCGGGCAGGCCCGGGGCGAGGTTCTGCAGGATGGAGGCGGTGGCGAGGGAGAACTGCGGCATGCACCACACGATGTTCGCCAGCAGCGTGGCGATGGCCCAGCCCCAGGCCAGCACCGGGTTGATGTGGTCCTTGATCGCCTGGAAGGGCCGCTTGCCGGTGGAGAGCGTCACGTAGGTGATCGCGCCGAGCATGACGACGCCCATCGCCATCGCCAGCACCTGGAGCCAGAGCAGGCTGTAGCCGCCGATCACGCCGAGGTAGAGGCTGCCGGCGAGCGAGCCTCCGCCCAGCGTGATCGCGCCCTGGAGCCAGCCGGGCCCGGAGCACTTGAGGTAGGCTCCGAAGGTGGCCAGTCCGCCCTTGGCGCGGGCTTCCCGCAGCAGTTGTTTCTCGGCGGCGACTTGTTCCTGGGTCGTCTTCATCGGCGATTCGGTGGATGTGAAAAAATGCGGGCAAGACAGGCGTCGTCGGACGCGCGGAATGCCGGGGCTGAAATCGCGGCGAGAATCGGGAGCGGCACTCCGACAAGGAAGCTTTTTTGGATTGAACAAACGGTCATTCGACCTGCGCCAAGTGGAACGTCGCCCCCTGAGTCGCCCCGGGGTCCGAATGGTCCGGTCCATTGACAGCGACGGCATCGGCCCCTATGCAGCGCGGGATGTCATCCGCCACCGATCCGTCCGCCGAAGCACTGCCCCGTCGGCTCAGGGACTTTGCTCCGCGCCCGGAGATCGCCCATGTGGTCTTCGACTTCGACGGGACGCTCTCGTGGCTGCGGCACGGTTGGCCGGACATCATGGTCAACCTCTTCCTGGAATTCTTTCCCTTCCGTCCCGGCGACGATCCCGTCGCCATCCGGGAACGGCTCCTCGCCGAGATCCTGAGCCTGAACGGCCAGCCGACGCTCCAGCAGATGCGGCTCTTCTCCGGGCAGATGTCGGCCCTCGGCGCGATGGTGCCCCGACCGGAGGAACTGCTCGTGGAATACCAATGGCGTTTGGATGAGGTGATCGAGGAACGCTCCCAACGGGTCATCGACGGCCTCGCCTTTCCGGACCACTTCGTCGTCTTCGGCGCGCGGGCGTTGTTGCGGCAACTGGCGGAACGGAACATCGCCCTGACGATCCTCAGCGGCACGCTCGAAGACCGGGTGCGGGAAGAGGCGGCGCTCCTGCAGCTCGCGCCGTTCTTCGAGGACCGCATCTACGGTAGCCCGCCGGATTCCACCGGGTTCACCAAACGCATGGTGCTGGAGCGCATCTTGGCCGACTACGGCCTCGTTGGCGGCCAGCTCCTGTCCTTCGGCGACGGGCCGGTGGAGATCCGCCACACGGCGGATTTGGGCGGGTTGTCCGTGGCGGTGGCCAGCGACGAGGAAGTGAACGGATCGGGCGTGCCCGACCCCCGCAAGGCGCGACAATTGACCGAGGCCGGAGCGCACCTGCTCGTGGCCGACTACCGCAATCCGGATGAGCTGCTCGATCTACTGTTGGGGCCGGTGCGTTTGGGCTAACGGAGCTCGCACGGTCTCGCCCGCGTGGCCAGCTCCACATCCTGGGCAGACTTCAAATCCACGGTTCAAGGCCCATCCGGAGCAACTCTTGGCCCGCCTTGTCGTGACTGCGCCCGGTTAGTGGACCGTGCCTAAAGCCTGTAGGCCGAGTTCCAAAAACCGTTGCTTGTCCTTCATTCCTCGAACCTGGTTGGAACGGTGATCTGAAAACAAACCGCTTCACTGTTCAGCGCAGCCTCGCGGGCGAGAGCATCTGCGCTCTGGATCGATTCGTCCCTTCCTAGACCGCGCTGGCGGTTCTTGTTCAGACGAGCGTTTTTTCGCCAACGCTCCGGCCCGGAAAGCTGCCGCGAGTGTCATGTTGTTGGGCGGTTGTGCGAAGAGTCGAGACATCGGCCGACGTTGGCGGTGTTGGATCAATTCTCGCTTTGTAGCTCGGTCTGGACACGCTCCGACGGATCGAAGATAGGGGGAAGGGATTGATGCGATTTCCGTTTCCCCAAGTCGGAGTTGCGCAGTCGAGCTGCAACCCAATGGCCTCCGAAGCAACCGTCGGTTCGAGATTCGCCGCCCGTGCCGCCACCCCGGAAGTTCTCCGGGAGGCCGTGAACCCGTCGATGCCTCCCACGGTTTCCGCCGCGACGGAGGCCGAGCAGTTGCGGGACGAGCTGGAGCGGCTGAAGGAGATCCGGCGCAGCCTGGAAGCGACCCTGGCCCAGCGGACGGTGGAACTGGTCCGGACGACCGAGGCGTTGAACGACGAGATCACCCGGCGGCGCTGGGCGGAGAAGAACCTCGGCAACAGCGAGGCGCGCTACCAGTCGATCTTCGAGCACGCGGTCGAGGGCATCTACCAGAGCTCGCCCGAGGGCCGGTTCATCAGCGTCAATCCCGCCCTGGCCCGGATGTATGGCTACGAGAGCCCGGAGGAATTGCTGGCCGCCATCCACGACGTTTCCGAGCACGTGTATGTGAGCCCGGAGGATGTCGCGTCGTTCCGTCGGCAGATCGGCGAGCACGGCGTGGTGCGGAACATGGAGTATCGCGTGCGCCGGCGGGACGGGCAGGTGATCTGGATTCGCGAGAACGCGCGCGGCGTCTTCGGTCCCGACCGCCGATTGCTCTACTACGAGGGCATGATCCAGGACGTGACCGCCGAGCACCGGGCGCGCGAGGAGAAGGAGAGCCTGGAGGCCCAGCTCAAACACGCCCAGAAGATGGAGGCCGTGGGCCGCTTGGCCGGCGGCATCGCGCATGACTTCAACAACATCCTCGGCGTCATCACCGGCTACACCGGCATGGTCCTGCAGGATCTCCAGCCGACGGACCGGATGCACCGCGACGTGGAGGAGATCCTCGCCGCCGCCACCCGGGCCAAGGAGCTGGTGCAGCAGATCCTGACCTTCAGCCGCCGCCAAACCGTCCAGCCGCGCGCCATCCTGCTGGAGCCGGTGCTGGAGGAAGCGGTCAACATGCTGCGCGCCTCGCTGCCCTCGACCATCGACATCGCGGCCGAATGCGGTCTGCGCCAGGACTCCTGGGTTGTGGCCGACGCCGTGCAGTTCCAGCAGGTCATCCTGAACCTCGCGGTCAATTCCGCCCA
>CAMLMI010000035.1 GCA_946480965.1 uncultured Verrucomicrobiales bacterium | reverse complement strand
CCACCCGCGCGCTCCAGCGCATCAGCAGGCGGTCGGACGGAACCCAGTTCGACCTCGACAGCTGGTCGCCCGCGATTTCGGGCAACGGTGGCCATGTCGTCTTCACCGCCGAGGAGCCGACGGGCGGCGGGACCGTATTCCGCGACGTCTATCGCTGGACGCGTTCCAGCGGCGCGGTGCAGATGGTCTCGCTCGCGGCCGACGGGGACTTCCCCAACGACTGGAGCGAGAACCCCAGCATCAGCGCGGACGGCCGCTACATCGCCTTCCACAGTTGGGCGGACAACATCGTGGCGGGGGACTCGAACGCGAAGCTCGACGTCTTCGTGCGCGACATGAACTCCCAGGCCAACGAGCGCGTCAGCCTCGCGACCGGCGGGGCGCAGGGCAACGGCGACAGCTACTATGGCGTGATCAGCGGGGACGGCCGCTGGGTGGCCTTCAGCTCCCTGGCCTCGAACTTCGCGCCCGCGCCCGCCACCGGGCAGCTCCAGGTGCATCTCTACGACCGGAGCAACGACCAGTTGGCCCTCGTCTCCCGCACGCAGCAGGGAACGGCCATCGCCGCCACGAACATCGTGGAGTCCATCAGCGGAGACGGCCGGTTCGTCCTCTTCTCCTCCGCCTCGGCCGCGCTGTTCCCCGGCTACGGGCCGGAAATGAACCGGCCGTTCCTCTTCGACCGGCTGACCGGGGCCGTCGGTCCGCTGGCGATCAACGCCGCCGGCATCCCGGCGGACGAGGTCGTGGCCTCCCCGCAGATCACGCCCGACGGACGCCGTGTGGTGTTCAGCGCCCAGGCCAACAACCTCGTTCCGGACGACGGCAACAACCTGCTCGACGTCTTCCTGCTGGATCGGGGGACGAACTTCGCGGACCTGCGGCTGCGCGTGTCCGGCGCGACGAATTGGACGGGGCTCGGACAGATCCATCCGCACCTGCCGCAGCGCGCGGCTCAGCCGCTGCCGGGCTCGGGCACGGCAGCGTTCGACTTCCAGGTGGTGAACGCCGGACTGGTGGCGACCAGCTTCGTGGTGCGGGCCACGGTCCCGCCGGGCTGGCAGATGACCGTGCTGGCCGGACCGGGCGCGGGCACGAACGCGACGGCGGCGGCGCTCCAGGGCACGCTCTCCACCGGGCGGCTGGCGCTGGGGGCGACCAACGCCTTTGCCCTGCGCCTGGCCCGCATCGACGCCACCGCCGAGGCGGTGGGCGCGGTGCGGATCGACGTGCGCCTGACGGGCGCGACGAACGAGCTCGACGCCGTGGTCGCGGCCGCGACCTGGACGCCGCCGCCGCCGGGCTTGGCCGGGGCCTTCAGCCGCGCCTCCAACGGCGTGCCGGCGCTGCTCGGCATCGAGGTTCCGTCGCTGAGCGCCGACGGGTTGCGGGTCGCCTTCTCCTCCTCGTCGGCCAACCTCGTGTCGGCGGACGACAATGTCTGTGCGGACGTGTTCGTAGTGGACCGGCAGAGCGGCGCGATCCGCGCGGCCAGCGCCAACATCGGCGGAACCCTCGGCAACGGCCCGAGCCTTTATCCCTCCCTCAGCCGGGACGGCCGCCATGTGGCCTTCGAGTCGCAAGCCGACAACCTCGTCGCGGGAGACGCCAACGGGAGGAGGGACATCCTCGTGAAGGACCTGGTGGGCGGCTCGATCCAGCTCGCCAGCGCCGGGGCGAACGGCCAACAGGCCAACCGGGGCAGCCGCCGCGCTTCTCTCGGCGCCGACGGCCGCTACGTGCTCTTCGAGAGCATTGCCTCGAACCTCGTGGCCGGGGACACGAACGGCATGGTCGATGTCTTCCTCAAGGATCTCCAGACCTCGGCCATCGAGTGCGTCAGCCGGGGCCCGGGCGGCGAGTGGGGCGGCGCGGCGAGCACCCCGCTCCAGATGACGCCGGACGCCCGCTTCGTCCTCTTCGCGAGCCACGCGAGCAATCTCGGCTTCACGGACACCAACCGGTTCCCCGACGTCTTCCTCCGCGACCGGCAGACCGGCACGGTGGAGCTGCTCGGCACCGGGCCCGGCGGCGCGGCCGGGCCCGATCCCGGTTTGGCCGCGACCATGAGCGACGACGGCCGCCACGTGCTGCTGATCGGCGAGGAGACGGGCCCGGTGGACACCGGCGCGACGCGGCTCCTCCTCATCGACCGCGCCACGGGGCAGCGCACCGCGCTGGACGGGGACGCGCTGGGCTTGCCCGCCGGCCTGCAGCCGCTCTCGGCCCGCATCGCTCCCGACGGCCGCTGGATCGCGGTCCACGCGGCCCCGGCCTGCGGCTCCGCCCAGACCAACCGCGCGCGGCAGATCTTCCTGTCCGACCGCCAGACCGGCGCGCTGCTGCCCGTCACCCGCACGCGCGACGGCCGGTCGGCCGAGCGGGACGGGTTCTCCACCGCCTTCGCGGGCGGCGGCCGCCATCTCGCCTTCGTCTCCGCCTCGGAGCGGTTGCTGGGCGAGCCCGGCCAAGGCGCGGACCAGGTCTTCGTCTTCGACCGTGCCAACCTCCAGCCGGACGCCTTCGTGCGGCGCGAACAGCAGTCGGTCTGGCGCGGCGTCGGCGTCGAGGGCGCGACGAACATCGTGCTGGAACAGCCGGTGCCGTTGAACGCGCCCCGCACCTTCCTGCTCGCGGTGACGAACCTGTCGGAGTTCGGCGGCCCCGTCCGGCTCACCGCGCCGACGGGCGACGGCGTGAACTGGACGGCGCGCTACTACGCCGACAGCGCCGGCGGCGCGGAGATCACGGCGGCGATCGCGGGCGGCTGGGACCACGATCCCGGCGCCTCCCCGCTGGAGCTGCGCGTGCGCGTCGTCGTCACCGTGCTGACCGGCAACGATCTTCCACCGCTCAGCGTCCACGTGGCGTCCGTGCCGTTCCCGTTCCTGGCCGAACGCCTCTCGCTGGGCCTTGCGCCCGATTCGGACAACGACGGCCTGCCCGATCCGTGGGAACGCACCACCTTCGGCGACCTGCTCACTGCCCACCCGACCTCCGACTTCGACCTGGATGGTGCGGGAGACGTCGCCGAGTTCTACGCGGGCACGAACCCGAAGTCGGAAGCCTCGCTGTTGAGCCTCGGCGCGGCCCGCGTGGTCGGGCAGACCTTCTCCCTCGTCCTGAGCAACGCCCAGCCCGGCCGCTACTACACGCTGGAGAGCACTACGGACCTGAACACCGGCTTCACCCCGCGCAGCCCGGAGTTCAAGGGCTTCGGCCTGCCCCTCGTCTTCCAGCAGGTCATGGCCCCGGCGGAAACCAACCTCCTGCTCCGCGTGAAGGCCGAACTGCCCTGAACGGCCCCTCCCGGCACAGCTTTCCGCTTGGCCGCCGCGGCCGTGCCGACGAATGATTCGCCCATGACTTCAGCGCCGACCGATTCGCCTCCCTGGGACGTGGTCGTCATCGGCGGCGCGTTGGCCGGCGCTTCCTCCGCGCTGCTTCTCCGCCGCGCCCGCCCCGATCTCCGCGTGCTCGTGCTGGAGAAGTCCACCCGCTTCACCCGCCGCGTCGGCGAGGCCACGGTGGAGATCAGCGGCTTCTTCCTCGGCCGCGTCCTCGGCCTCACCCGCCATCTCAACGAGCACCACCTGGTGAAGCAGGGCATGCGCTTCTGGTTCGCCAACGCCGCGACCGGCGACCTCTCGCAATGCAGCGAGATCGGTGGCCGTTACCAGGCGCGCCTGCCGTCCTATCAGCTCGACCGCGCAGTGGTGGATGAGGAGGTGCTCGTCCGCGCCGCCGCCGCCGGGGCCGAAGTCCGGCGCGGAGCCAAGGTGCGGTCCGTGCGGCTTCAACCGGGCGGCACACAGGAAATTTCCTTCGAGCACGACGGCGCGCTTCAAACCGCGCGCGCCCGCTGGGTGGTCGATGCTTCCGGCTTCGCCGCCTTGCTTTCCCGGCAGGAAGGCTGGTTCCGCGCGAACACCGCGCATCCCACCAGCGCCGTCTGGGCCCGGTGGCGCGATGTCGGCGATCTCGATGGCTTGGACCTCGCGACGAAATATCCCGCCTGGGCCGCCGCTCCTTTCGGCATTCGCGGCACCGCCACCAACCATCTCGTCGGCGATGGCTGGTGGGCGTGGATCATTCCGCTCAAGGGCGGCGACGTCAGCGTGGGCGTCGTCTATGACCAGCGCCGCGTGGAGTTCCCCAAGGACGGCGCGCTCGGCGACCGCTTGAAGAGCTTCCTCTGCGCCCATCCCGCCGGGCGTGAACTGTTGGCCGACGCCACCTGCATCGAAGGCGACGTTCTCTCCCGCGCCAATCTTCCCTACAGCAGCGACCGCTATTTCGGCGACGGCTTTGCGCTCGTGGGCGATGCCGGGGCGTTCCTCGATCCCTTCTACAGCCCGGGCATGGATTGGCTCAGCTTCACC
Source organism: uncultured Verrucomicrobiales bacterium (assembly GCA_946480965.1). The sequence continues at coordinate 16,703 of CAMLMI010000035.1, read as the reverse complement.
GTCAGCACCGGCGTGCGGATGATCCTGGAGGAACGCGCCGGACGTTCCCCCGCGCCGTTGATCGAACGCGGCAACCGCGACTTCACCCGAGCCTATGACCGCTGGTTCGCCGCCATCTATCGCGACAAATACGACTACATGGGCGACTACGAACTGATGCGCGCCGCCTTCCGGCTCGATCTCGGGCTCTACTACCTCGGCATCGTTTCCCAGCCCTTCAAGCGCGGCGCATCGGCCCTGACCGAACCCGTCTTCTGCACGCCGCCCTCCGTGCCCGTCTTCCATCTCATGCGCACCTACAACCGCCGCTTCGCCGCCATCGCGCGGCACCGGCGCGTGCGCGGCACCTTCGGCCGGGCCAATAACGGACAACGTTTCTTCCTCTCCGGCTTCACGCTCGAACCCTCCAGCGGTTGGCCTGTGCTGAAGGCGCTGGGTGCTTGGCTGAAGCTGGAACTGACCGAAGGCTGGCGCACCTGGAACCGCACCGATCAACGTCCCGCAGCCGTTTCCGCCCCCGCCCCCGCCTCCCCCGCTCCCCAGCCGGTCCAACCATGAACCCCGACCCGCACCGCGCCTTCCTGGAGGAAGCCATCCGCCTGGCCACCGAGTCCGTCGCGCACGGCGGCGGTCCGTTCGGCTGCGTGATCGTGAAGGACGGCACGGTGATCGCGCACGGGGCCAACGCCGTCACCCGCGACGGCGATCCCACCGCGCACGCCGAGGTCGTCGCCATCCGCGTCGCCTGTCGCGCCCTCGGCACGCACCAGCTCGAAGGCTGCGATCTCTATGCGAGCTGCGAACCCTGCCCCATGTGTCTCGGCGCGATCTACTGGGCGCGACCGCGCGCCGTCTATTTCGCCGCCACCCGCCACGAAGCCGCCGCGGCCGGCTTCGACGACGACTTCATCTACCGCGAACTCGCCCTTCCGCCCGAAGCCCGCCAACGCCCCTTCATCCAAGTGTCCCTCGTCACCGCGACCGATCCCTTCACCGCTTGGTCCGCCACCTCCCCCCGCCGCGAATACTGAACCTCGTCTGAACCTCGTAGCGGCGAAGGGCGGTTCGCCGGAAACATCCGTAGCGGGGAGCAGCCTCCCAAGGAAAGCAACGGGTCCGTCAGCAGTGAACCTTCCCCGTTGCTCAGCCGCGAACGCCCGTTCGCCGCAACAGACGGAAACGACGGTTGACCGCCACAAACCGCTCCGCTACCAACCCGCCGTCAGCCCCGAAAGGAGACCGACCCATCCTGCCTGAGGGTCGTCCGAAGCCGACCCAGAACCCGAACGCCACCAGCTTTGCCATGAAGTCATCGTGTTCCATACCGACCCGAGACCGCACCCGCCTTTTCCTGTCCCGCGTCGTCTTGGGCTGGGCGCTTTGGGTGGGGCTGGCTCCCCTTGTTTCCGCAGCAACGGCGGGGCGGGTAGTGGCTTGGGGAGCCGGACGACGCGATACGCCAGATCCTCGGGGGTATGAACTTGAAAGAGGCCAATCAATCGTCCCGGAATCTGCTGGGAGCGACGTGATCGCCATAGCAGCGGGCGAACTGCATTCGGTGGCTCTGCGCTCAGATGGAACGGTCGTAGCTTGGGGAGCCGGTGATAGGCCACCGAACCAGTTTCCGATGATCGACCTCGAGTATGGCCAAGCTTTTGTCCCGGCTTGGGGGCAGAGCGACGTGATCGCGATAGCGGCAGGAGTGTATCATACGTTGGCGCTCAAGACCGACGGCTCCGTGGTGGCCTGGGGCGCTGGTTCGACCAACTCCCGATTCCTCGACTACAATTTTGGCCAAGCAATTGTTCCACCCTCCGCTCGGAGCAATATAATTGCGATCGCCGCCGGCTATTCCCACAGCCTGGCGCTGAAAAGCAATGGGGCGGTGATCGGTTGGGGATATCCCTCTGGTAATGCAACGGATATTCCGACCAACGCCCAAACAGGTGTCGTAGCAATCGGGGCCGGGGAGGGGCATTCGGTCGCGCTCAAAGCAAACGGTTCGGTCATCACTTGGGGCGAGATTTCCAGCGTGCCTCCGGCCGCAAGCAGTGGAGTCACCGCCATCGCCACCGGCAATCAACACATCTTGGCACTGAAAACCAACGGTGCCGTGGTGGCTTGGGGAGACAACTTGTCAGGCCAAAGCACGGTTCCTCTCGCCGCGCAGAGTGGAGTGGTGGCGATCAGTGCCGGCTACTACCACTCCGTCGCTCTGAAAACCAATGGCGTGGTGATCGTGTGGGGCTTGGTTAGCCAAGGACAGACCAACGTGCCGCCGGAAATCCAGGGTTCGGTTGGCGCGATTTCCGCCGGTGGGTTTCACACTCTGGCGATCCAGGTTCCCACCGCTCCCACCATCGTGCTTGGCCCGCGCGGCCAGAATCTCCGCTTCGGCCAGAACGCTGCGTTCGGGGTTGTCGCCCGCGGCTACCCGCTGAACTACCAGTGGCGGAAAGACGGCAACGACATCCCGGGAGCAACCAGTCAAACCCTCCCGCTCGGCGCGGCCAAGCCGGAGGACTCGGGTTCCTACACCGTGGTGATCAGCAACTCCGAGGGCAGCGTGACCAGCGATCCTGCCTTGCTCACCATCGCGCCGGAAGCTCCGGGCTCGGTAGCGGTCTGGGGCGCCGGAGGAACGGCGGTTCCGGCCGAAGCCCAAGCCGGTGTGAACGCCGTGGCTGCCGGGCCAAATCACAAGCTGGCTTTGAAGAGCGGCGGCACCGTGGTGGCCTGGGGCACCAGCAGTTCGGGCATCACGAACCTTCCGCCGGAAGTGCAGTCGGGGATCGAGGCCATCGCCATCGGCGGTTCCCACGCGCTTGCGCTGCGGGAGGACGGTTCCGCAGTGGCTTGGGGCAGCAACACCAATGGGGAATGCAACCTTCCCGAGTCCGTCACCTACGCGGTGGTCTCGATCGCCGCTGGGTTGAACCATTCCGTGGCTTTGCGCGAGGATGGTTCGGTCGTGGCCTGGGGCGCGGGAACAAACTATACCTCAACCGCCCCTCACTATGGCCAGTCGCGGGTGCCCACCGGGGCCTCCAACGGGATCTTGGCGATCGCTGCGGGCAACTACCATAGCCTAGCCCTGCGAGCTGACGGCTCTGTGGAGGCTTGGGGCGCTGGAGTTTCTTCCACCGGAACCTCTCCAAACTACGGACAATCCAGTCCTCCTACCCTTGCCCGAAGCGGGGTGATGGCCATCGCGGCCGGAGCATTCCATTCCGTCGCTCTCAGGACCAATGGACAGGTCGTGGCCTGGGGATACAACAACTCCGGCCAGACCAACGTTCCCGTGAATGCCCGAAGCGGCGTGATCGCAATCGCGGCGGGGGCCAGCCACACCTTGGCTCTCCGCACCAACGGAACCATCGTCGCATGGGGCAACAACGTCTCCGGCCAGACCACGGTTCCCGCCAACGTCCAATCGGGAGCATGGGCCATCAGCGGCGCAGGGAACTACAGCATGGCGCTGTTTCTGCCACCCGCCCCGACGCTTCGCCTGCGGAAGGAGACATCGGGCCACTCGCTTCACTGGCCATCCCTTTCAACAGGATTCTCGGTGCAGACCAGTCCGGCAATCCATCCGCCAGATTGGCAGCCCGCCTCCGGGACCGTCATCGAACTGAACGGCACGAACACGCTGACCCTTCCGGCGGATGGTGAATCCCGGTTCTTCCGCCTCTACAAACCTTGAGCCCGTAGCGGCGAACGGCAGTTCGCCGCTGATCAAAGGGGAAGGCTCACACCTGACGGACAAGCTGCTTCCTGGAGAACGCCACTCTCCGCTGCGAATGTTTCCGGAGAGCTCCCGTTCGCCGCTACGGAATGGGACGGCTTCGTCTCTGGGCATTGACTGGGATTCGGCTCGTGGCGGAGATTTTGGCCCATGAAGCCCACCCGCCTTTTCCTAGGAGCCGTCTGTTCCCTCGCGCTGTCCGTCTTGGCCGCCGACCCGAAACTTCCCGGCGTCGGTTCGGCGATGCAGGAAATGATCGGCAAGAACGAGATCGCTGGCGCCGTCACCGTCGTCGTGACGAAGGACAAGATCGTTCACCTCGAAGGCACAGGGTTCGCCGATGTCGCGGCGAAGACGCCGATGACCGCCGACACGATGTTCTGGATCGCCTCCATGACCAAGCCCATCACCGGCGTTGCGATCCTCATGTTGCAGGACGAGGGCAAGCTGAAGGCTTCCGATCCCGTCGCGAAGTATCTGCCCGAGTTCGCCAACCTGAAGACCCCTTCTGGTAAACCGGCCAACCTCACCATCGCGCAGATCCTCACCCACACCTCCGGCCTTGGCGAAGCCTCCGGCCCCGCCGCGCAACAGGCCAAGACGCTGGCCGATCTCGTGCCGCTTTGGCTGGCCGCGCCCATGAACAACGAGCCCGGCGAGAAGTGGCGCTATTGCCAGAGCGGCATCAACGCCGCCTCGCGCATCGTCGAGGTCGTCAGCGGACAAAGCTTCGACGCCTTTCTCCAGAGCCGACTCTTCGATCCGCTGGGCATGAAGCACACCACCTTCTACCCCTCGGAGGAGCATCGCGCGTCGATGGCCACCGCCTATGCGAAGAACAAGGACACCGGCGCGCTCGATGCCGTGCCGCCGCGCGCCGATTTCGGTTCCCGCAACCGTCCGCCCCAGGGCAATGGCGGTCTCTACTCCACCGCCACCGACTACGCCCGCTTCTGCCAGATGCTGTTGAACGGCGGCGAACTCGACGGCCGCCGCTACCTCAGCGCGGAGGCGTTGAAGTTCCTCTCCCACGCGCAGACGCCGGAGATCATGCCCACCGGCTTCTTCCAGAACGACACCTACGGCCAACGCGGACTGAACTACGGCTGGGGCCTCGGCACCTGCGTCCTGAAGACCCCGCACGACGGCGTGCCCGCCATGCTGTCGCCCGGCACCTACGGCCACGGCGGCGCCTGGGGCACCCAGGCGTGGATCGATCCCGTGAAAGGCGTCGCCTACGTGCTGATGGTCCAGCGCTCCAACTTCCCCAACAGCGACGCCAGCGACGTCCGCCGCGCCTTCCAGCAAGCGGCGGCCGATGCTTTGGCGAAGCGGTGAACCTCGCGGCGCGGAGATTGCGATCTGGTAGCGGTAGAAAAGCCTCTCTCGAGTCGGATCATCTTGGATCGTGCGGTCGTCCGCGGAGGGAGTTGGCGGAGGAGAACGCTCCGCCATTAGAGAAGCGCCTTGGGTGCTCCGGCGCTCCGCTGTTTTTGGGCGGAGCCTCCGGTTCCAGAACTTGCATCCCCAAAGCGATCCCGCCGAACCGCATTTCAACAGGTTTGCCCCGAGCGGTCGCCTTGCCCGAATCCCAACGAGATTCTCCCGTGAAACTCCTTCCGCTGTCCTCCGGTGGAAGCCGAAGGAGAGGGAATGGGACGAGCAAGAAAGATTCAGCGGAACATTTGCGGTCATTTCCCGAGGCCGACGCACCAATATCCGCGCAAGCCAAAGATTGGAGACGGCGCGGCTTGGGGAAATGTCACAAAGAGGTCGGACTCACGAATTGACCTGGCTGCGTCGGGTCTATACGAAACCCGCCGTCAGCCCCGAAAGGAGACCGACCAATCCTGCCTGATTGTCGCCCAGAGCCGACCTCAACCCGACGACGATCCATGCCATGATACCGCCAAGCCGCATCTGTCAGAACACCAGTCAGCTCACTTGGTCCCGGCTGCTCTTCTCGCGGTTCGCGTTGTTGATCGTCTCGATGGTCATGGTCGGTGCGGCATCGGCCGCGACCTCAGGGACCGTGGTCGCATGGGGAGCCGGTCTAGCAGATGGACTGCCTTTGTCGGTCGATCCCAACCAGTTCCAAAAGGGCCAGTCGATCATCCCTGACGGTGCCCAGAGCGATATCATTGCCATCTCAGCAGGCGACCTTCACTCGGTTGCGCTTCGCGCGGACGGCTCCGTCATCGCTTGGGGCGCGGGCGATTATCCGCGATTCAGTCAGCCCGAAAAGGCATGGGAACTCGGCCAGTCTTTCGTTCCGATCTTGGCCCAGAGCGGAGTCCAGGCCATTGCCGCCGGTTCATACCACACCTTGGCCCTGAAAACGGATGGTTCCGTCATCGCCTGGGGCGCGGGAACCGCTCAGGCCGGTGAGTTCGACTTTGGACAGTCCATTGTTCCTGCGAACGCGTTGAGCGGAATCATCGCCGTCGCCGCAGGTTATTCCCATAGCTTGGCACTGAAATCCAGCGGGGAGGTGGTCGGCTGGGGACGCAGCCGCTATAGGGTCAATGTCGTTCCCACCAACGCATTGAGCGGGGTGGTTGCGATAGCCGCCGGCGACGAACACTCGCTCGCGTTGAAAGCGGACGGCTCCGTCATCGCCTGGGGCGCGGGCACGAATTCGACCGGGGGCTACCCGAACTACGGCCAATCGGCCGTTCCCACTGCGGCGAAGAGCGGAGTGGTGGCCATTGCTGCGGGTGGCACCCATTCCATGGCGTTGAAGGCCGATGGATCGGTGTGGATCTGGGGGGACAACAGGTCTGGCCAGAGAAACACGCCTACGACTGCGCTGAACGGGGTCAGGGCCATCGCGGCCGGCTATGCCCATTCCGTCGCGCTGAAGACCAACGGCGCCGTGATCGTGTGGGGCAACAAGACCTATGGGCAGACCAATGTGCCTCCGGCGATCCAGGGGGCCGTCGGAGCCATTGCCGCAGGCGGCTACCACACCTTGGCTTTGGCGGTTCCGACCGCGCCGACCATCACCCTGAACCCGGCCAGTTTGAATTTGCGGCGGGGAGAACACGCGGCTTTTGGCGTGGTCGCGAGCGGCTACCCGCTCAACTACCAATGGCAAAAAGACGGTGTCGATATTCCGGGAGCGACTGGCCAATCTTTGCCATTGGGGGCTGCTGACTTGAGCGACGCCGGTTCCTACACAGTGACGGTTAGCAATACAGCAGGAGCGGCAACCAGTATTCCGGCGACTTTGGAAGTGACCCCGGCCGTTTTGGGTTCGGTGCTGATGTGGGGAGCCGCCGGTTGGCTCGTGCCGCCGGAGGCCCATGACGGTGTGGTCGCTATTGCCGCAGGACCCAACCATCGTTTTGCATTGAAGGCAGACCACAAGTTGGTCGCATGGGGAGGATCGACCGCCGGAGTCGCCAATATTCCAGTCGAAGCCCAATCTGGCATCATGGCCGTGGCAGTCGGTGATATGCACGCGGTTGCGCTCACCGACGCAGGAGGCCTCGTCGCTTGGGGAACCAATTCCTACGGACAGGCCACCATTCCGCAAGAAGCAGAAACGGGTGTGGTCGCCGCCGCAGCGGGCCCCTACCACTCGCTCGCGTTGAAGAGAGACGGCTCCGTTGTGGCGTGGGGGGCCGGAACCAACAACACGTCGTCGTCTCCTCATTTTGGTCAATCGAATGTTCCCGTGCAGGCTCAAGATGGGGTCATGGCGATTGCTGCGGGTGGCGATTTCAGCATGGCCCTCAAAGCGGATGGATCCGTGGTCGCCTGGGGAAGAAACAACAACGGACAAACTTCTGTGCCGACCTCGGCCAAAAGTGGCGTGGTTGCTATTGCGGCGGGTTACAACCACGCCGTGGCGCTCAAGACCAATGGTTTGGTCATTGCCTGGGGTGGAAGCTATAGCTCCGTGACAAATGTGCCTGCAGCCGCCAAAAGTGGCATCAGGTCGATCGCTGCCGGGTCTTCATTCTCTCTGGCTCTCGGTGACGACGGCACCCCGATCCATTGGGGATCAAACTCTGATCAACTTGATGTCATTCCAGATGCGGCAAAAGGAAGGACGCTGCGGATCGCCGCTGTCGCCAATGCCTCGATAGCGATTGTCGAACCTACCGTTCCGAGCCTCCTCGAAAATCCCACCAATCAAACCATCCTGTTGGGAGGCACCGCGAAGTTTTCCGTCCGAGCGGACGGTTATCCGCTCCAATATCAATGGCGCCGCGACGGGATCGACATCGCAGGCGCTACTTCGAGCAATTTGGTCGTGGGTGTTGCCGATTTTGCGGATGGGGGAGACTATTCGGTCGTCGTCAGAAATATTGCCGGGGCGGCAACCAGCGCGCCGCCCGCCCGCCTGACCATCAACGGTCTTCCTCCCGGTTCTTTGATCCGATGGCCTGTGTTCGAGTCTGACCGGGCCTTTCCCGAAGCGGTCCTCCAGGGAGGGCTCGTCGGGATATCGTCGGCCTTCGGTGGGCACTACCTCGCGATGAAATCCGACGGGGTTCTGATCGCTTGGGGGAACAACGCCAGCGGGCTAGCCAATGTCCCCCCTACAGCGCGACTTGGAGCAAAGGCATTCGCATCCGGAAACGATTTCTCCCTGTCTCTCACGGAAGACGGATCGGTGGTCGCCTGGGGCGACAACTTCTATGGACAAACCAACGTGCCGCCGGACGCCCGCTCCAATGCCGTCGCCATTGCAGCCGGCGGCAATCATTTCGCGCTGGCCCTCAAATCAGACGGTTCGGTGGTGGCGTGGGGGCTGAACTACCACGGATCAACTTCAGTCCCGGCGACGGCCAAATCCAACGTTGTGGCCATCGCGGCCGGAGGCGCCCACTCCCTGGCTTTGACGGGGAACGGTCAGGTAGTCGCTTGGGGTTACAATTACTCCGGCCAAACCAACGTTCCTCCGGAAGCTCAAGAACAGGTGGTTGCCATCGCGGCGGGCAGCTTCCACTCGCTCGCTCTCAGATCCGATGGCTCTGTCGTTGCATGGGGAGCACACGGGGCAAACGAAGTGCCGATTGAGGCGAAATCCGGCGTCGTCGCCATTTCCGGAGGATTCTACCACTCGCTCGCCTTGAAAGCGGACGGTTCCCTGGTTGCGTGGGGGAAAAACGACAAGGGCCAGACAATCGTTCCCGCCGCAGTGTTGAGTGGTGGGCGGGTGACAGCGATACTGTCCGTAGGAGACTACAATCTAGTGATCGTGGGCGTCGCAGGACCGAAACTGAAGATGGGGAGTGTGTCGTCGGGTCTGATTTTTTCATGGCCCTCCACCGAGGAAGGCTTCTTTGTTCAGGAGACTCACGGTCTAAGTCCCGCCAATTGGCAGCCCGCATCCGGCACCGTCGTTGAATTGAACGGCACAAACACATTGATGCTACCGGCGGACGGCGGCGCTCGGTTCTTCCGGTTGGTCAAGCCGTAGGACCCGTCGCGACGAACGGGGGTTCGCCGCCGATCTCCACAGAAGAGGCTTCTGTGGAGGACGGCTCGTTCTCTGGAGAACCTCTTTCCCCGCACCGGATGTTTCCGGCGAACTCCCGTTCGCCGCTACGGAAACAGAAAAGCCCCGGAAGCGCTCGCTTCCGGGGCTTTTGATTTGGGCAGCGTGGCAACGCCGCCCTACCTATGGAATGGCTCAGCGGCCTTTGGGCAGCGCGCTCATGCCGGCGTAAACGGCGTTCTTGCCGAGCAGCTGCTCGATGCGGAGGAGCTGGTTGTATTTCGCCGTGCGGTCGGTGCGGCTCAGGGAGCCGGTCTTGATCTGACCGCAGTTCGTCGCAACCGCGATGTCTGCGATGGTCGCGTCTTCGGTCTCGCCGGAGCGGTGACTGAGGACGGCGGTGTATTTGCTGTGCTGGGCGAGTTGGACGGCGTCGAGGGTCTCGATGAGGGAGCCGATCTGGTTCACCTTCACGAGAATCGAGTTGGCGGTGCCGGTCTCGATGCCCTTCTTGAGGAACTTCACGTTGGTGACGAAGAGATCGTCGCCGACGAGCTGGGTGGTGCTGCCGAGCTTGTCGGTCAGCTTCTTCCAGGTGGTCCAGTCGCCTTCGGCGCAGCCGTCCTCGATGGAGACGATGGGATACTTGGCGCAGAGCTTGGCGTAGAACTCGACCATCTCGTCGCCGGTGAGCTTCTGGCCGCTGCTCTTCTTGAACACGTAGGTCTCGTTGCCGGTGTAGAACTCGGAGGCGGCGACGTCGAGGGCGAGGAAGATGTTCTTGCCGAGCTTGTAGCCGGCGTCCTTCACGGCCTGGGCGATGGCGTCGAGGGCTGCTTCGGCGCTGTCGAGCTTGGGAGCGAAGCCGCCTTCGTCGCCGACGGCGGTGCTGAGGCCCTTCTTCTTCAACACGCCCTTGAGGGCGTGGAAGATCTCGGTGATGGCCTGCAGGCCCGCGCTGAAGGTGGGGAAGCCGTGGGGCATCACCATGAATTCCTGGAAGTCGATCGGAGCGTCGGAGTGGGCGCCGCCGTTGATGACGTTGGCCATCGGGACGGGGAGGACCTTGGCGTTGGGGCCGCCGATGTATTTGAAGAGGGGCTGGCCGAGGGCGGAGGAAGCGGCCTTGGCGGTGGCGAGGGAGACGGCGAGGATGGCGTTCGCGCCGAGCTTGGACTTGGTCTCGGTGCCGTCCAGCTCGAGCATCGTCTTGTCCACGGTGAGCTGGTCGAGGGAATCGAGGCCCATCAGCTCTGGGGCGATCTTGTCCGTGACGTTCTTGACGGCCTTGCTCACGCCCTTGCCGAGGTAGCGCTTCTTGTCGCCGTCGCGGAGCTCGATGGCCTCGTGTTCGCCGGTGGAGGCGCCGGAGGGAACGGCGGCGCGGCCGGTGAAGCCGCCGGAAAGGGTGACATCGACTTCGACGGTCGGGTTGCCGCGGGAATCGAGGATTTCGCGGGCCTGGATCTCAGAAATGGTGGTCATGGTGTTTTGCGCAAAAATGCGGGCGGGATGATAGATGGGGCCGGAAACGTGTCGAGGGGATGTTTTGCTGGGCAAAGGCTGAGGGGGAACATCGAACGTCCAACGCTCAACTTCCAACGTCGAAGGCTGATTGCCCGAGGCCGCGCTGCGAAGAAGGAAGTCGTCCGCCGGGTTGGGGAACCCGGCCTGCAAGGCGCAAACTTGCCGGGCCGTCAATCAGCGGAAAGTCAGCGGCTCTTTCGCAGTCGGCTTAATGGCGCGTTGCACCGGGGCTCCAGCCTGCGCTCGCGGAGCGGGAGACGAATGCTGCGGGCGATGGGCGGGGCTTTCGGCCGGCTGCGTTTGGCCTCCGCCGGAAACGAGGGCCACGAGCTGATCGACGGCGTCCTTCAGCGTCTGGGCCTGGGCGTTGAGTTCGGACGACGCGCTGGCGCATTCCTCGGCGCTGGCGGCGGTGGTCTGGGTCACGCGGTCCATCTGCGACATGGCCGTGTTGATCTGGCCGATGCCTTGGTTCTGCTCTTTGGAGGCGGAGGCGATCTCGGCCACGAGGTTGTCCACCTGGCGGGCCTTGGCCACGATGTCGGCGAGGCTGGTGGCGACCTTGGCGCTGATGGCGACGCCTTGGGTGCTCTTGGCGATGGAGTTCTCGATGCCCTCGGCGGTTTCTCGCGCGGCGTCGGCACTGCGTTTGGCGAGGTTGCGGACCTCTTCGGCCACGACGGCGAAGCCGGCTCCGGCTTCACCCGCGCGGGCGGCTTCGACGGCGGCGTTGAGGGCGAGGATGTTCGTCTGGAACGCGATCTCGTCGATGGATTTCAGGATCTTGGAGATACCGTCGCTGGAGACCTTGATCTCGTCCATCGCCTTGGCCATCGCGGCCATGTCGGTTGCGCCGGCTTCGGCGGCGAGACGGGTCTGGTTGGCGAGGCTCTTGGCGGCTTCGGCGCTGTCGGCGTTGCGGCGCGTCATGCTGGCCATCTCTTCGAGCGACGCGCTGGTTTCCTCCAACGACGCGGCCTGTTCGCTGGAACCTTCGGCGAGCGACTGGCTGGAGCCGGAAATCTGGTCGGACGCGGCGGCCACGCTGCGGGCGCCGTCGCCGAGGGAATCCGAGATGTGCGACAAGGTGCGGGTGATGCGGTGCAGCAGGCCGTAGAGCAGCACGGCGGTGACGCCGAGACCGACGAGCGCGATGGTCGCCGACAGGGCGAGAAGGCGACGGCTCTCGGCGAAGAGCTTCGCTTCGGGGATCGCGAGGGCGAAGGACCAGGGCGTGGTGGAGCGGCCGACGTGGACGGGGACGAAGATCCGGTGCACGGCTTCGCCGTTCAGGGCGGAGACGCCGGCCCGGGCGAATTCCTGGCCCTGCTGCAACGCGGCCTTGATGCTCTCGGCTTCCGCGCCGGTGCCGATGCTCTGGTTGGCGTTGGTGTGGACGACATCGGCGACATAGACGCCGGAATGGGCGATGAGGCTGGCGTAGCCGGTTTCAAAGGGACGGATCTTTTCGACGAGGGCCTGGATCTCGGCCAACGACATGTCCGTGCCGGTGATGCCCTGGAAGACGCCGTCCTTGAGCACGGGCACGACGAAGCTGGCGATCAGCACTTCCTGGCCCGCGATGGGATACAGGTAGGGATTGATGACGCACTCGACGCCGGTCTTCTTCGGAAGCTGGTAGTAGTCGCCCGGGCCCGGATTGTCGTAGTCGGCCAACGGCTCCACCGCGATCTGGCCGCCGCCCCGGTTCCAATACGGGATGTAACGTCCGGAAGCATCGTGGCCGGGCTGGCCGACGAAGTCCTTGTCCTTGCCGTCCCAGGCACCCGGTTCCCACGCGGTGTAGGCGCCGATCACCGCCGGATTCCCCTCCAAAGTGCGGCGGACGATGCTGTTGGCCACGGCGCGCTCGGAGACGCCGGCGGCCTTGATGCCCTCAAGCGAAAAGGCGAGTTCGCGCGCCACGAACATCGAGTGCTCCAGTTGCTTCTGGATGGCGAGCGCGTGCTGCTTGGCCTCGGCCCGGGCCGTTTCCAGGGCTTGGGTGCGGGTCACGCGGGCGACCTGCAGGGTGGTGAAGGCGATGCTGGCGCTGAAGGTGAGGACGAACAGGCCGAGCACGCCGAAGAGCACGCGCTGCTTCAGCGAAAGGCGGGCGAAGAACCCGGATGGCTGGGGTTGGGGCATGGCAGGGGCGTATGAAATTTGGTCTAGGTGGCGGGTCCCGGAGCGACGGCTCTCGCCGAGGCGGGCCGCACGGAACGTTCGCGGGATATATCGGCGGACGGGCGGGAAGATTGAGCCAAGAATTTAGGAGGCGGAGGGCAAGGAACGGATAGCGCCGGTTCAAGCCGCCGGGCCATGACCAGTCGGCGGACCGGGCCCGTCGAGGCGCGGGCAACCAAGGCCCGACCCTCGCCCAGCCTCCTGCCAACCGCGCTACCCGGCGGTCGGGCCCGGGGGGATGCGGAGCGGCGTCTGGATGGGCGCGATCTCGTCGAGCGCCTTGTCGGACTGGCCGCCACCGAGCTTCTGGATGCGTTCGCCGCTGGGGCGGACCATGCGTTCGTAGCTGCCGACGGCGTCGTTGTAGGCCTTGTTGGCGCGTTCCAAGCCGGAGCGGATGGCCTCGAAGTGGTCGGTGAACTTCACCACGCGCTGGAAGAGTTCGTTGGCGGCGGCGGCGATGTCGCGGGCGTTCTTGGTCTGCTCGTGCTGCTGCCAGCTCACGGCGACGGACCGCAGCAGAGCGATGAGCGAGGCGGGCGTGGCGAGGAGAATGCGCTTTTGCGCGGCCCAGATCAGCAGGTCGCGGTCGCCTTCCAGCGCGGCGCTGAAGAGCGATTCGGCCGGGACGAAGAGCACGACGTGGTCGAGGGCGTTGGGGAACTGCGCCGGGTAGTCGCGATCGGCCAGGGCCTTGATCGTGGCCTTGAGCTTGGCGGCGTGGGCGGCCAGGGCATCGGCGCGTTTGACCGCGTCGGCTTCGTCGAGCGCGCCGAGGAAGTCGAGGTCCGGCACCTTGGCGTCCACGATGATGAAGCGGTCGCCCGGGAGCCGCACGACCATGTCGGGCTTGGCGTCGCCGGCCACGGACTGTTCCTCGAATTCACAGTGCGCGCTCATCCCGGCGGCCTCGACGACGCGGCGCAAGGTCTCCTCGCCCCAACGCCCCCGCGCCTGGTTCGAGCTGAGCACGCGACGGAGCTGGAGCGTTTCGGACGAGAGCGACTGGCTCTGGGCGGCGAGCAGTTCGAGCTGCTTCTTCACTTCGCCGAGCGTGGAGGACTGGGCCTGCTCGGCCTGCTGGAGCCGTTGCTGGTAGGTGGTGAGCGTCTGCTTGAGCGGCTCGACCAGCGTGGCGATGGCCTGCTGGCGCTGGGCCAGGTCGCCCTTCGCCTGTTCCTGGAACTTGGCCAGCGTCTCGTTCGCGAGGCGGAGGAATTCCGGCTGCGACTTCTGCAAGGCCTCGGTGCTGAGCGCCTGGAAACTGGTGCGCAGATCGGCCAAGGCCTTGTCCTGCGCCTTCTGGAGTTCGGAGAAACGGCGATCCGTCTCGGCCTGCTGGGCGTGGACGCGCTGGTTGGCCGCGTCGCGTTCCGCTTCGGCGGCGGCGCGTTTCTGGGCGACGTGCGTCAGCTCGTTGCGGAGGGCGACGAGGTCGGCCTCGATGCGCTGGAGCTGGGCGCGGGCTTCGGCCGTGGCGGCTTCGGCGGCGCGCTGGCTGGCCTCGGCGCCGGCGCGGGCATTGGCGGAATCGGAGGTCAGGCGGCGCTGTTCGGCGAGATCGGCTTCGCGCTGGGCAAGCTGCTGGCGCAGCTCGTTCTCGATGCGGGCATCGGGCGCCGCCCCGCCTTTGCGGAGTGCCAGCACGTAGCCCGCAAGGCCGCCGAGCACGGCTCCGATGACGACCCCGATGAGAAGATAAACGATGTCCGGCACGGGGCGGATTGAACGGGCAACGGGGCGGGGCGGGAAGGCCGGATTCGGCCGCGCTTGGACCGGTCCGCTATTCCGACCCCCGGCCCTCCACCCAGCGCACGGCGCTGCGGATGAGGTCGGAAGCGTGCTTGAGGCCGAGCTTCTGTTTGATGTTCAGCCGGTGGACCTCGATGGTCTTGGAGCTGAGGTGGAGGAGTTCGGCGATCTCGCGGGTGGTCTTGCCTTCGCCCACGAGCTGGAAGACCTCGAATTCCCGGTCGGTCAGCTTCTGCACGGGGCTGCCGCCCCCCTCCCCGCCCTGGCCGCTGAAGCGCTCGAGGATGCGGGCGGAGATCTGTTCGCTGACGTAGATGCCGCCGGAAAGCACGCGACGGATGGCGGCGAGCAGGCGCTGACCGCTCTCGTGTTTCATGATGTAGCCGCGCGCGCCGGCGCGGAGGACGCGCTCGGCGTAGAAGGATTCCTCGTGCATGGAGATGACGAGGATCTGGACGCCGGGGACGAGGGCGAGGATGTCCTTGATCAGTTCCAGGCCGTTCTTGTCCGGCAGGGTGATGTCGGCCAGGACGAGGTGGGGCGAAAGCTTGGGAATCGATTCCAGCGCGCGGGCGGCGTTCTCGGCCTCGCCGCAGACCTCAAGATCGGGCTCGTCGGCCACGAGCTGGGCGAGGCCCTCGCGCATCATGGGGTGGTCGTCCACGATGAAGACCTTGGTCCGGGCGGACGGTTTGTTGGCGTTGGGCTTCGCGTTCACGGTTCAGGGTCGCCTCGCGGGAAGCGGCGCCGAACAGACCACGGTGGTGCCTCCGCCGGGCGTCGGATCGAAAGCGATCTGCCCCTCCAGCATCTTGGCCCGATACCGCATGATGTTCAGCCCCATGCCCTGTTTGGGCCGCGCGGGCTTCATCCCGGACCCGTTGTCCCGGACCTTGAGCACCAGCACGCGCCCGTCGTGGTCCAGCGAAACGTCGATCGAGCGGGCGCCGCTGTGCCGCAGGGCGTTGTTCACGGCTTCCTGTGCGATGCGGAAAAGGTGGGTGGCGGCGGCGGAGTCGTCGATCAGAATCTCCTTCCGGCAGACGAAGCGGCAACGGTGCTTGCCGGGCAGATCGGCGCCGTTGGCCAGGGCTTCCAGCGCCGCGACCAAGCCATCGGACTCCAGCACCACGGGGCACAGGCCGCGCGCCATGCGGCGGGTTTCGTTGATGATCGCGAGCACCTCCTCGCGGCAGCGCTTGAGCTTGGCGGCGGCGGGATGCTGCTCGCGGCGCAGCTTCTCTTCCAGCGACTGGCTGACGAGGGCCAGACCGGCGAGCTGCTGGCAGATGCCGTCGTGCAGCTCGCGGCCCATGCGGCGGCGCTCCTGTTCGCTGATCTCCAGGACCTGCGATTCGAGCAAACGCCGCTCGGTCAAATCGCGGATGAAGCCGGTGAAGAGCCTTCGCCCGGGCAGGTTCACCTCGCTGAGCGAGAGATCCATCGGGAAGGTCGAGCCATCCCGCCGCTGCCCGGTCACCTCGCGGCCGATGCCGATGACCTTGGCGCGGCCGGTGCGGAGATATTCGGCGAGGTAGCCGTCATGCGCCTCGCGGTGCGGCGAGGGCATGAGGATGGAGACGTTCTTCCCGACCGCTTCGGCCGAGGCCCAGCCGAAGATCCTTTCCGCCGCGCGGTTCATCGAGCGGATCGTCCCCCGTTCGTCGATGGTGACGATGCCCTCAACGGCGGTTTCCAGGATGGCGGCGAGTTGCACGGCGGCCTCCTCGGCCGCGTCCGGGGACGGGCGGCGGCGCGGGGCGGCCTTCTTTGCCGGCCGGGCGCGTTGCGGTCGGGGCGACACCGGCCCCGGCTTGTCGGTTTGGCCGCCCATAGGCGATGGAACCGGGCGGGCCGCTCAGGCGCGCGGCAGGCGGCTGCGGTAGTCGGTGGGCGACTGGCCGACGATGCGCTTGAAGACGCGGTTGAAGTGGGTCAGCGACTGGAACCCGACCTCGTAGGCGATCTCGCTGACGCGGATGTTGGGGTTGAGCAGGAGGTTCTTGGCCCGCTCGATGCGGACGCGGGAGACGTAGTCGG
>CAMLMI010000034.1 GCA_946480965.1 uncultured Verrucomicrobiales bacterium | reverse complement strand
AGAGCGGGAACCGAGATGCTTGCATGAGGACTGGGTGGTTGGGGCGGGAACCGGTCGTGCGACGAAAACGTGGCGGGTGCCGGCTGACACACGGATGTTTTCCGACCGGCACCCGCCTTCCGGTCACTCGACCAGGAAACTCATTTCACCTGGACCGAAAACTCGGTCGCGGTCGTGGCGGCATTGGTCAGCACGACCTTGCCGTCGGTTTTGAGGCGGAGAAAACCCGCGCCGGTGGCGGGTTTCGCCACGGTCAACGTGCGGGTGTCCGCGTTGTAGGTGCCGGGCACGTTGCTGAACGGTCCGGTCACGAGCCCGGCGGTCTGCGGCACGATGGTGATGGACTGCTCGTTGGGTGAACCGGGGATCGGCGGGTTCAGATAGGGGAATCGGTCGAGGAACATCGAGGCGTTCACCGTGGCGCCGTCGGTGAACGGCGCGTCGCCAGCGGGGGCTTGCTCCGGCGTGCCGAAGAGGCCGAGCTTGATCAGCTTGCCCATCGCGACGCGGAGCGCGATGTCCACGACGTCGTCGCCCGGGCGACGGCCGTTGGGGAAACCGGCGTTGTCACCGGCGATGACGCCGAGGTTGTTCTGGGCGGCTTTGGGTGCGGCCGGGATGTCCATGTTCAAGCGGACCATTTCCGACGCCGCGCCGTTGGCGTTGAGGCCGTCCACGCCGGTGACAAATGCGGCCACGAGGTCGGTGCGGGGGAAGAGCGTGGGGGCGACCGCTCCAGCGCTGCCGTAGAGCAGCTCGATGATCGCGGGCAGGGTGGGATGCGTCACGTAGTCGGCGAAGTTCGCGAGATCGTCCTTGGGTTCGCTGGCGTTGAACTTGTCCTTGTCCTTCACGCCGATCACGACCTCGTTCACCAGCGGCATTCCGAGGCGCGAGAATTGGTTGGTTGCGCCATCACGCACCACGCTGGCGGTGGTCCACGCGCCGATGATGCCGCCCTTTTCGCCGGAACCCCGGAGGAAATCCTTGGGCAGTTCGAGGATCAGCGCGGTGACGTTCTTGTAGCGCAGGCTGTCCTTGTTCGCGTCCACCGGGCCGAGCGGGCTGGTGGAGATGTTCACGAGGTCGAAGGTCTCGCCGAGGTTCACCACGAACGGGTCCTTCTTCTGGCCGACGAAGAGCTTGGCCTTGTTCGTCGTGCCGGGCAGCGCGATCTCGTAAACGTAGGCCGCCGCGTAGGCGTCGTAGTCCGGGAAGGTCTTTTCGCCGACGTTGTCCTGCGGCTTGGTGAAGACCGCGCCGCCGGAGTGCATCAAGGGCGTGGCGGTGCCGGAGCGACGGGGCCCCTGGATGAGCGAGACGGTGTAGGTCTGGTCCACCAGCAGGGCGGATTGGTCGGCGGCGGTGATCGGGCCGACGGCGAGGACGGGAACGGAATTGGTGCGGCGATTGCCCTCGGGACCGACGGGCAGGGCGAAGGCGCGCGGCGTGTTCTGGAAGCGGAACTGGAAAGTGAGGTCCTCGATGCCGTCGCCGGAGTTGTCCACGTGGATCTCGTAGAGCGCGTTGGTGTCGAGCTGGAAGTAGTTCGGCCCGCCGTAGGCGTCCTGGAGCGGGAGGTAGTTGGCGACGACCGTGACGTGGTTGCTGCGGCCGGTCTCGTAGCTGTTGAAGAGGTAGAAGTCCGAGGCGTCGATCTTCGGCGTCGCGGTGATCAACGGAGCTTCGCGGTGGCTGGAAGCCAGGGCGGTGGCCCCGACGGTCGCCGCCAAGGCGACGAGGGCGGAGGATTTCTGCAGGCGGGCAGGCGTGTGCATGGAGTTGGTGGGATTGTGGTTGAGCCGTTCAGCGAGGTTCTACGCCGGGAAGAGGCCTGCGGATGCAGGGCGGACGAGAATTTTCCCCTAGCGTGCGCCGCCCGCGTTTCCCAAAGTCCCGCCGCCGAATCTCCGGGCTCCGGCCCGCCGCCCATGAAAGCAAAGATCATCATCACGCCGAAGAAAGCCGTCCTTGATCCCCAGGGGAAAACCGTCGAAGTCGCCCTCGCCCACATGGGCTACACGGGCGTCACCGGCGTCCATGTCGGAAAATACCTGGAGATCGACCTCGCGCCCGGCACCGACAAGGCCGCCGCGCAGAAGGCGTTGAACGAGGCGGCCCACCGCTTCCTGAGCAATCCGGTGATCGAGGACTACAAGCTGGAGATCGTGGACTGACCATGAACTTCGCCGTCCTCCAATTCCCCGCCTCCAACTGCGACCAGGACGCGCTGCACGTCCTGAAGAACGTCTTCGGCCAGTCCGCCCGCTACGTCTGGCACAAGGACGCCTCGCTCGGGCCCGTGGACGCCGTGATCGTGCCCGGCGGCTTCAGCTACGGGGACTACCTCCGCTGCGGCGCCATCGCGCGGTTCAGCCCCGTGATGCAGGCCGTGAAGCAGTTCGCCGACAACGGCGGGCTCGTGCTCGGCATCTGCAACGGCTTCCAGGTGCTCTGCGAAGCGGGTTTGCTGCCCGGCGCGCTCATCCGCAACCGCTCGCTCCAGTTCCGCTGCGAGCAGGTCTATTTGAAGACCGCGACCCAGGATTCGCCCTTCACGAACAAGATTCCCACCGGGAAGCTGATGCGCGTGCCCATCGCCCACGGCGAAGGCTGCTACTTCGCCGATCCCGAGACGCTCGCTTCGCTCCAGGCCAATCGCCAGATCCTCTGGCAATACGCCGATTCCACCGGAGCGGTGACCGACGCCGCCAATCCCAACGGCGCGCTCCAAAACATCGCCGGCATCTGCAACGCGGCCCGGAATGTGGCTGGCCTCATGCCCCACCCGGAACGCGCCTGTGAACCGCTCTTGGGCAGCGACGATGGCCGCCTCGTCTTCGAGAGCCTGATCTCCTGGTTCGAATCCCGTTCGACGGCCAAAGCGGCCTGAGCCCGACGGATCGATTTCCCCACACCCTCCTTTGGCTTCGGCCAAGGAGGGTGTTCTGCTTTGGGGAATGTCATTGGAAATGAACAGGTTCGGCTTGCTGGAAATGGTGACAGCGCGAGGGCTGTCCTGAGTTGGACTCGCCGCCGCCCGCAAAGGGCATTGGTAAAAACAATGCCTAAGTGTTTTCCAGACAGATGCTTATGCGGTGTATTCTGGAGGCGAAACGTCGGGGCTGCAGGGTGGTTTTTGTGACTGAGGCGACGAAGCGGGGTATCTCGCCTTCCGGACTCCGTCACCGGATTGTCAACCCTGCGAAATCCAAGGGTCACAGAGAGGCCATTTTTCGGGGCGATTTTGACGCAGATTTTTGCTTCGGCCCGGCCCGCTTGGGGATTGTCGCACTGGGGTGAAAATCAGGCCGAAAAACGGCGCTTTTCCGGCCTGTTTTGGCCTGTGAATAACGTGGGGAAAACTGCGGAAACATTGTCCTCGTCAGGCCGGAGACCGTCCCCTAAATAACCCGTCCCGAATCCCGGGACCTGCGAGCGAGCGCGACAACGCGTCACCGCGACCGGTCCCAAATTCCGGGGATCGAGTTTCGTAACTGTCTGCAAAACAGACCTGTTGCAGCAGTGGCTAAGAAGCCCCGGTCCGGAAGACGCGGGCGGTAACCTGCGGGGATTCGGTCATTGGCCGGGCAAAAATGCCCGGCAGAAGGTTCCGCGAACGCCGTCACGGAACCGACACAGTCGACAGTGAATAAATCTGGAATGACCATCGCTCCGCCAGCCGAAGTTCCGACGGACCAACTCTGGGAAAAAGCCCAGACCACGCTCCGGTCCATCCTGCATCCCGAACTCTACCAGATGTGGTTCGCGACCCTGCGGGCGGTTTCTCTGGAGAGCGAGGTGCTCACGCTGGAGGCCGCGAACGACTTCAGCCAGATGTGGCTTCAGGACAACTACACGGGGTTGATCCACGATGTCCTGCTCCAGATCGCGGGCAAGTCCCTCTCCGTCCAGTTCGTCGCCCGGCCCTGCGCCCCGGTGTCCGACTTCAAGCTCGAGCCGGTGCGGGAAAACATGGTCGGCGGGTCCGGCGGCACCGTCACCCAGCGCGAAACCCGCGAGACCGCCAGCGGCCATACCACGACGATCCACCGGGAATTCCTCTTCAACCCCCGGAACACCTTCGACACCTTCATCGTCGGCGGCGCCAACGAACACGCCCATGCGGCCGCCTTGGCCGTGGCCCGCGAGCCGGGCAAGTCCTACAACCCCGTTTTCTTCCACGGCGGCGTCGGGCTCGGCAAAACCCACCTGCTGCACGCCATCGGCCAATACGTCTCCACGACCAAGCGCCAGGCGCGGGTCAGCTACGTGACGACCGAGAAGTTCACCAACGAGTTCATCGACGCGATCCAGAACAATTCTCTGGTGAAGTTCCGCAAGAAATACCGCCAGACGGACGTGTTGTTGATCGACGACATCCAGTTCCTCGCGGGCAAGGAGCGCATCCAGGAGGAGTTCTTCCACACCTTCAACGCGCTGCACGAATCGCATAAGCAGATCGTCATCGCGGGCGACCGGCCCATCGGCGAGATGAAGAACCTGGAGCAGCGGCTCGTCTCGCGCTTCGAGTGGGGCCTTTCCGCCGAGCTGATGCTGCCCGAGCTGGAGACCCGGTTGGCCATCCTGCGCAAGAAGGCGAACCTGCTGAATCTGAACGTGCCGGACGAAGTGCTGACCTTCTTGGCCGGCAAGATCCGGTCGAACATCCGCCGGTTGGAAGGCGCGCTGGTGCGCGTCGGTTCCGTGCCCAAGCTCACCGGCAAGGCGCTGACCATCGAGGTGGCGCAGGACTACCTGCGCGACATGCTCCAGGAAGAGGGCAAGCAGGTCGTGACGATCGAGGTCATCCAGAAGCGCGTGGCCGAACACTTCGATCTGCGCATCGCCGACATGACCGGCAAGCGCCGTCCCGAGCACATCGCCTTCCCGCGCCAGATCGCGATGTATCTGTCGCGCCAGCTCACGGAGAATTCCCTGAGCAGCATCGGCGAGGCCTTCGGCGGTCGCGACCACGGCACCGTGCTGCACGCCTGCCGCAGCGTGAAGGATCGGATGGAGATCGAATCGAACGTCCGCCAGGTCGTCGGCTACCTCGAAAAGCAGCTCACGCGCTGAGCTGCCGCAGCGCCACAAAGCTGGAGTAAAGGCTCCCGCCGAGCCGCTTTTGGATACGTCGGTCCTGCGAGGTAGCTCAGCCCAAAAACTTCCCCGGATTCAGCAACCGCAGCGGGTCGAGCGCGTTCTTCACCGTCTGGTGCAAGGCGCGCACGGATTCATCGGCGGCCAGCGGCCACCAGGTCTTCTTGGCGAGGCCGATGCCGTGTTCGCCCGTGACAGCGCCGCCCCAGGCGACGATCTGGCGGAAGAGTTCGTCGAGCGCGGCTTCGCTGCGTTCCTTCGCGCCGGGCTGGGTGAAGTCCACCATCACATTCACGTGGATGTTGCCGTCGCCGGCGTGGCCGAAGCATGCGACCGGCAGGCCGTGCTTCTGCTGGAGCTTCTCGGCGAAGACCACGAGCGCTTCCAACTGGCCGCGCGGCACCACGATGTCCTCGTTCAGCTTCGTCAGCCCGGTGTCGCGCAGCGAATAGGAGAACTCGCGTCGCAGGCCCCAGAGCTTCTCCACTTCGGCGGCGCCGAACGCGCGGTCGATGAAGACCGGCTTCAAGGGTTTCACCAGCTTCTCCAAGTCCTTCAACTCGCCGCGCACGGAACGTTCCTGTCCATCCAGCTCGACGAAGAGCATGGCGTTCGAGCCTTCGAGGCGTTTGCTGCCGGTGCGTTTGCGGGCGGCGGCCAGCGTGAACTGGTCGGCCATCTCCAGCGCGCAGGGGAGGAAGCCGGCCTTGAAGATCTCGCGGATGGCCCGGGTGCAGCCGCGCATGGTGTCGAAGCCGACGCCGAGCAGCGCGCGATACGGCGGCAAGGGCAGGAGCTTCAAGGTGGCTTCCGTCACGACGCCGAGCAGGCCTTCGCTGCCGACGAAGAGGCGGTGGAGGTCGAAGCCGGTCTTGTTCTTGTGCGCACGGCCGCCGAGGCGGGTGACGGTGCCGTCCATCAGCACGACTTCGAGTCCCATCACGTAGTCGCGGGTCACGCCGTATTTCAGGCAGCGAGGCCCGCCGGCATTGGTCGCGATGTTGCCGCCGAGCGAACAGTCGGCGCGACTGGCAGGATCGGGCGGATAGAACAGGCGCTTCTTCTCGGCCGCTTTCTGGAGCGTGGCGGTGATGACGCCGGGTTGAACGACGGCCACGAAGTCGCGGTCGTTGACCTCCAGGATGCGGTTCATCTTTTCCAGCGACAGCACGATCCCGCCCTGCACCGGAACGCACCCGCCGACGTAGCCATGGCCCGCGCCGCGCGGCGTGACGGGAATGCCGTGTTTCGAGGCGAAAGCCAGGATCTGGGAAACGGCCGCGGTGGACGCGGGCAACGCACCGGCATCGGGCCGGGCGGTGGCGAACCATTTGTCACCGGAAAACTTCTTCAGCGTGGCTTCGTCCGTCACCAGTTCGCCGGGGGCGAGCTGGCGGGACAACCGGTCAAGGGCACGGCGCAGCGGGGCACTCTTCATCGGCCGCGAGTCAGACAGGGGAAAGCCGCGAACGCCACACTGCGATTGGCCGGGGCTGACCCGCGTCTGCTACGGAACCGCTCCCCCAATCTGGGTTCTCGATCCGGGTCCATCTCGGGCCCAGAGTGCTTCGGATGAAGCGTGTCTCCGTCCTTCTCTTCGCTCTCGCCACGTGGATTTCCGCCCAGGCGGCGGAGTTCGATCTGCTCATCCACGGCGGGCGGGTGATCGACGGCACGGGTGTGCCCGCGCGGTTTGTCGATGTGGCCATCCAGGACGGCCGCATCGTTGCCATCGGGCGTGATCTCGGCTCGGCCAAGCAAACGCTCGATGCCTCGGGCCTGCTCGTCGCTCCGGGTTTCATCGATGTCCACACCCACGCCGAGAACGTAGAGGAACAGCCCGAAGCCACGGCCTTTCTCCGCATGGGCGTCACCACCCTCGTGCTGGGCAATTGCGGTTCATCGGAGACGGATCTCGGCGCGTTCTATCGTCGGCTGGAGGCGACGAACATCTCCATCAACGTCGCCAGTTTGGTCGGTCAAGGCACGGTGCGTTCGCGGGTCATGGGTGGTTCGTTCATGCGTCCCGCCACGGCCGATGAACTGGGCCGCATGGAGGACATCGTCGGCCGAGCGATGGGCGACGGCGCGCTGGGGCTTTCCACCGGCTTGATCTACCTGCCCGGCACCTTCACGCCCACGGAGGAGATCGTCGCGTTGGCCAGGGTCGCGGGAACGCACGGCGGCATCTATGCGAGCCACATGCGTGACGAGAGCCGGGAGATCTTCGCCGCGCTCGACGAGCTGTTCCGCATCGCGCGCGAGGCCAAGCTCCCCGCGCACGTTTCCCATCTGAAGCTCTCCGGGCCCGTGATGTGGAACCGCCACGCCGAAGTGTTGGCCGCCATCGAACGTGCCCGGGCCGAAGGGCTGGACATCACGCAGGACCAGTATCTCTACACCGCTTCCAGCACCGGCCTCAGCCAGCTCATCCCCGAGGAAGCGCGCGAAGGCGGTCGGGAACGTTTCCGTGAACGTCTCGCCGATCCGACGAAGAAGGCCGCCATGATCGAGGCGATGAAGGCCAAGATCGCCTCGGGCCAACGCACGAACTACAGCTACGCCGTCATCGCGTCCTATCGCGCCGATCCCTCGCTCAACGGCCTGAACGTGAAGCAGGCCGCGCTCAAGGCCTGGGGCTCCGACACCTTGGAAGACCAGATCGAGCTGGTGCTGGAGATCGAGTCCAAGGGCGGCGCTTCCGGCGTCTTCCACGGCATGAGCGAGGCCGACCTGCGCGCTTTCCAGCAACACCCGAACACCATGTTCGCCAGCGACAGCGAGGTGCGCGTCTGGCAAGCCGGCGTGCCGCATCCGCGCGGCTACGGCAACAGCGCCCGCGTGCTGGCCCGCTCGGTGCGGGAGCAGAATCTCTTCCGCGTGGAGGAAGCGGTTCGCCGCATGACCTCCCTGCCCGCGACCGTTTTCCGAATGAAGGATCGCGGCATCCTGCGCGAAGGCGCGTGGGCGGACGTCGTGGTCTTCGATCCGGCCAAGGTGCAGGACAACGCCACCTTCGAGTCACCCCACGCTTACGCCACCGGCTTCCGCGCCGTGCTGGTCAACGGCGTGCCGGTGGTGGAGCACGACGCGCACACGAAGGCGCGCCCCGGACGGATCGTGCGACGGGGGCAGTGAGGAATGGAGCGCAAGCCGCCACCATTCCCCTTCCGCTCCTTTGCCCCGGCTGATAATTCCTCCGTCCCATGACCGTTGCCGAAATCCTGTCGAACGAAGAGCTGCGCCAGCACGAGTTTCCCGTGACGCGCGACACCGTCTTCCTGGCCCACGCCGCCGACAACGCCCTGCCTCGCCGCGTCGCCGAGGCCATCACCCGCTACGCGACCGACTGCACGGTCATCGACCAGGAATCGGCCATGCCGGGCGGATTGCTGCGCAAGACGCGGACGCTCGCCGCCCAGATGCTCGGCGCGCAGGCGGACGAGGTCAGCCTCGTGGGACCGACGACGCTCGGGCTCGCGCACGTCGCGCAGGGCCTCAGCTTCCGCAAGACGGACAACGTGCTCGTCTATCACGACGACTACCCGTCGAACGTCTATCCTTGGATGGCGCTGGCGGATCGCGGCGTGCAGATCCGCTTCCTGAACGTGAAGGAGCTCGGCCGCATCCGCCCGATCGACATCGCTGCGCACATGGACGAGAACACCCGGCTCGTCGCGCTCGCCTCCTGCCATTTCATCTCCGGCTGGCGTCCGGCGATCAACGACATCGGCCGCGTGCTGCGGGCGAAGAAGATCTTCTTCTGCGTGGACGGCATCCAGACCCTCGGCGCGTTTCCGACGTCGGTGGAGAACGTCGATTTTCTCGCGGCCGACGCCCACAAGTGGCTCCTCGGGCCGCTCGCCGCCGGCGTGCTCTACGTGCGGAAGGAGCTCCAGGAAAAGCTGCGCCCGCTCGCGCAGGGCTGGAGCAACGTCGAATGCCCCGACTACGTGGCCCAGGCGGGGATCGCCTATCGCGCGGGCGCGCGGCGCTTCGAGGCGGGCTCGGCCAACCTGCTCGGCATCGCGGGACTGCACGCCGGCTTGGAGCTGCTGACCGAAGTGGGCATCGACGCCATCGCGGCGGAATTGCTGCGCAAGCGGAGCTGGCTCGTGCCCGCGCTCCAGGCCAAGGGCTGGACGGTCCTTTGCGCCGATGCCCCGGAGGCCAACGCCTCGGGCATCGTCACCTTCTGGAAAGACGGCGTGGATCTGACCGCGCTCTGGGCCAAGCTGAAGGAGGCCAAGATACTCGTTTCCCTCCGCAAGGACCGCTCCGGCCGCCAATACCTCCGCGCATCGCCACACTTCTACAACACGGACGCGGAGCTGAACCGGATGTTGGGACTGCTTGGTTGAGGCGGCGCACGTCCCGTAGCGGCGGGACGCCCTCCGCTACTTCCAAGTAGATCCTTAGCTCAACCGAAGACCATCCGGCAGATGACGACGGCGGCGATGATGCCGGCTAGGTCGGCGGCGAGTCCGGCCCAGATCGCGTGGCGCGTGCGCTTCACCGCCACCGCGCCGAAATAGACCGCGATCACATAGAATGTCGTTTCCGTGCTGCCGAAGAGCGTCGCCGCCATGCGTGTGACCAGCGCGTCGGGACCGAATTCTTTCACCAGATCGGTCAGCGCCGCGAGCGAACCGCTGCCGCTCAGCGGCCGGATCAGCGCCATCGGCGCGAGTTCCGGCGGGAAGTGGATCGCCGTCAGCGCCGGGGCGACCAGCGACGTGAAGCCCTCGATCACTCCCGAGCCGCGCAGGCAGCCGATGGCCACGAGCATGGCGACGAAGTAGGGGATGATCTGCACCGCCACGTTGAAGCCGTCCTTCGCGCCTTCGACGAACTCCTCGAAGACCGGCAGCCCGCGCAGCCAGGCGTAGAGCGGGAAGAAGGCGACCATGAACGGCACCGCCAACAGCGACACGGCGTTCAACGTGCGAATCCACGCGGCTTGTCCCGCCGTTTCTGGCGACACCGTTTTCCCGAAAGTTTCCGGCGATGACAACGCGAGGAGGAACCAGACAAAAGCCGCGACGAATCCACCCAGGGCCAGCCAGCGCCATGCGTTCAGCGGCGCGAGCGGAGATTCCTTCACCACCGGAGCCGCAGTCTCCGTCGCGGCCACCGGCGTCGGTGCGACCATTGCGGCTTCGGTCTTGGGCAAGGGCGAGAAACGTTCCATGCCTTTCACCACGATCAGCCCGACGGCGGAGGAGAAGAAGGTGGCCATCAAAGTGGTGCCGACGATGGCGGTCGGGTTTACGGAACCGGCGGCCGCGAGCACGGCGATGGCGTTCACCGAGATGAGCTGGACCGAGCCGGTGTTGATCGCGAGGAAGGTGCACATCGCGTTCGTGGCCGTGCCCGGATGGCGGTTGAGCGTCTCCAGATCGCGCATGGCGCGGAGGCCGAGCGGCGTGGCGGCGTTGTTCAGGCCGAGCATGTTCGCCGCGATGTTCATGACCATCGAGCCCATCGCCGGATGGTTCGCCGGCACGTCGGGGAAGAGGCGCACGAGCAGCGGACGCAGGCCCCAGGCGAGGACGGAGACGAGGCCTGAACGTTCGGCCAAACGCATGATGCCGAGCCAGAGCGTCATCACGCCGATCAGCCCGATGGCAAGGGTGACGGCGGTCTTGGCGGAGTCGATGGCGCCGTCGGCCGTCTCCTTGAGATGACCGGTGAAGCCGCCCACGAGGACGGCCACGACCAGCATGGCGAGCCAGAGATGGTTGAGCATCCGCGAACAGCGTGGGCGCGGGGCCACGCGTCAACAACGCCTCATTCCGGGCGTTTGGCTTCGGCTTGGGCCGCCCAGAGGGCGAGGCGGCGGAAGATCTCGAAGTTGTCGTGCTTCTCGATGGCCACGCCGCCGATGCCCTTGCCGCTGAGCGCGTCGTTCGAGATCCAGCCGGAATCCGTCACCGCCACCACGCGACCCTTGCCGGGCTCCGACGCCGCGAGCAGGACACCGGGAAGATCGCGCGTGCCGCCGAGCAACTTCTGGGAAAGGTCGTTCAGGATCACGGCGCGCGGCTTGGCCGGGCTGTTGGTGCGGAGAAGAACTTGGTTGCCGGAGTAGTAGGCCCAGGCGAGCCCGCCAACCATCGGAGCGGACTTGGGCACCACGAGGCGCTTCACGTCGGTGTAGGCGTTGGTGAAGCCGAGGCCGAACGCGCCGAGCAGGGAATTCATGCGGGGCACCTCCACGTTGTGGTTCTCCTGGTTGCCCATGACGATGAAGCCGCCGCCCTCGTTCACGTAGCGGCGCAGCTCCGCCACATCGCCCGCGACCATGCGGTTGGGCGGCGGATTGGTGCCCACGGCGACCTCGTTGGGATTGGCCACGAGCACGACGGCGACGCCTGCGAGCGACTGGCGGTTGAGCGGCTCGGCGTGGACCCGGACCTCGAAGTCGGCACGAAGCTTTTCCAGCACGTCCTTGTAGGAACCGTCGGGCAGATACCGCGTCTCGCCCACGGCGTTGAAATACCGGCTGTAGAGCAGCACCGGTTTCTTCGCCGCGGCTTCAGCGGCCGCGACTCCGCCCGGCAACAGCCCCGCCAGCACCAGCACCCAACCCGCGAATCGTTTCAGGCAACGTGTCATGCGCCCTCATTGCCCCGGCGGCTGTCGGCTGGCGAAACAAAAAGAGCGCCCCGGGGATCGGGGCGCTCTTGGGAGAGAATCGGCGTGACCGACGTTAAGGCTGGTTGGTTGCGGGGGCGTTCGTGGCCAGGACCGTCGGAAGGTTGCTGAAGATGCTTCCGCTCTGGGCCGGAGCGGGCGTCTGCACGGCGGGCGCCACGGGAGCGGTCACGGACTCGACGCGGTTCAGCTCGCGGTCCACGTCGCGGGAGCCGCTGCGGTTCTTGTGGTTGTAGGTGATCCAGAGGACCACGCAGAGCACGAAGAACGCGGCGGCGGTGTATTTGGTGATCTTGGTCAGGGCGTTGCCGGAACCGGCGCCGAGCAGCGCGTCGGCCGTGCCCGCACCGAAGGCCATGCCGGCGCCGGCTTCTTTCTTGGGCAGTTGCACCAGCACGAGCAGGGTCAGCAACGCGCAGGACAGGAGCATGAGGACGGTCAGGAGACCGATGAGGAAGTTGAGCATAGGTCGATCAGAGGGAGTTCTTGATGATTTCCACGAAGCCGCGCTCTTCGAGCGAGGCGCCGCCGACGAGCGCGCCATCCACGTCGGGCTGGCTCATGAGTTCGCGGGCGTTGGCGGCCTTGACGCTGCCGCCGTATTGGATGCGGACGCGTTTGGCCGTGGCTTCGTCGAACATCGTGGCGAGCAGCTTGCGGATGAAGGCATGGACCTCCTGCGCCTGGGCGCTGGTGGCGGTCTTGCCGGTGCCGATGGCCCAGACGGGCTCGTAGGCCAGGACGGTCTCGACGACCTGCTCCTTGGTCAATCCCGCGAGGCTGCCGCGCACCTGGGTCTCGACGACCTTCTCGGTGGTGCCGCCTTCGCGTTCGGCCAGGGTCTCGCCGACGCAGACGATGGGGATGAGGTTCGCGGCGTGGGCGGCCTTGGCCTTGGCGGCGATGAGCGCGTCCGTCTCCTTCTGGAACTGGCGGCGCTCGGAATGGCCGAGGATGACGTAGCGCACGGAAAGGTCGCGCAACATGCCTGCGGCGATCTCGCCGGTGAACGCGCCGTAGCCGTTCTCGCTCATGTTCTGCGCGCCGAGCCGGATGTTGGAGCTGAGCAGCTCCTTGGAGACCTCGCTCAGCGCGGTGAAGGCGGGGCAGACGACGATGTCGATGTCCTTCACGGCGGCCAGCTCGCGCTTGAGGCCTTGGACGAGGGTCAACGCCTCGGCCACCGTTTTGTTCATCTTCCAGTTGCCGGCGATGATCAGTTTACGCTCTTTGTCCATTAACAGTTAAATTTTTGAGGTTACTAAGCCTTTGCCTCAGCTTTGGCGAACAGCTCGCGCGGAGCCTCGGTGAAATACTTGAAAAGAGCCGGACAAAGCCAGCCTTCCAAGGACAACTCCGGACAATAATACCAGTTGCCGCCATACTCCGGCCTTCTCCATTCAAGGTGAACTTTGAATCCCGGGAAAGGGGTCGGAGAAAAGAAGAGACGAAAGCCGTTCGTGGCGTTCGGAATCGCCTCAACGAGACGATCAATCATCGTGTCGATGCCGGAGACGAACGGTTCACGACGCAGTCCCACCTCCGGGTCGTCGAAGACCCAAAGCCCCTCATGCTTGTAAGGGTAGAGGACTGAGATCGCGTTCATGGCTCCGGACTCACTTCTCGCTCAGGGCCACGACGCCGGGGAGCGGGGTGCCTTCGAGGAATTCGAGGCTGGCGCCGCCGCCGGTGCTCATGAAGGTGACCTGGTCGCCCAAGCCCGCCTTGTTGATGGCCTTCACGCTGTCGCCGCCGCCGATGATGGTCTTGGCGCCGTTCTTCTGGGTGGCTTCCACCACGGCCATGGCCACGGCGTTGGTGCCCTCGGCGAAACGTTTGTCCTCGAACATGCCCATGGGGCCGTTCCACAGCACGGTCTTGGCCGACCGGATGACCTCGGCATAGGCCTGGGCCGTCACGGGACCGATGTCGAAGCCCTCGTCGGCGTCCGGGATGTCGCCGCTGACGACCTTGGGATTTTGGAATTCAAAGACGGGCTTGCCCTTCTTGTTCAGCTTGCCGGTGTCCACGGGCGTGGCGACGAGCGTGTCGGTGGGCAGGAGGAACTTCACTCCCTTGGCCTTGGCCTTTTCTTCGGCCGCTTTCGCGGTGCCGGTGTGGTCCTTCTCGATGAGGCTCTTTCCGGTCTTGCCGCCGTTGGCCAGCTTGAAGGTGTAGGCCATCGCGCCGCCGATCAGGACGGTGTCGGCCTTCTCCAGCAACGCGTCGATGACCTTGATCTTATCGGACACCTTCGCGCCGCCGAGGATGACGACGAACGGACGGGCCGGGTTTTCCAGCTCGTCGCCGAGGAACTTCAGCTCGCGCTCCATCAACAGACCGGCCACGGCCTTGCCGCCGCGTTTGGCGACGATCCGGGCCACGCCTTCGGTGGAGGCATGGGCGCGGTGCGCGGCGCCGAAAGCGTCGTTCACATACACGTCGGCGATCTTGGCCAGCTTCTCGGCGAAGGCGGGATCGTTGGCCTCTTCCTCGTTGTAGTAGCGGACGTTCTCCAGCAGCAGCAGCTCGCCGGGGTTCAACTTGGCGACGGCGGCCTCGACCTTTTCGCCGATGCAGTCATCGACGAAGGCGACGGGTTTGCCGAGGAGTTCGGAAAGTTTGGCGGCGACCGGTTTGAGGGACATCGACGGCTCGCGCTGGCCCTTGGGACGGCCGAGGTGGGCGGCGAGGATGATCTTGGCGCCCTTTTCGATCAGGAGACGCAACGTGGGGAGCGTTTCCTGGATGCGGGTCTGGTCGTTGATGACCATCTGGCCGTCCTTTTCCTCCATCGGCACGTTGTAATCCACGCGGATGAAGGTGCGCATCCCCCGGAACTCGATGTCTTTTACGGTCAATTTGGCCATAGCGGTGTCAAAACAGGCTGCGGACATTACCGGCGCACCGGGGGCAGTCAAAGCCGTTTTCCTGTAGGCCGAAGGGCATCGGCGCACGGGCCGTCCCTTTCCGTTCCCGGATTCCTCCTCCGGACTTTCCCCGCCGCCGGGCGGCCGTAGAGTCGGCGGCGCATGAACCGCATCGACCGCTTGATGGCCACGATCCTCCTGTTGCAGGGGCGGCGGCTCATCACGGCGGAAGACATCGCGGCGCACTTCGAGATCAGCCCGCGCACGGTCTATCGCGACATCGCCGCGCTCAGCGAGGGCGGTGTGCCCATCGTGGCCGAAGCGGGGGTCGGCTACAGCCTGCTCAACGGCTATTCCATGCCGCCGGTCATGTTCACGCCGGACGAGGCGGCGGCTCTCTTCATGGGGGGCGAGTTCGTCGATCACCTGACCGATCCGTCGCTCCGGGGGCAGATGAGGTCGGCGCTGTTGAAGATCCGTTCGGTGTTGCCGCGGGCGCAGCAGGACCATCTCGACCGGCTCAAGCGCACCACCGCGCTGCTCGTGACCCGGCCCGCGCCCGAAGCGGACCAGGCGGTGCTCACGCGCATCCAGACCGCGCTGGCCCAGCGGCGCGTGCTGGAGCTGCACTACCAGACCAAGGGGGCCGGACCCGCCGTGCGCCGGGAGGTCGAGCCCCTCGGCCTGATCTACTACTCGGACCGCTGGCACCTCATCGGCTATTGCCGGTTGCGCGGCGATTTCCGGGACTTCCGCACCGACCGCATCCAAAAGCTTTCGCTGCGCGACGAGGTTTTCCAGGGCCATCCCGACTTCTCGCTCCAGGAACACATCCGCGCGTGGCACGAGGAAAGGCCCCGCCAAGAAATGGTCTTCCGCACCGGGCCCGCCGTGACCGACCGTTTCCGGAATTCGTGGATGGGCGCGATCTTGAACGAACGCAAACACGGCGACCGCACCGTCTTCACCGTGCTGTGTGATCCCTGCGACTGGTTGGCGAACTGGCTCCTGTCCTTCGGCACGGAACTGGAGGTGATCTCGCCCGATGCTCTGCGGGCAACGATGGCGGAAAAGGCGCTGGTGATCGCTCGGCACCACGGCGCGGGCGAGGAGGCGGCCTCGCCGCTTGAGTCCACGGGAGTGTCCGCCCTGTAGGACGCGGCGTCGCGGAGGATCGCGAGCGCCTTCAGCACGCCACGGTCCGGGGCCGGGCTGCCGACGGCCGGGGCGCGGGCAAATGACGGCGGACGACGGCCAGCGCTTCGGGCAAGCCGTTCAGCCGGTGGCGGTCGGGATAGGGGCGGAAGCCGGACAGGCGTTCGACGAATCTTCGGAGATCCCCGGGCGTGACCTGCTCGAACACCTTCCAGTCGCCCGAACCGCTGGCGCGGAGGAAGTGGGCGTTGATGTATTGCTCGAAGTTCCGTGCTTCCGGTAGCGCGAAGACCGGCTTGCCCAGATGGAGCGCCTCGCCCAGGAGCTGGTTTCCGGCCGTGGCGACCAGCCCGGCGCAGGTGGCGAGGCTCGCGACGAACCGCGCCTCGTGGATCTCGTGGAAGCTGAGATTGGCTTCCGGGGGCCGGGAACCGAGGCCGAAGACCTGGACCGGTCGGCCGCATTCGCGGAGGGCCTGCATCGCCGCCGGACCGGCGAAGCGCCGACAGTAGGCGAGGAGATGCCCGTGGTTCTCCGGTTTCGCCTCCAGGATCTCCCGCCGCAACAGCGTGCCGACCTGGGTGACGCCGCGCATGCCGGGCTTGAGCGGCGGAAAGTAGAACGAGGAGACGATCGACTCCCGCTGGCCGGAGAAGTAGCCCCGGACGATCCAGGCCATGAAGGCCGCATGCAGCCGCAGGTAGAGCGGCAGCGAGGAAAGATCGTAGGCCAGCAGGAAATGCTGGTGGTCGAAGCTCAGGAACGGAACGCCCATCCGGCGCGCCGCCCGGGGCAGCGCGGGCTCGAAGTCGGCGATGACCAGATCCGGGCGCGCTTCCGCGATGTCCCGCTCCAGCATGGCCCGCAGCGACGGGAGCCGCCGGAGATAGCCCAGGGCATGGAAGCCGGTGGTTTGGTAATCGACCCGCCGCCGCGCCGTGTAGTGGAAGCGCAGCCCGGCGATGCGCTTCACCCGCACCTCGCTGCCCGCATAGAGCGGCTGGAGAAAGGCGAAGGCGTCGCCCGGGCAATAGAGCGTCATCTCGTGCTCGTCACGGAGCGCTTCGACGAGGGTCCGGATGCGGGCGGCGTGGCCCCGGCCTTCGCCCGCCATGCTGATGAAGATTCTGGCCATGCGGTGGATCGCGGGAAACTGGCTGGCACCGCTACAGGCGCAGCTTCGGGCACCGGCCACAAGCCGGCAGAAGCCCCGTCGCCGTTCTTTAACCGTTGCGTCACCCGTTCGCGATCCGCGCGTCTTCGCCGCCCTTCCCGGGAACGGACGACGGAAGAACGCGCGGGAAAACCTGAACGATCCGCGAGATTTGGGCTTGCTGGCCCTTGGGGAGCTGGCTATAGCACCGATCCATTGACCGCTTTTGGTTTCCAGTGATTTACGGCTACATGTTTAATCTCCAACCGGTGAGGGTGTCTTGAGCCGCCCTCTTCCTCCTCGTGGTCGCGGTTTTGTCCAGGGTCCCCGCGTCAACGGCAAGATTCGGTCCCGCGAAGTCCGGGTCATCGATCCCAACGGCAAGCAGCTCGGGGTGATGGCTCTGGCCGACGCGCTCAATGCCGCCCGACAATACGGGGTGGACCTCGTCGAGATCGCCGCCGCCGCCAATCCCCCCGTCTGCCGCATCGTCGATTTCGGCAAATACCGCTACGAGCAGAACAAGAAGGAGAAGGAGGCGAAGAAGACGCAGCACGCCAACCAGGTCAAAGAGATCCAGCTCTCGCCGCGCATCGACCCCCACGACCTCTCCATCAAGGTCCAGCACGCCATCGAGTTCTTCTGCTCGGACATGAAGGTGAAGATCGTCCTCCGCTTCAAGGGCCGCGAAATGGCCCACAAGGAGTTCGGCTTCCAGGTCGTCGAGAAGTTCATCGCCGACACCGCCCAGTGGGGCCATGCCGACGCCGAACCCCGTCTCTCCGGGCGCACGATCAACCTGATCATGAGCCCGCTGCCCAAGAACAAGCGGGCCAAGAATCCCCGCGCTGACGACGCGCCGCCGCTCGAACCCATGAAGGCCAACGAGCCGCATGACGACGACGCGGACGACGAGGCCGCCCATGAAGGGGACGACGGCCACGCCGGGGACGCCAAACCCTAACCCGTTCCGCACTATCCCGACAGGCCGCCGGATGACCTCCGGCGGCTTTTCGTTTCCAGCGGTCGCGGGCCGAAAAAGACGCTGGGCCGTCGGTCCGGTTCTCTGCTACAGATACCCTCATGTTGTCGGGAGCAAGCCAAGGCGTGCGCGCGCTGGT
Source organism: uncultured Verrucomicrobiales bacterium (assembly GCA_946480965.1). Next base: position 3,163 of record CAMLMI010000034.1, on the reverse strand, counting down.
TCGGCGGATGCTGGTTGTCGCCACGGTCGCGCTGGTGGTCGTGGGATACTCGGGGGCGGCGGACTCGACGAGCCGCGCACACAAGGTCGTCAAGGGCGAGTCCCTGACCAGTGTCGCCAAGAAATACGGGACCAGCGTTTCCCGCCTCGCCACCGCGAACGACCTGAAACCCAGCGCCGGCCTGCGCATCGGCCAAATCCTCCACATCCCCGGCCGCACGGCCGCGCCGGCCCAAGGTGCTGTGCTGCCCTCCTCCGTCCGGCATTCCGTGGCCTCGGCCAAGGTGAAGAAGGGCCGCTGGCAGAACATCGTCCTGCACCACTCCGGCACCGCCGAGGCGACGGTCAAGGGCATGGACCACTACCACCGCCGGGTCCGGCGCATGGAGAACGGACTGGCCTACCATTTCGTCATCGGCAACGGCCACGGCATGAAGGACGGCGAGATCCATGTCGGTTCCCGCTGGACCCGCCAGCTCGATGGCGGCCACCTCCGCAGTTTGGCCCAGAACAAGGTCAGCCTCGGCATCTGCCTGGTGGGAAACTACGACCAGGCGCCTCCCACCGCCGCCCAGATGCGCAGCCTCAAGCTGCTCCTCGCCCAGTTGCAGTCCCGGTGCGGGCTGGACGACGACGCCGTGGTCCTGCACCGGGAGGTCAACGTCGTGGGCACCGCCTGCCCCGGGAAAAAGTTCCCGGCTTCGGCGCTGCGCAAGGACCTGGCGGCCCTCTCGCCTTGATTTCCCGCGCCGGTCAATTCCGTGCGTGCGTCCCTCCTTGGCAGCGCGGAACCGCCCCGATTTTTCAGGGATACGGCCGTTGTCAGCCAGTGGGACCATTGTTACAAAATGGCGACACGCCTTGGCCGGATCATGGGAATGTTCCGTTGCGGCCCGGGCCCGGCCCAGAACTCCAGTCGTATCATGCCCCGCTCCAGCCGTTCCCTCCTGTTCCTCGTCGTGTGTTTCCTCGGTGCGCTGGCTCCGGCCCGGGCGGCGGAATTCCGTCTCGTCGTGCCGACCGGCTCCGGGGCCATCGCCTGGAGCAACGCCCCGGCTCCCGGCATCGCCACTCTTGAAACCACGGATGCCTTGGACACGGCCTGGACCCCGGTCAAGAACGCCTTCAACACCGGCGCGACCGGAGGAACCTTTTTCGCCGCCAGCGGCTCCACCCAGTTCCGCCGCGTGTCCGCCGTCCCGGTGCCGCCCACGCGCGAAGGCTTCACGAACTTCATCCGCTCCTACGGCCTGCTCGAAACCATCGCGGGCAACGGTCTTGGTCGCGTCGATGGCGTCAGCTACTGGAGCCCGTCCTACGAAGGCGGTCCCGCCGCCGCCGCCGCGCTTTCCCGGCCGCACTTCGCCATGGCCGACCGGGCCGGGAACGTCTTCATCGTGGACAAGAACAGCCACTCCATTCTCCGTGTGGCCACCGACGGCACCATCCACACCCATGCCGGCACGCATGAAAGCGGCCTGAACGGCGACGGCCCCGCTCCCGCCACCAGTCTCCAGCTCAATTTCCCCAACGGCCTCTGGGTCCGCGCCGACGGCACCGTCTATGTGCTCGACACGGACAACGGCCGCGTCCGCCGCATCGACACCAACGGCGTGATGACCACCGCCTTCCTCGTCACCAACGACGGCTCCGCGCTGGCCGGCGGACGTGGCCTCTGGGTGGCGGACGACGAATCGCTCGCCTACTTCTGCGACAACACCCGCGTCCGCCGCTGGACCCCGGGCGACGGCCTGAGGAACGTGGCCACGAAGTTCTCCGACCTCGGCACCGTGATGCCCGATCCCTCCGGCAACCTCCTGGTCTGCGACCGTGAAGCGGGCCAGGCGTTCCTTGTCTCGCTGAACGGCGACAAGACCGTCATCGCCGGGAACGGCCAGACCTCCGGCGGCGGCGACGGCGAACTGGCCACCGAGACCAGCCTCGAAGGCCTGCGCAGCGCCTGGCCCGTGCCCACCGGCGGCTACCTGCTGCTGACCCACGAATCCAGCCGCCTCTGGTATCTCGACACCGCCGGGCGCGTCCACCTGCTGCTCCACGGGGCAGGGGGCCGCACGCACGCGGGCGATGGCACGTGGTTCTACGCCCCCGGCGAGGAACGCATGAGCGAAGGCCGCGGCGTCACGATGGACCACGACGGCAACATCATCGTCTGCGAGAGCGACTACGGCTACATCCGCCGCATCCGCTTCCTGCCGATGTCGGCGACGGATTGAGGCCGGAACGATGCAGTGGACAGGAGCGCGGACGGCCATGTCCGCGAGTCCAGCTCGAATTCAAGACAGGACCGATCCGCGACGAACCCCGTTAGGTGAAGACGACGACCCTCCGGGATGGATCTCCTTTCCCCCTGGTGCGCGGCCTCGCGGACGTGATCGTCCGCGCTCCGACTGATTGTTCCGGTTGGCGGCGAGCGCCTCATTGCCGGACCAACGGGGTGATCCACGCTTTCCACTGGCACCACCGGCCGAACCACGGCTTGCCGCTGCGTTCGGCCAGACGACGGGTCAGCACCTTGTAGGCGTGGAGCATGGTTTTGCTCCGGGGGTGGTTGACCAGGAAGGTCTGGAGCGTCTGCTTGTGGACCGGGTCGATCATTTTCGAGCCCGGCACCAGCAGGGAGCCGCTGGTCGCGAGTTCGAGGAAGCGGCGCAGAATGGCGTCATAGTCGGACAAGGACGCGTTCTTGAGGGTCGCCGCCAGCTCCCGGCCCGGGGCTTCGTTCCCGTCCACGGCGGAATCGATCGCCTCGAAGATCTCGAAACGGACCGACGCCCCGTCGCGCCGAGGCAGGCGGAGAACATGGCGGACGACCTCCCGCGTCTCGCCGCCCCGGCCCAGCATTTGCAGGGCGGAGTGCAGGTTGACCAACATCCACGGCTCGGCGTCGGGACGATCCCTCCAGTCCCGCATCCATTCGGCCACGCGGGCGGCATGGCCCCGGACCCGGAGCACGTAGCCCGTCTTTCCCCAGAGCCGCGTGTCGGACCGGAACCAGTCCGCGTGCTTCTTCAGCACCCGTCGGAAACGCCAGTCCCAGAACGTTTCACCGAACGCCTCGCGCCGTTGCCGCAAGTCCGACAGCTCGTCCGCCGCGACCTCCAGTTGCCGGAGGAAGCCCCGCGCGGCCCGCTCGCCGCGCGGGG
>CAMLMI010000033.1 GCA_946480965.1 uncultured Verrucomicrobiales bacterium | reverse complement strand
AGCGGCGGAAATGGTCGCTCAGCTCCGGCGCACCGCCGGTGATGTCCACCACTGCGGGGCGATGCTCGGCCATCCATTGCACGACGCGGTCGGCCACTTCTGCGGACATCATTTCCGAGCGCCAGGGCGCGGCGTCCACGTGGCAATGGCGGCAGGTCTGGTTGCACTTCCGGCCGACGTTGAGCTGGAGCGTGACGAGACGGTCGCGCCGGAGCGCGAGTCCGTGCCGGGCCAGGGCGGCATCGAAGGCGTTCGCGGCGATTGGGGCTGGGGCGGTCACGGCCGGGATCATGGAGGGGAAACGTCCGCCGCGCCAGCGGCAGGCGGAGAAAGTCCGGCCAGAAGGCTTGTCAGGAAGGTGGAAGGTCTTTCAGCGTCCGGCACCCGCCATCCATGAAACCGTCGCTCGAATCCAAGATCCGGTCCGCCAATCAAGCGCTGTTGATCGAGGGCCGTGTTGAACGGATCGGGGAATTCTTCGCGCCCGACTATGTGGCGCATCTCCCCGGCGAGGATCTCGTCGGGGGACACGAATTGATCCGCCAGTTTCTCGAGCAATATCGGCGCGCCTTTCCCGATCTTCAGATCGAGCTGGAGATCCTGGTGGAGAACGGCGACCGCATCGCCTGGCAGCGGACGCTCCGGGCCACGCACCAGGGTGCCTTCAAGGGATTCCCCGCCTCCGGGCGCGGGATCGTGTGGCGCGATGCGGTCACGAGCCGGTTCCGCGACGGTTTGATCGTGGAGGAATGGCCGATCTCGAACCTCGCCGAGCAGTTGCTGCTGTCCCGGAAGAGCGTGGTTAAAGGCGGTTCAACAAAGGGCCATTGACCCGATTCAAGAGGAGGCCGGAGGAGCGAGCCGTTGCGACATCGCCCGTTTCGCGATGCGGCCGACGTAGAGAACCACGGCGAGCGTGGCGAGCAGGCCGAGGAGGAGCGCGGCCCATTCCCAGACGGTGCGGGGTTGGTCGCTGGCGGTCGCGGCGCGGGCCAGGGTGCCGAGATACACGTAGAGCACTGTGCCGGGCATCATGCCGATCCAGGAGGCCAGCAGGTAGTGGGTGAACTTCACGCGGGTCACACCGAAGGCGTAGTTCAGCAAGCCGAAGGGGAAGACCGGTGAGAGACGGACGAGGAGCACGATCTTCCAACCGGCTTCGGCCACGGCGGCGTCGAGCGCGGCGAAGCGCGGGTTGTGGCCGAGCCGGCGCTGGACCGCGTCGCGTGCCAGGTGGCGGCCGATGAGGAAGCTGGCGGCGGCTCCGAGCGTGGAGCCGAGCGATACCCAAACCGAGCCCCAGGCCAGCCCAAAGACCGCGCCCGCCCCGAGCGTCAGCACCGATCCGGGCAGGAAGAGCACGGTGGCGACGACGTAGAGCGCGACGAAGAGCGCGGGGCCCCAAGGACCGAGACCGGCGAGTGCATCCAGCGCCGCGCGCAGCCGGGTGGCGACGGCGTCGGAGCGGAACAACGCCAAGGCCAGCGCGACGATGACCAACGGCACCAGCCAACGGAGCCAGGGTCTGTTCCGGGAAACCTGTGGTTCTGGCATGGGAGTGGATCGCTCGGGCCGACATCCGCCGATCCAAGCGTCGCGCGATTGTCGGGGCAGTCCGGCACCGAGAACAGCCCGGACCGGTTCAGGGCACCGCCGCGTCGGCCTCGCTGCGGGATGGCCCTTCCGGAACAGCGGTCGAGCGGCGGTGGCGGAGGAACCATTCGCCGAGATCGTCGAGCCAGGAGTAGGCGACGGGAGTGACGACGAGCGTCAGGAGGAGAGCCAGCGACTGGCCGCCGATGACGACAATGGCGATGGAACGGCGTTCGTCCGCGCCGGGACCGGTGCCCAGCGCCAGCGGCAACATGCCCGCGACGAGCGCGAGCGTGGTCATCAGGATGGGCCGGAGCCGATCGCGGTTCGCATCCATGATCGCGGTCAGGCGGTCGAGGCCCGCGCTTCGCCGCAGGTGGTTCATGTGGTCGATCTGGAGGATGGCGTTCTTCTTGACGACACCGAAGAGCACCAGGAGTCCGAGGGCGGAGTAGAGGTTCAAGGTGCTGCCGGTGACCCAGAGCGAAAGCAGGGCGAAGGGCACGCTGAGCGGCAGGGAGAGCAGGATCGTGATCGGATGAACCAGGCTCTCATACTGCGCGGCCAGGATCATATACATGAAGACCACGGAGAGGGCGAAGGCCAGGAGGAACTCGTTGAACGTGCGGTCGAGTTCGCGGCCCTTGCCGGCGATGCGCGTGGTGTAGCCGGGGGCCATGTTCAGCTCCGCGGCGGCCTTTTGCAGCGCTTCCAACCGGTCGGTCATGGCGTAGCCGGGGGCGATGCCGGTGCGGAGGCTGACCTGGCGCTGGCGGTCGAGCCGGTCGATGCGGGACGCGGTGAGGCTGGGCGTGAGGTTGACCACGTTGTCGAGGCGCACGAGGCCTCCGTCGTCGTTCGGAACGAAGAGGCGGGAGATGGTTTCGGCGTCGGAACGGTCGGTGCGCACAAGGCGGAGGGAGACGTCGTAGTCCTCGTTCATCTGCTCGTCGCGGAAGCGGGAGGCTTCCTCCTCGCCGCCGACCATGAGGCGGAGGGCGTCGGCGATGTCGGCAGTGGAGACGTTGAGATCGGCGGCCCGCGCGCGGTCGATGGCGACCTGGAGCTCGGGCTTGTCGAGCTTGAGCGTGGTGTCGGCGTCGATCAGCCCGAGCTCGTCGGCGCGTTCGCGGAGGGCGTTGGCGTAGGTGAAGAGCTTGTCGAGTTCGGGGCCGAGGAAGGCGAAGTCGATGTCCCAGCGGGAGCCGCCGAAGTTGAAGGAGGGGATGTTGCTGACGCTGGCGCGGAGGCCGAACTTGCGGAGCCGCTGGCGGATCTCGCCCATGACCTCGCCCTGGGTGCGGTTGTTCTGCCAGGCGCGCCAGGGACGGAGGCGCATGGTTTCCGAAAGCAGGCGGCCGAAGGTGAAGCGGCGTTCCTCGAAGGGCACCAGCCGCACGTAGCCGGAGCCGCTGTTCACGCCGCCGATGAAGCCGCCACCGACGGTGGAGAGCAGCGTTTCCACGGAAGGCACCTTCAGGATCTCCGCCTCGATCTCCCGCATGGCGGCGTCCATCGATTCCATGCTGGTGCCTTCGGGTGCGGTGACGCGCACCTCGAACTCGCCCTCGTCGATGTCCGTGGGGATGTATTCCTGCTTCACCACCGAGTAGAGCGGGACGGAGGCCAGCATGATCAGGGCGGAGACGACGCCGACGAGCACGCGGTGGCGCATGGCGGAGGCCAGGAGGCGCAGATACCAGGCCTCGAACCGGCCGTAGATCCCGCCGCGCGACTTGGGCGAATGGCCCCCGGCGTTCTCCCGGCGCAGCAGCCGGGCGCTCATCATGGGAGTGAGGGTGAAGGAGACGAGCAGGCTCACCAGAACGGAGACGGCGGCGGTGATGCCGAACTGGTAGAGGAACCGGCCCGAGATGCTGGACATGAACGAGACCGGCACAAAGATCACCACGAGGCTGAAGGTCGTGGCCATGACGGCCAGCCCGATCTCCGCCGTGGCCTCGCGGGCGGCGTCGAAGGGCGACAGCTTCTTCTCCTCCACGAAGCGGTAGATGTTCTCCAAAACGACGATGGCGTCGTCGATGACGATGCCGACCATCAGCACCAGCGCGAGCATGGTCACGCTGTTCAGGGTGAAATCCAGCGCCCACATCATGCCGAAGGTGGCGATGACGGAGGTGGGGATGGCGACGGCCGCGATGATGGTCGAGCGCCAGTCGCGCATGAAGAACAGCACGACGATGCAGGCGAGGACGGAGCCGAGGACGAGATGGACGTTGATCTCGTGCAGCGCCTGGTAGATGTAGCGCGACTGGTCGCGGATGATCTCGAACTCCACGCCGCTGGGGAGCTGGGCGAGAAGCGGCGGCAGCTTGGCCTTCACCGCTTCGATTACCGCCACGGTGTTCGCGCCGGACTGGCGGCGGACCTCGATGATGACGGCGGGTTTGCCGTTCAACCGCGTGACGGAGCGCTGTTCCTTCACGCCGTCTTCCGCCCGGCCGATGTCGCGGAAGCGCACCGGCGAGCCGTCGCGCTGGGCGATGACCATGTCGTTGAACTGCTCGGCTTCGGTGAAGCGGCCGAGGGTGCGGAGGGACTGTTCGCGGACGCTGGCGGTGATGTTGCCGCCGGGGGCGTCGGTGTTCTGGCGGTTCAGCGCGTCGCGCACGGCGGTGACGGGCAGGCCGTAGGCGGCGAGGCGATCAGCGTCGATCTCCAGGTTGATGGACCGCTCGGCCGCGCCTTCCAGCCGGACTTCGCCCACGCCGCTGGTGCGCTCGATCTGCACCTTCACGACCTTGTCGGCGTATTCGGTCAGTTCTCGCAGCGATAGGTCGCCGGAAAGGGAGAAGGTCATGACCGGCGAGGAATCGTTGTCGAACTTCGACACCTGCGGCGGCTGCACCTCCTCGGGCAGGCGGCGGAGGATCTTCGACACGGCGTCGCGGATGTCCTGGGCGGCGGTGTCGATGTCGCGGTCCAACTCGAAGGTGGCGATGACGATGGAGTTGCCGGGGCCGGAGATGGAGCGCAGCTCGTTGATGCCGGCGACGGTGTTGACCGATTCCTCGACGATGCGGGAGACCTGCGACTCGACCTCGGCCGGGGACGCGCCGGGCAGGGTGGTGCTGACGCGGACGGTGGGGAGATCGACCGAGGGCAGCCGGTCCACGCCCAGCTTGAAGTAGCTCGTCGCGCCCACGACCACGAGGGCCATGATCAGCATCAGCGCGAAGACCGGCCGGCGGATGCAGATGTCAGCCAGCTTTTGCATGGAACGCGGAGGCGGGTTGGGTGGTGAGGGAACCGTCGGCGCGGCGGACTTTCACGGGATCTCCGGTCTGGATGCCGCCGGGCTGGCGGATCACGGGCGCGCCGGGCGGCACGCCCTTGAGGATCTCGATCCAGTCGCCGGACCGGCGGCCGGTCTCGACGCGGCGTTCCAGGGCGGTGTCGTTGGTGGAGACGAGGAAGACCTTCTCCGTGCCGGCAAAGGTGACGAGCGCATCGGCGGGCACGGCCAACGTCGGCGCGGCGGCTTCGACCACGATTTCGGCGCGGGCGAGCGACCCGGCGCGGAGCTGGCCGGAGGCGTTCGGGAAATCGGCTTCGACCAGGAGCATCCGGGTGCGGCTGTTGAGCGCGGGGCTGGTGCGGAGCAGGGGAGCCTCCAAGACGTTGGTCTGGCCTTCCAAGCGCAACCGCACGGCCTGGCCGGCCTGCACCTTGGCGGCGTCGCGTTCCGGAACCTCGATGCGGAGGCGGAGCGGATCGACGCGGACCAGCGTCAGAACCGGACTGCCCGAGGCGAGGAATTCGCCGCGATGGGCCAGTCTTTCCTGCACCACGCCGTCGAAGGGCGCGCGGAGCTGGGTGTCGGTGAGCTGTTGCTGGGCGATCTCGAATTCGGCGCGGCGCTGGGCGAGGACGGCCTGGAGCTCGCGCGCTTCCTGGAGCGCGGTCTCGTGGCGGGTCTGGGCGACCTCGAAGTTGGCCGAAGCGGCGTCGAGATCCGCCTGGGAGCTGATCTTCTCGGCCTGCAGGCGTTGGATGCGTTCGAGCGTGTTGCGGGCTTCGTCGAGCAACGCCTTGGCTTGGCGGACGGACGGCACGGTCTCGGGCTTCATCGCGTCGTCGTCGCCCTCCGGCGGCAGGCCGACGCGGGCGCGGGATTGCGCGAGGGCGGCAGTGGCCTGCTGGAGACGCAGCTCGTAGTCGCGGGGTTCGACCTGCGCCATCACGTCGCCGGCGCGGACGGGGCTGCCGACATCGACGGTGAGGCTGCGGAGACGGCCGGTGGTCTTGATGCTGACGGTGGCCTGGTCGATGGCTTCAAGGGAGCCGAGCGCGGTGATGACGCGCTCCATTGGGCGTTGCTCGGCGGACATGACGATGACCTCGCGGGCCTCGCGGGGCGGGCGGCCTTGCGTCGGCTTTTCCTGCGAACACGCGGGCAGCAGCGCGGCGAGGAGCAGCGGCAGGAGCCGCGCGGGCAGGGGACTCTGGGGTAAAGCGGGCATGTCGTGTTATTCGAGATCCGGGCGCGCCCACACGAAACAGCATTTCTCGCGGGTCGCAAGCAACGGTTCGCGGACGGAAGTCGGACGGGGAATCAGACGCGCTCCGTCCGGAAACGGATTCAACCGGTTTTTCCCGGGCAACCCGGCTGTGTGGATGCCTGGAACCCACCCCTGACCCCTCCAAGGAGGGGAATCGATGACGCGCGTCCGGCACTCAAAACACGGACTGCCTTATCCCCTCCTTGGAGGGTTCAAGGGCGGGTTGGTTCTGGGATTGGTTTCCCGCCTCAGATCTGGAAATCGATCTCCGACTGGGCGCGCTGGGTCTTGGTGAGGACCTTCACGTTGGCCTCGCCCGCGATGACCAGCGAGTTCGGCGGCACGCTCTGCATGAGGAAGACGCTCGCGCCGATGGTGCTGCCCTCGCCGATGACGGTGTCGCCGCCGACGATGGTGGCGTTCGCGTAGATGGTGACGCGGTCCTCCAGCGTGGGATGGCGCTTGGTGCCCTTGAGCGCCTGGCCGGCGGCGAGCGAACGCGCCACGAGGCCGACGCCCTGATACAGCTTCACGTGGTTCCCGATCACCGTGGACTCGCCGATGACGGTGCCGGTGCAGTGGTCCACGAAGAAGTGCGTGCCGATGGTCGCGCCCGGATGGATGTCCATGCCGGACCGGGCGTGGGCCCATTCCGTCATGATGCGGGGAATGAGCGGGACCTGCTGGCGATAGAGCTGGTGGGCGAGGCGCTGGACGGCGATGGCCTCGATGAAAGGATAGGCGACAATGACCTCCTCCTTGCTCAACGCGGCGGGATCGCCGTTGAAGGCCGCCTCGGTGTCGGTCTGGAGCAGCTCTCGGAGCCGGGGCAGTTCGGCCAGGAACTGGAGAGTGAGCTCGCGGGACAGGCCGCGGAGAGAGCGGCGTTCGGCACCGGTGGGCGGGGCGTGTTCCAGCGCCTTGGAGATTTCGTCCTCCAGATCGCCGGCCACGCTGTCCAGCCGGGTGGCGGTTTCGATCTTCAGTTCGGAGGAATGCAGGGGCTTCTCCTCGAAGAAGCCGGGGAAGACGAGCTGCAGCAATTGGCAGGTGAGCCGGGTGACGGCGGTCTTGGACGGCAAATTTTTCCCGTCGAGGTGGTTGATTCCGCCGAGCCGCGCGTAGGAATGCAGCAGTTCTTCGGTGAGCTGGGTGACCGAACGATTCACGGGAGGACTATCCGGAACAACGCCACGGGGCGCAATGCCCGTCCCTATCCCCTTCAACCAGCGGTGCCTGCGAGTTCTCCGGTCGATCCGAGCTCAAGCAAGCACCCGCCGGGCCGATGAACATGGCACGAGGCGAGCTACCGCACCTGCGGGACGGTCGATCACGGTGATCGGCTCGACTTCGTCGCCCGGCACGGACGCCGGATGGACAAACCACCGCTCGGTAGGAAGCGGATTCACGGACGGACGACGTTTATGGAACGCAGAATTTCAAAGGGATGGGGCGTGATCGCCCTCGGGTGCGCGGTGATCGGATGCGGACTGCCGCGCGAAGCGGGCGCCGTCATCTTCTATTCGACCGACGACCCGACGCACAACACGACCGCGCCGACCGGCGACCTGGCCAACAGCGGCTGGCAATGGACCGGCTTCTGGGGCGGGGTCAACGGCACGACGATTTCGCCGAACCAGTTCATCACCGCGACGCACGTCGGCGGCAGCGTCGGCCAGAGCTTCACCTTCAACGGGGTCAGCTACCGGACCACCGGCGTCGTCACCAAGGGAGATCTCGCCGTGTGGACGGTCGAAGGCACCTTCAGCGACTACGCGCCGATCCTCGACACGACCCCGGCGGCCGGAGCGAGCGCGGTCATCATCGGACGCGGCACCCAGCGCGGCAGCGAGGTCGTGGTCAACGGCGAACTCAAGGGTTGGAACTGGGGCGCGGGCGACGGCGTGCAGCGCTGGGGCGAGAACACCGTGTTCTCCGCTGGCAGCCTGATCACCTTCAAGTTCGACGCCAACGGCGGAGAAAACGAGGCGCACTTCTCGGCGGGCGACTCCGGCGGCGGCACCTTCATCCTGGACGACGGCGTGTGGAAGCTCGCGGGCATCAACTACGCGGTGGAAGGCCCCTTCAGCACGACGCTCGGAGGAACTGCGTTCAACGCGGCGATCTTCGACAAGGGCGGCCTCTATCGCGCCAGCACCTTCCACAGCGAGTCAGCCAACGACAAGCCCAGCTCCCTCTACTCCACCTCGCTCGCGGCGAACTACTCCTGGATCTCCAGCGTGGTGGCCGTGCAGGTGCCCGAGCCTTCGGCGGCCGCGTTGGTCGGCGCGGCCGGGCTGCTCTTCCTCGGGCGGAAGCAGATTCGCCGTCGCGGTTGAGCGTTTTTCCGACCGGTTACGAGCGGTCCGGGCGCATCACGGGCGTTTCGCGTAGATGACCCAGTTTGACGCCCCGACCGACCACCTTTGGATGTCGCTGACGATAAACGGCGACGAGCCCATGATCTTGGTCATGCTCAATTTGCCGTTGCTGAAGCGGACGCCGAGTTCGATCTGGCCGGACCCAGACGGAACCACCCACCGAGGACGCGCGATCAGCGTGCGGCAGTCCTCTCCGAAGGTCAGATAGTCCATCTGTGTTTGCACACCGGCCACCTCGATCTCATGGGTGACATTGGTATGGGAGATGGGATCGAAAGGAACCTGATGGAGCCGGAACAGCCTCACCGGTGATCGCTTGCTGAGTGTCGGGTCGGTCCATCGTCCTGAAGTGGGACCGAAAACGACGATTGAATTCCCTCGTTCAAACCATGTGCCGATCACTGAGAAATTCGTCCAGTCGTTGGTGCCTTCCTTGGTCTGAAGATAGACCTTTCCGATCAAGGGAACCGGCAGGAAGCCCAAGTTGAACGACTCCGTCACCGAGTAGTTGTAGGCGTCCTCCGCCATGATCAATTCGGGCGCCGGGACGTGGCGCAGGATCGTGAAGCGGACGCGCATCGGGGCACCGGACGAAGGCGCCAAGGAGTTGCGCTCCAGCGTCACGTAGTAGCATCGGTTCGTGAAATCGGCCTGCAAGGAGTAGGTCTTGGCGGACGATTCCCAGACCGCGTATTGGGCGACCGTGTAGTCCTCCGCGACGGCGAACTTCAACTGGCCGAAGGTTGGCACGAACTGGAATTCCTTGATGGCGACATGGTAGGTCCAGCCGGGGCCGTTCGCCTTTCCGCCCAGCGACGCTGGACCGGGGACGGAGGTCGATCCGGGTCTTCCGGGAACAAGGAGCTGAGGCCCCGACGCAGTCCGCGTATCGACCGTGTCAGACTGCGATTCGATCGGCACCCATGCGCCATCGCCCAGTTGCACTTCGCCGACCAGTCGCCATTCACCGGCCTGAATCCGGCAGGTGGTGATGGCCACGACCAAAGCCAAAACGTTAAACAGTTTCATCGTCATTCTTCCGCGTCTTTCTCGCATCCAATAAAGCGGCGACTCGAATACAATTGGGTTAAAGGATTCCAAGTTTCCGAACGCCTTGCCGTGGGAGTCCAACGGTCCGAAGCGTGCAGGCGAGCGTGAAATTGGCGCTGCTCATGAAACTCCGGGGCTCGCCTAAACTCTAACTACCACCGGGCAAAAGCGCCCGGACTGCGCTGCCCGAGAAAAAGATGAACGCCGCTCCAGTTTCCCGGAGCGGCGGTTGCAATCGGAGATCCGCCTCGGCACCTCGGCGGCGACGGCGATCAGCCCTTCAGGTTCTTGGCACCGTTGACGGTGCTGTTGACCCGGAGGCGGAGGCCGTTGAGGCGGATGAAGCCGGTGGCGTCGTCCTGGTTGTAGGCCTTGGTCGGGTCGGCCTCCATTGTGGCGATGTGCGGGTTATACATGCTGAACTTCGACTTGCGGCCCGCCACGTAGAGGCCGCCCTTGTAGAGCTTCACGCGCACGGTGCCGGTGACGTTCTTCTGCGATTCTTCGACGTAAGCCTGGAGGGCGAGGCGCTCGGGCGCATACCAGAAGCCGTTGTAAACGAGTTCGGCATACTTCGGGATCAACGCGTCGCGCTGGTGCATGACTTCGCGGTCCATCGTGAGGCTTTCCATCTGGCGATGCGCGTAGTGCAGGATGCTGCCGCCGGGAGTTTCATAAACGCCGCGGCTCTTCATGCCGACGAAGCGGTTCTCGACCATGTCCACGCGGCCGACGCCGTGTTTGCCGCCTAGCTTGTTCAGCGTCTTCATGACCTGAAGCGGCGTGAGCTTCTTGCCGTTCACCGCGACGCAATCGCCCTTCACGAAATCCAGTTCGACATGCTCCGGCTTGTCCGGTGCGTCTTCGGGCAGCACGGAGAGCGTGGTGAAGTAATCGCGGTTCTTCTTCGGATCGAAGCTGTCATACCACGGGTCTTCGAGGATGCCGGCCTCGTAGGAGATGTGCAGGAGGTTGCGGTCCATCGAATAGGGCTTCTTGGCGGAAGCCTGCACGGGGATGCCCTTCGCGGCGCAGTAGTCGATCATCTCCTGGCGACCGGGGAAATCCTTCCGGTAACGCTCGTCGCGCCACGGGGCGATGATCTGGAGTTCGGGCGCGAGCGCGGCGGCGGTCAGCTCGAAACGCACCTGGTCGTTGCCCTTGCCGGTGGCGCCGTGGGTGATGGCGTCGGCGCCTTCGGCTTTGGCGATCTCGACCATGCGCTTGGCGATGAGCGGGCGCGCGATGCTGGTGCCGAGGAAGTATTGGCCTTCGTAGATCGCACCGGCGCGGAGCATCGGGTAGATGAAGTCGCTGGCGAATTCCTCCTGGAGGTCGTCGATGTAGATCTTGGACGCGCCGGTCTTCTTGGCCTTTTTCTCCAAGCCCTTGAGTTCATCTTCCTGACCGATGTTGGCGCAGAAGGCGATCATCTCGGCGTTGCCGTAGGTGTCTTTGATCCAAGAGAGCAGCACCGAGGTGTCGAGGCCGCCGGAGTAAGCGAGGACGATTTTCATGTTCGGATAAAAAAGCGGTCCAAAGTGAAGGGCAACGGAACCCGCGTGGAAAGGGGATTCTAACGGGCATCCGCCGCTGTAGGACTGAGCTTCCAGCCTGTCCGCGAAGTCTGGGCGGAGCCACCCAGACGGTTAGGCGTTCGACCCGGTCCACGCCCTCCGGGTCAGGCTGGAAGCCTGACCTACCTTGCACCGGCTCAATCGCGCTCGACGCGGTCGGGCAGTTCGTTCCGGTCATCGCCGGAGCGGGGGAAATGTTTGGCCAACAGTTCGCCGACGCGGGTGATGCCGGCGAGCACGCCGGTGGTGAATTCGCCCGCCTTGAAACGGTCGGACATCGCGGCGCTGACCTGGGTCCAGAATTCCTGGCCGCAGCGGGCGTGGATGGCTTCGTCGCCGACGATGGCGAACTGCTGGGATTTCGGAGCGAAGTAGAGGAGGACGCCGTTGCGCAGCGCGGTCCGGCGCATGCCGAGGCGGGTGAAGGCTTCGGCGGCTTCGGCTAGGACGTCCTTGGCCGCGTGGCGCGTCACATAGATGCGGACTTCGCCGGAGGAACGGGCCTCGGCGTCGGCGATGGCCTGGAGGATCGTCGTGTCGTTGAGCTGTTCGAGAAAGGATTTCGGTCTCATGGGAATCTCACCAACCGCCGCTCGCGCCACCGCCGCCGGAACGGCCCCCACCCCCGCTGAAGCCTCCGCCGCCGCCAAAGCCGCCCCCGGAACCCCAGCCGCCGGAGCCGCCACCGCCCCAACCTCCGGTCCAGCCACCGTGTTGGCGGCGGTGGCCATTGCCGAACTCGATGCCGTTGCGCGTGGCCAGCAGCAGAATCCAGGTAATGACGAGCACGATGACCGTTCCGTCCGCCTTCTGGGTGCCCAGCAGCAGAACGGCCAAAAGATGGCCGAAGCCACCGATGAGCGCGCCCCACAGGGCGTCGCTTGCGCGTTCCGTGCCCGTGACCGCCGCGCCCACCTTCAACCGCACCAGAGCGCCGATCACGGCCCCGCCGATGAGCGCCACGAAAGCAAAGGGCAGCAACTTGGAGCGCAGCGCCCGCGAGGCCATCGTTCGTCCCGTGCCCTGATATTCGCCCTTGGACGCTTCGATCAGAGCCGCCACGCCTTCCTCGATGCCCCCGCCGTAGTCGCCCGAGCGGAAGCGGGGCGTGATCCGTTCCTCGATGATCCGTTTGGCCAAGGCGTCGGGGATCGCGCCCTCCAGTCCGTAGCCAACCTCGATGCGCAGCTTGCGGTCGTCGGTGAAGATCAGCAGAAGCACACCGTTGTCCTTCCCGGCCTGGCCGATCTTCCACGCTTGGAACAGGCGGTTGGCGTAGTCGTTCAGCTCCGCGCCGGGCGGAAGACGGCGGTAGGTCGCGACCACGATCTGGCTGGAGGTTTCGCGCTCGAAGGCGTCGAGCCGTTGGACGAGGCGTTCGCGGACCTCGGACAGGAGCACGCCGGCCTGGTCCTCGATGTAGCGCTCCGGCGCGGGCGGCAACGGAGTGGCTGCCCGACCGTCAAGGGCTGCAAGGAACATCGCGAGGAGTCCGACGAGCAGGCCAATCCGCCGAAGGACGGACGCGGACAGCGAAGGGGAACAGTCGTTCACGGCGGAGGAATTATTGGGCCGCCGGTTGGCCGAAGTTGAACTCCACCTTGGGCGCCTGGTCGCTGCCCGGAGCGGCTTGGAAATAGGGCCGCGTCTGATGGCCGAACAACCCGGCGAAAAGCACGTTCGGGAACTGCTTCACCGAGGTGTTGTAGGACTGGACCACTTCGTTGAAGCGCTGACGTTCGACGGTGATGCGGTTCTCCGTGCCTTCGAGCTGGGCCTGGAGATCGCGGAAATTGGCCGTGGCTTTCAGGTCGGGATACTTCTCGGCCACGACGAGCAGCCGGGACAGCGCGGAGGACAACCCGTCCTGCGCGGCCTGGAACTGCTTCAATTGTTCGGCGGTGAGCGGGGCCTGCCCGGGCGTGATCTTGAGCTGGCCGACCGAGGCGCGGGCGGCGGTGACCTCGGTGATGGTGGATTTCTCGAAGTTGGCCGCGCCGGAGACGGTGTTCACCAGGTTGGGGATGAGATCGGCCCGCCGCTGATAGACGTTCTCCACCTGGGCCCATTGGCTGTCCACGGCCTGCGACTTGGCCACGAGCCCGTTGTAGGCGCGGCAACCGCCGAGCCCCACCACCGCCACGAGGGCGACCAAACCAAGGAGAACAATGCCGAGAATCTTTTTCATGTGGGCCATCAAGTCCGCCGGTTCAAACCGGACGGCTTGTCGATAGCTCATCCCCGGCGACGGTCACTTACAAGCTCGCCGAAGGATTCCAGACCGGACGGGGCGGAGGCGTTTCAGCGGTCCAGGCACTGGCGGACGGTTTCCAGGAGCTGGTCCGGGCCGAAGGGTTTCTGGAGGAAGGTTTCGTGGGCGGAAACGTCGAGTTCCCGGCCGGAGAATCCGGAGCTGTAGCCGCTGGTGAAGACGACCTTCAGTCCCGGATGCGAGGCGCGGAGACGGTCGGCCAGGGCGCTTCCGCCCATGCCGCCGGGCAGCACGAGATCGGCCAGGAGGAGATCCACCTCGCCGTGCCGGTCCTCCCAGATGCGGAGGGCCTCGGTGCCGTTGGCGGCCTCCAGCACGCGGTAGCCGGCGCGTTCCAGCGCGGTCCGGGCCAGGGCGCGCACCGGGAGCTCGTCCTCCACGACGAGCAGCGTCTCGCCTCCGCCCCGGGGAACGGTCCGGATGGCGGGGGCGGTCTCCGGCCCGATGGCGGAGGGAGCGAGCGGGAGGAAGACGTGGAAGGCCGTGCCCCGGCCCACGGTGGAAGACACCTCCAGCCAGCCGCCATGCTGTTGGACGATGCCGAAGACCGTGGCCAGACCGAGCCCCGTGCCCTTGCCCGGCTCCTTGGTGGTGAAGAAGGGCTCGAAGATCCGCTCCAGGTTCTCCGGGGAGATGCCCGTGCCGGTGTCCGACACGGTCAGGCGGGCGTAGCGGCCGGGGGAGACCCCGGGATGGCGGCGCGCGGTTTCGGCGTCCACCTCGGTCTCGGCGGTTGCCAAGGCGAGCCTGCCGCCGCCGGGCATGGCGTCGCGGGCGTTGACCGCGAGGTTCATCAGGACCTGGTCGAGCATCCCGCCGTCGGCCCGGACGGGGAGCGGGGCGGGATGGAGGGCGAGCAGGAGGCGGATGTCCTCGCCGATGATGCGCTGGAGCATCTTGGCGAGGGAGGTCACGGTTTCGTTCAGGTCCAGCACCTTGGGTTGCATGGGCTGGCGGCGGCTGAAGAGGAGGAGCTGTCGGGTGAGGTTGGCGGCGCGCTGGACGGCGGAGCGGATGTCGCCCAGCCCGTCGCGGATGTGCCGGGGCAGATCCGCGTCCATGGCCGCGAGATCCACCTGCATGATCACGACGGTGAGCATGTTGTTGAAGTCGTGGGCCACGCCGCCGGCGAGCTGGCCGATGGCCTCGAGCTTCTGGGATTGCCGGAGCTGCTC
Source organism: uncultured Verrucomicrobiales bacterium (assembly GCA_946480965.1). The sequence goes on along the minus strand of CAMLMI010000033.1, from coordinate 7,117 downwards.
CTCCACGGCCTGGCGGCCCTCTTCGGCGAGCAGCAGCGACACCACGTTGGCCACGGCGATGGCGAAGGTCTGCTCGTCCACGGTCCATGCGCGGGCCGGACCGACGTGCTCAGCGCAGAACACCCCGGCGACGCGGCCGGAGACGTGGATCGGAGCGTCGAGCATCGCACCGATGCCGTTCGGGCGCAGGTAGGCTTCCGTGAAGCCGGCCGTGCGTGGATCGTTCCGGGCGTCATCCGCGGCGATGACCGAGCCTTCCTCCAGAGCGCGGAAGTAGTCGGAGAATTGCCCCCCTTCGAGCGCGGCCGGTCCGGGGCCCGGGCCGCCGCGGCGCACGTGGAGTTCCCGGCACGTGAGGGAACGGCTCCCGGCGTCGTAGCGCCAGACCCCGGCGCGATCGACCTCCAGAGTTTCGGCCGCGACCTGGAGCACTTCGCGCAGGAGGCCGTCCCCACCGAGCGGCTGCTGGGCGAAGGCGCGGGTCAGCGTCATCAGGGCGGATTCCTCGCGGGCGTAGCGCGCGTTGCTCGCGCGCATCACCTCCTGGGTCCGTTGGCGTTCCTCGATCTCGGCGGCCAGCTCTCGGTTGGCCCGGCGCAGCCGCCGCCGGTCCAGCACCACGCGGACGGTCTGAGCGACGGCCGTTCCGGTGAGCAGGCAGATGAGGAGCACGAACCATCCTTGCCGCCATACCGGGGGCAGCACGGTGAAGCCGAGCACGGCCGGGGTGGGGTCCACGTTGAAGTCCTGGTCCCGCGCCCGCACCTCCACCCGGTGCGGCCCCGGTGACAGGCTGAAGAACGAATGCCCCGGGGTGTCCAGGAACTCCGACCACGGGCCGTCGTCCAGCCGGTAGGAGAAGCGGAGGCGCGATTCGGCCGGTTCCCGCCAGGGCGTCGCGCCGCTCCAATGCACGGCGAGGTTGCCGTGATGGGAGACCTCCTTCGGTCCGGAGATGATCCGCGTCTCCGGCGGGATTCCACGGAAGCGGTGGCGCACGGTCCAGAAGCCGCCCTTGGCCACCGCGCTCGGCGTCGCCTTCGGCCAGGCCCGACGGGTCCATTCGGGGGGGAATCGGTTGATCCACAGGTCGCCTGCGGCGTCGGCCTTGAACGCGCCGCCGTCGTGCGGCACCGCCAGTTGCGCCGGCAACAGGTCCGCCGTCCAACCGTGGCCGTCGAACCGGCTGGCCCCCCGGTCCGTGGCGGCCCAGACCGTGCCGTCCGCCGTCTGCGCGAGGGAGCGCACGGAATTGGCCACCAGGCTGTCCTTGCCCTGGAACCGGTGCCATGCGCGGCCGTCGAAACGGGTCGCGCCGAACTGGCGGGTGCCGATCCACAGGTTCGTCGCCCGGTCGGTGAACATCGTCTCGACGACGCCGAGGCGAAGCTCCGGCGCGGGGGCGAAGGTGCTCCATTTCTGGCCGTCATGGAAAACGACGAGATTGCGGCCGGCCCAGATCTTTCCGTCCGGCGATTCGCCCAGGCTGAGGAACTTGCCCACCGGCTCGGGCCTTTGGGTGGCCGGGAGCAGGATCGCGGGATTCGGGTCGCCGCCTCCGCTCGGCGCGCGTCCCGGCTGATGGTGGTGGTGCCAGACGCCGTTGTGGAACCGGAGCAGGCCGACGCGGTGTTCCTTGGGGCCGGACGAATCCACGGCGGCGGCGAACCAGACCGATCCGTCCGAGGACTCCAGCGCGTTCCGCCACTCCACGCCCCAGGAGAACTCGCCGTGGATGAACCGGGTCCAGCGCCCGTCGGCGAAACGCGCCGTGGCCGCCGTGTGGCCGTGGCTGCCCGCCGCCCAGACCGCGCCGCGCCGCGTGCCCAGCAGCAGCACCGGCGTGTCGATCACGCCGTCCTCCGTTCCGTGCCGCGTCCAGCTTCCCCCTTCGTGCACCACCACCGAACCGTCACGGTGCAGGAACCACTTGGACCCTGCCGGGCTTTCCCAGTGGAAGTTCAGGTCCCTGAAGGTCTCCCAACGCGGGGTCAGGTGGTCGATGCGCTGCACCTCGGTGTCCGGGCCGGCGATCCAGAGGGCGCCGTCGGACGATTCCAGCAGGCTGTTGCGCGCGCTCGGGATGGGGAACTCCGGTTTCCGGTAGGCGCGCCAGACGCCGTCCCGGTGCACGCCGATGACATAACGGCCGGAGAACCACACCGCTCCGTCCCGCGTCTGGATCAGATGGCCGCAGTCCCCGGGCATTCCGAGGTCCTCCAGCCGGATCGCCCGCCAGACGCCGTCGCCGAAGAGGTTGGCGTGGCCCGAGGAGGCTCCATACGTGACCCAGACCGTTCCGTCGCGCAGCGCCAGCAGCGACGGGTCGCGGCCGCACGCCATGCCGTCCGCCTCGTTGTGCAGCGTCCATTCGCCCCCGCCGGGCGCGGTCTCGGGCCGGAACGAGAGAACTTCCCCGGACGTCGTCGCCAGCCAGACGCGGCCGGACGGGTCCTCGCCGATGTCCGCCAGGTCGTGCCTTCGGGGCGGAGCGGCCCCGTTCCGCAGCTCCTCCAGCACCGGCGCGGGCATTGTGTGGACGGCGGCGAAAAGCCCGGTCGTGTCCGCCGCCAGGCGCAGGGCCGTGTCGCCCTCGGTGAAGAGCGTCGCCTGGCCGTGCTTCAGCCGCAGCGCGCCCCAGGACGTGGCCGCCCATACAGACCCGTCGCGTCCGGCCAGGAGCCTGCGGACCTCGCCGAAGCTCCGCCCCTGCGGCGGAAAGGCCCGCGACCAGTTCGTCCCTTCCAGCCGCCGGATGCCCCACCGGCCCCCGGCGTGGAGCGTGCCGTCGCTTGCGCGGCAAAACGTGGCCACGCCGCCGGACAGCCCTTCGAGCGTGGAATGGGACGCCCAGTCGAACCCGTCATAGCTCCAGGCTCCGTCCACCGTGCCGAACCAGATCGAGCCGTCGGCCGCTTCCGCCAGGCACTGCGCGCCCAGGCCGCTCAGCTCCGGGAACGACCGCCAGCGCCACGGCTCCTCCAGCGGATCGCTGAACGCCGGCCGGTAGGGCTCCGCCGCTGCGCCGCGACCCGCGAGGAACAGCGCGAGGCCGACGACGATCCAGAACTGGAAGGCCGCGTTTCCATGGGGCTGCTGCTGCGCGTTCATGCGGATTCGCCGGAAGTCGCCGAGGAACGGCAGAACGGGAAAAGGCGGCGTGGAAGTTCCGGGAATGTTCAGTCCCGAAAGTCAGCCCCGGCGGACGGCGAAGTCTAGGCCAATCTGACCACCGTTCCGGCGTCTTCCGACGCACGGCCCGGTGCGCCGGAAGACCCGGCAGCACCGACCGCACGGGCAAAACACCGGTGCCTCCGGGATGCGTCGGCCTACGGCACCCGGCCCGGCGACCGCACGCCCCGACCCTCACGGTTCGGCTGCGTGTCGCCGAGATCGTCGCGCGCGGCTTCCGCGATCTTCCGCAGACGCTCCACCACGTCGGGATGCTGGGCGGAAACATCGCGGGTTTCGCCGGGATCGGTTCGCAGGTTGAACAGGCTGGAGCCAATGCGGGCGCTGCCGTAGCGGCCCATCGCCCCGTCGTTGCCGGTGCTGGCGATGGTCCGGTAGTCGTGGGCCAGATGCAGCTTCCACTCGCCGCTGCGGACCGCGTCGAGATGGCGGCCGTAGTGGATGATCTGGGCTTCGCGGGGTTGGGTCGCGCCGCGCCGGGCACGAAGCAGGGAGGCGATGTCGGCTCCGTCGATCTTCCGGTCCTGTGGCAGATCCGCTCCCGCGAACGCGGCGAACGTGGGCAGCAGGTCGATGGTCCCGGCGAATTCACGCTGCACCCGGCCGGCGGGAATCTGCTTCGGCCAACGCGCGATGAACGGCACCCGCACGCCGCCCTCGAAGCTCGTGCCCTTGCTCTCGCGCAAACCGCCCGTTTGCCCGGCGTGGTTGCCGAAGACCTGCCAAGGGCCGTTGTCGGAGGTGAAGACCACGAGCGTATCGTCGTCGAGCCCGTGCTGTTTCAGCGCCGCGAGGATCTCGCCCACGGACCAGTCGATCTCCGCGATGACGTCCGCGTAGAGCCCTTGGCCGGTGCGGCCCTCGAACTCCTTCGACGCGAAGAGCGGCACATGCGGCATCGGGTGCGGCACGTAGAGGAAGAAGGGCCGATCTTGGTTTCGTTCGATGAAACGCACCGCCCGTTCGGTGCATTGCTTCGTGAGGAGCGACTGGTCGGGCATGAGCTGGACGACGGTCTCGTTGACATAGAGGGGCAACGGTGGGTAGCTCCGGTCCGTGGGATGGTTCGGCCACATGTCGTTCGAGTAGGGCAGGCCGAACCACTCGTCGAAACCGTGCCGCGTGGGCAGGAATTCGGGCGCGTCGCCCAAGTGCCACTTGCCGTGGATGGCGGTGGCGTAGCCGCGCGATTTCAACGCCTCGGCCATCGTCCATTCCGCCGGGTTCAAGCCGATCTTCGACCTCGGCCCCAGCGCGCCCTGGATTCCGACCCGAGCCGGATAACAGCCCGTCATCAACGCCGCCCGCGACGCGGAACAGACCGCTTGGCCGACGTAGAAATCGGTGAAGCGCACGCCTTCCCGCGCCATCCGGTCGATGTTCGGCGTGGGAATCTTCGAACCGTAGCAGCCCACATCCCCGTAACCGAGATCGTCGCAGAAGATGAGGACGATGTTCGGCGGGCGCGAAGCGGCGTCGGGCTTCGACGAAGCGCAGCCGACGAGAAAGAACCCGGTGAGAATGGCGAGCAACGTGGCTTTCATGGAAACGGGGCGGAGATTGCCGGCCGGCTCGGCCCTCGGCCAGTGCGCTGTCCCGGGCAACCATCGATCCGTGCCCGCCGGGCATCGCTCGGGGCAACGAAGCTGGTTGTTTGGAAGGGTGGGAACCAAGTGGCGGAGAGAGGGGGATTCGAACCCCCGGTAGTGTTACCTACGCACGCTTTCCAGGCGTGTGCCTTAAACCACTCAGCCATCTCTCCGCCGAGGGGTGGAAAAGCTGCTCCATCTTCCGGTCCGGAGGCAACTGTTTTGTCGGGCTCCGCTGGTTGGGCTCGGCCAGGGTCAGAGCGCCTTTTTCCAGGCCGCGAACTGGTCGGCCTGCCGGGCGGCTTGCCAATGGCAGGTCTCCCACAGGTCGGCCACGGGCATCCGGGTGTGGGGCAGGGTTTGGAGATAGCCCGGCGGGCCAAACTCGGGCGTCAGCGTCGTGGCCTTGTCGCCGTGCCGGAGCTGGGCGGTCCAGACGGTCCGCCACCAGCGTTCGTGGGCCGCGAGGTGCGGGGCGTATTCTGGCGCGCGCGGGTCGGACACTTGCGGACCTTGTTCGTGGCCCACACGGGCGTGGAGATGGATGCAGTGTTCCGCCGCCTTGGCGATGGCTTCCATCTGGTCGTCGAGCAACCGCTCGGCCACACAGACCCAATGGCTGAAGTCGCAGCAGAGGCGGAGGTCCGGGAAGCGGTCGAGCATCCGCACCGTGACCCAGGGATTGAAGAGGATGCGGCCCCGATGGGTTTCATGGGCGACGGGCGTGCCACTCGCCAACTCGGCCTCCAAGGCTGCCTCGAAGTAACGGCAAGATTCCACGTCGTCCCAGGCGTCGAGGCCGCTATGGGCGTTGACCAGGAGCGGAGCCCAGTCGGCTGCGGCGTGGAGCTGTTCGGTGAAGGAACGCGCGTGTTCCGCCGCGTCGGCTCCGGCGGAGAAGATCTGCGGGATGTAGGCGAAGCCGTGTTGATCGAGCAGCTTCCGGAAACGGCGCTCGTCGGGCTTGGCGGGCAATGGCGCTTCGATGCCGGTGAAGCCGAGCTCGGCGAACCGGGGAAACGTTTCTTCCCACGAACCGGTCACGCCCCAGAGATGGCGGATGAGTTTCAGCTTCATCGCGGGACGATGGATCAGCCGGAGAACGAAACGGCCTTCAGGTCGGCGCGTTTGCCTTCGTAGCTCTGGTTGTAGGCGAGGACTTTGGGATCGGGTTCCACGCCCCAGCTCCGGCAGGCGGCGCGGTAGAGTTCGGGCCACCAGTTCTCGTGACGGGTCAGGCCGTCTTCGAGGACCGCTCGCCAGTTGCCGGTGATCTTGGACCAGCATTCGTCGCCGTAGGCGATGGCCTTCGTGGAGTCGCCGATGGCGGAGACATACCAGTCGCGGCCGATGCGGGCGTGGAGCACTTCGTCGGCCCAGTCGTAGTCTTGGAAGAGAGCGGCCAAGGGATCGCCCGACTCGTCGCCGACCTCCATCTCGTAGCGTTTGCCGTTCCGGCCCATCAGACCCTGTTCGATGAAGTAGAGCACGGCGTGGCGCTCGATGGGGGAACACTCGGTGTTCAGCCGGTAGGACCAGTTCCAGGTGATGCGCGCCAGCCGCCAGTCGATGCCCTGCGAGACGAAGCCTACCTCGCCCATCAAGGCGTGCCGCGCCTCATCCCAGACCTGACGCGACATGTCGCGGTAGTAGGCGGCGGGTTTGCCCGGGGTCTGCGCGACGATGCTGGCCATCATCTCCGGCACGTCGATCTCCCGGATGCGGCGGAAGTAGAGCATCAAGGTCTTGGCCTTCGCGGGCATTTCCGGATCGTGCAGGAAGGTCTCGGCGTTCACGCCTTGGTTCCAAAGATCGGCGAAGCGTTCGTCGCGCTGCGGTTTGGGATCGTAGGCGTAGGGCCGCGCGGAATGGAGGCGAACCAACGGAGTGGCTGAAGGTTCGTCCGAGCCATCCAAGCCACCGGCGGCGGCGAGGCATCGGCCTAGCAACGTGAGCGAGTCGGCGTGGCGAGCGCGGGCTTTCTCGTCCACCAACGAGGCCACGGCTTGGGCTCCGAATTTGAGCAGGTCCGCCAGTTCCAGCCGGGCGAAACGCAGCACGCGCACCGTGGGGGCATCGGCCAGGGGATTGGTGTCGGCTTGGTGCCGGGCGAGGGCGGCGTCGAGCGCAGGGACGGCCTTTTCGTAGAGGCCGAGGAGGAGCGAAGGGGTGTCGGGAGCCGCGAGAATTTCGTCGAAGAAAACGGCCAACGGTTCCGATGGCACGACTTCGAGTCCGAGGGGCGGTTCGCGCATTTCGCCAATGCGGGCGCGCAACGCCAGCATGTGCTCGGAGCAGAGATAGGCGTGGAGGCTGAAAGCGGTCTTCAGCTCGTA
>CAMLMI010000032.1 GCA_946480965.1 uncultured Verrucomicrobiales bacterium | reverse complement strand
CGATCGGACCGAGGCTTCGGACACCCGTTGAAGAACCGCTCTCACGGGCCGATCACGCCACAATCCATCCCGGCCCTGCACGCCGAAACTACGCCACGGGAGCAGCGCACCGTTTCAGCCCGGCCAGCACGATGCGAAAAGATTTTGCGATATACGTTGCTACTTCGGCCAATCCAGTCAGCTTGCACCCCTGTCGAGTAGCTCGGAACCCTCAAGGCATGGCAAATCCTCAGTTGAAGATGATTCAGTGATGATTTTTAGACCCGATCGTCGGGAACAGTCTGGATAAGGACCCGGTTAGTTCAGAACAGATATCATCACATGAGCAGCAAACTGTTTGTCGGAAATCTCTCCTTCAACACCACGGAAGCCTCGCTTCGCGAAGCCTTCTCCGAATTCGGCGCCGTCAACGAAGTCGCCGTCATGACCGACCGCGACACCGGCCGTTCCCGCGGCTTCGGCTTCGTCACCATGAACTCCGCCCAGGAAGCGGAAGCGGCGATCTCCGGTCTGAGCGGCCGTTCGGTCGATGGCCGTGACCTCACGGTCAACGTCGCCAAGCCCCGCGAAGAGCGTTCCGGCGGCGGCGGCGGTGGATACCGCGGCGGTGGCGGCGGTGGCGGCGGACGCAACCGCTACTAAGCGGTCCGTTCCAATCATTCTGCGAAAGCCCCGGCTCCGGCCGGGGCTTTTTTCGTTTCATCCAGAAACCTGCGCGACGTCGTTTCCTGTTCTGCGCGAGTGCCGCAGCTTCAAGCAGGGTTGGCAGCACGTTCAAAAACCTTCGGGACAGGCTTGTAGCCTGCTCCCTCGAAGCCGCGAAGGCTCCGATGGAAGAAATGCGGCCCATTATCGGATGAACCTACGAGCCCAGGATGATCGCAACGTTGGCTGCGGAAAAATGGCTTGCTGGCGACGCGGGCAGTCTCTAACGATGCCGGTCGCGGTTGGGGTCTTAGCTCAGTTGGTAGAGCGTCTCGTTCGCAATGAGAAGGTCAGGGGTTCGAACCCCCTAGGCTCCACCACTTCCGCGTTTTCCCCGTTTTTTTCCCGGCCCACCTGAGCAGTTGCCGGGTGTCCCCGCTGTGGGCTAAACATCCGTTCCCGTGAGCACTCTAGGAAACCTCTTCAGCCAAAACGTCGCCTGGTCCGAAGCCATCCGCCAGAAGGACCCGGATTTTTTCAAGAAGCTCTCCAACCAGCAGGCCCCGGAATATCTCTGGATCGGCTGCTCGGACAGCCGCGTGCCGGCCAACGAGATCGTCGGCCTCCTGCCCGGCGAGCTCTTCGTCCATCGCAACGTGGCCAACGTCGTCGTCCACTCGGACCTGAACTGCCTATCGGTCGTCCAGTTCGCGGTGGACGTGCTGAAGGTGAAGCACATCATCGTGACCGGGCACTACGGTTGCGGTGGCGTGGCGGCGGCGTTGCAGAACCGGAAGCTCGGCCTCATCGACAACTGGCTGCGCCATGTGCAGGACGTGCGGCACATGCACGGGCCGATCCTCGACGAATTGCCCGAGGAGCGGGCGAAGGTGGACATGCTTTGCGAGCTGAACGTCATCGAGCAGGCGGTCAACGTCTCCCAGACCACCATCGTCCAGGACGCCTGGGCGCGCGGCCAGGAGCTGACGATCCACGGCTGGATCTACGGCGTGCACGACGGCCGGTTGCGCGATCTCAACATGACGGTCGCGCAGCCCGGCGCCCTCGGCGACATCTACACGACGGCGCTCGATGCGTGCCTCGCCCGCAAAGGCGTCCAGCTCCGCGCACGCCGTCCCTCCACCGAGAACCGTGTCCATCGTTGACCGGCTCTTCTCCTTCGCGCCCGCGCGGCAGGCGATCTGGCGGCTCTGGTATCCCTACCTGACGCGGCGCCTGCGCGCGGACGACGTGCTGTTCTTCAACTACGCCTTCGAGGAAGCGAGGGGCGTTCCCGCTCCGGTTCTTTCCGAGGAAGACGAACCGAACCGCGCCTGCATCCAGCTCTACCACCACGTCGGTTCCCAAATCGACCTGCGCGGAAAAAGGGTGCTGGAGGTCAGTTGCGGCCATGGTGGCGGCGCGTCGTATCTGAGCCGCACCTTTCGGCCCGCGGAATACACCGGGCTCGATCTGAATCCGGCGGGGATCGCGTTTTGCCGCCGACGACACGCTGTGCCCGGCCTGTCCTTTGTGCGCGGCAACGCCTGTCGCCTGCCTTTCGCCGACGCGACGTTCGACGCCGTGGTCAACGTGGAGGCGTCGCACTGCTATCCCGATTTCCCCGCCTTCCTCCGGGAAGTCGCGCGGGTGCTCGTTCCCGGCGGATCGTTGCTCTACGCCGACTTCCGGTTCGCGGACGGGATGCAGAGCTGGGACAAGGACTTCTCCTCATCGCCGTTGGAACACGTCTGCACGCGCGACATCGGCGTGGAAGTCCGGCGCGGCATGGACCGCAATTCGGCCCGTTCGCTGGACCTGGTCCAGCGGCATCTGCCGAAGTTCCTGCACGGGCTCGGCCGCGACTTCGCCGGCGTCCAAGGCTCGCGCATCTACCGCGCCTTGGCGGAGGGCGAACTGACCTATCGCTCGGCCCATTGGCGGAAACGCTGATCGGGAATGCGCGCTGGACGCACCCGGCGGCTGCGGCACAGTCCGGCGCATGTTCGACCTGACCACCGCGCCGCAAACCGATCCATCGCAGCTCTACCGCTACCGCGACGGGTTCTACGCGGTGGACATGCTCGACGTGGCCCTGGTGGAACTCGATTTCTTCACCTGGCTGAATGGCGTCGGCCCGAAAACCCTGGCCGAGATCGGAGCCCACTTCGGGTTCCATCCCCGCCCGCTCGACGTGATGACGACGCTGCTGGTCTCGCTCGGGCTGCTGCGGCGGGAAGGCGATCTTCTTTCCGTCACCGCCGCCGGACGGGAACACACCGTCGCGGGTTCGCCGTGGAACCTCGCGCCCTACTATCCCAAGTTGAAGGACCGGCCCATCGCGCGCGATCTGCTGGAGATTCTCCGCACGGATCGGCCGGCGAACTTCGCGGCGCGCAAGGACCAGGGCGATTGGCACAAGGCGATGGAGAGCGAAGCGTTCGCCGAAGAGTTCACCGCCATGATGGATTGCCGGGGCGTGCTGCTCTCGCAGGCCTTGGCGGCGAACCTGGATCTTTCCGGCAAACGAAGGGTGCTCGACATCGCGGGCGGTTCGGGCGTTTACGCGTGCGCCTTCGCGGCCCGTTTTCCGAACCTGCGCGGCACGGTGCTGGACAAGCCGCCGGTGGACCGAATCGCGGCCCGGGCCATCGCCAAGCGCGGATTCTCGGACCGCGTCGGCACCGTCGCGGGCGACATGCTGGTGGAACCGTTGCCCTCGGGACACGACGTCCACCTCTACTCGAACGTGCTGCACGACTGGGATCTGCCGGTGGTGCGGCAACTGATGAAGGCGTCCGCCGAAGCGCTGGAGAAGGGCGGTTGGCTGATCGTCCACGACGCGTTTCTTTCGCCGGAGAAGGACGGGCCGCTGTCCGTGGCGGAATACTCCGTGGTGCTGCTGCACATCACGCAAGGACGGTGCTATTCGACGCGGGAGATCGAGGGGATCGGCCAGGACTTCGGGCTGGAACCCATCGCCCAGGTGCCCAGCGCGGTGGGCCGGAGCGCGCTGGTGCTGGAAAAGCGCTGAAGGAACAGACCCAGCCGCGTCACTCGGCGCGGGCCGTCAGGGTCTCGATCATGGCCACCAGCGCCGACGGCTCGAACGGCTTGGCGAGGACGCGATTGGCCCCCACGCCCCGCGCCATCGTGAGGTAGCTTTCCGGGGTCAACCGGCCACCGCCGGAGATCGCGATGATGGGCAGGCCGGGATGGTGGCGACGGACGGTGCGGATGGTCTCCAGCCCCTCGACATCGGGCATGATCAGGTCCGTGACGAGCACGTCGATCTTCGTGTCGTGGAGCACGCGGGGCACCTCCTGCCCGCTGGCCAGCTCCTGCACGGTGTGGCCCGCGCCCCTCAGGATCCGCCCCATCGCATGGCGGAACCCGTCATCATCATCGACCAGCAAGACCGCGCTCATGGTTTCAAGGGTTCGGTGCCCAACAGCCGGGACAGCGCGGGCAGGAGATCGGCCGCCCTCACCGGTTTGGTGAAGATCTCTCGGATGCCGACACTGCGCGCCGCCTCCTCGGAGACTCCTCCGGGGTTGCCGCTGACCAGGATGATCGGCAGTCCGGGGCGGCACTTGACCAGAGAAGCGGCGACATCGAGCCCGGACGATCCGGGCATGGCGTAGTCGAGGATGGCCAGCCGGATGCGGTGGGCCGGATCTTCCAGGGCCGACTGCGCCATCTCCGGCCGGGAAACGACGACGGGGCGGTAGTTCCGCTTTTCCAGCAGCCGCCGCAGCGCGTCGAGCAACAGCAGCTCGTCGTCGAGGATCAGGATTTCCTCCCCTTGGCCCATCGGCAGCTCGGCCGCCGGTTCGGCCGGGGTCTCCGCCGTATCCACCGCCGGAAAATAGACCTGGAAGCTGGAGCCTTGTCCCGGCTGGCTGTCCACCTCGATGAAGCCGCCGTAGGTGTTGACGATCCCGTGGACGACGGAAAGCCCGAGGCCGGTGCCGCTGCCCGGTCCCTTGGTGGTGAAGAAGGGATCGAAGATGCGGCTGCGCAGCTTGGGATCGATGCCGCTGCCGTTGTCCGAAACGGCCAGGCGGCAATACCGGCCCAGTGCGGGCCGCTCCGCCGAGGCCGACTGGATGAACGCGGGGCCGACGGCGATCCGGATCTTCCCGCCCTGCGACGCCACGGCCTGGAGGGCATTGGTGACGAGGTTGATCAGCACCTGGTGGAACTGCGTCGGGTCGGCGCGGATGCGCGGCGTCTTGGGCTCGACCACCGTCTCCACGTCGATGCCGGCGGGAATGGTCGCGCGCAGGAGACGGCAGGCGTCCATCGTCTCCTCGTCGGGCCGGATCACGCTCTGGCTGGGGAGGGATCGGCGGCTGAAGGCGAGGATCTGGCGGACCAGTTCGCGGGCGCGCTCGGAGGCTTTGAGGATGGCCTCCAGGGATTCCCGCGCAGGATGCTCATCCGGCACGTCGTAGCGGGCCAGTTCGGCGTTCCCGAGGATCGTGCCGAGGATGTTGTTGAAGTCATGCGCGATGCCGCCCGCGAGGACGCCGATGGCCTCCATCTTCTGCGCGTGGCGCAGCTGGAACTCCAGCCGATCCCGGTCCTCCTCGGCCCGCACCCGGTCCGAGATGTCGCGCAGGATGACGGTGAAGAGCGTCTGCCCGCCGATCTCGCTGCGGGCGATGGAGGCCTCGATGGGGAACTCCTCGCCGTCCGAACGCAGCCCGGAAAAGACCTGCTCGCGGGACTCTGGGCCGCCGACGCGGTTCTCGGCGAAGAGCCGGGGGATCAGCGCATGGATCGGCTGGCCGATGGCGTCGGCGGCGGACCGGAGGAACATCCGCTCGGCCGCGCCGTTGAAGAGGACGATGCGGAACGCCCCGTCCACCGTGATGATGGCGTCCATCGCGGTCTGGACCACGGCCGAGAGGCGCTGCTCGCTCTCGCGCAGGGCGCGTTCGGCGGATTCCTTGAGCCGCCGGTTCTCCGCCTCGCGGAGCTCGCGCTCCACGGCGGGCCCGAGGCGGACGAGGCTCTGCTTGAGGAGATAGTCGTTGGCCCCGGCCTTCATCGCCTCGACGGCGACGTCTTCGCCCACCGTGCCGGAAATGAGCACGAACGGGGTGTCGTGGCGGGCGGTGCGCAGCAGGCGGAGCGCCTCGATTCCGGTGAAGGAAGGCAACTGGTAGTCGGAGAGGACGAGATCCCAGGGCTCCTCGCCGAGGGCGGCCATGAACCCGGCGGCGGATTCGACCACCTTGGCCCGCACGTCGTAGCCCGCGCGCCTCAACTGCCCCAGCGCCAAGTCCGCGTCGTCCGGGGAATCCTCCACCAGCAGGACTTTGAGGGGCCGTTTCACGTCCGGTTCAGACGGTGGAAGGGAGGGATTCGTTCAACCCCAACCAGTAGGCCCCCACCTGCCCGACGGCCTCGTAGAAGTCCTCGAAGGCGACCGGCTTCCTCACGTAGCTGTTGGCCCCCAGGCTGTAGCTGGCCACGAGGTCCTGGTCCTCCTTGGAGGAGGTGAGCATGACGACCGGGATGCCCTTGGTCTCGGGGCTGCCCTTGATCTGGCTGAGCACCTCGATGCCGTTCACCTTGGGCAGCTTGATGTCCAGCAGCACGAGCGCGGGGAGCTGGCCGAGATCGCGCGTCGCGAAGCCGCCCCGGCCCATCAGGTAGTCGAGGGCCTCGGCCCCGTCCCGGGTGATGACCACCTCGTTCGAAATCTTGTGACCGCGCAGCGCGCGCAGCGTGAGCATTTCGTCGTCGGGGTTGTCCTCGACCAGCAGGATCGGCCTGGAAGTCATCGTCATGATGTGGAGCGCGGCGTGGTTTGGAAGTCTGGGCTATCTGCCCTGAAAGAGGCGTCCGGGTCGAGCGTAAAAAAGAAGGTCGCGCCCTTCTCCACCGCCGCGTCCACCCAGATCCGGCCGCCGTGCCGGTGGACGATCCGCTGGCAGGTGGCCAGGCCGATGCCGGTGCCCGGGAACTCGTCCCGGCCGTGCAGCCGCTGGAACGCGCCGAACAGTTTCCCGGCATAGCCCATGTCGAACCCCGCGCCGTTGTCCCGGACGTGGAACACCGTCCCGGATTCTCCGGCCTCGGCCCCGATCTCGATCACGGGACAGTCCCGCTTGGAGGTGAACTTGAAGGCGTTGCCGATCAGGTTCTCCAGCACGATGCGCAGCAGCCCCTCGTCGGCGTGCGCCCTCATACCGGCGGTGATCGACACCTGGACCTGCCGGCCCTCCGCCTGCGCGGAGAGCGCCTGGGCCACCTCCCATGCCAGCGCCGACACGTCCACCGGCACCCGCTTCAGCGCCACCCGCGTCACCCGGGACAGGTGCAGGAGATCGTCGATCAGCTGCCCCATGCGCCGGGCCGCCGAGCGGATGCGGTCCAGATGGCTCCGGCTGATGGGGTCGAGCACCGGTCCGGCGTCCTCGGCCAAGGCCAGGCTGAAGCCGTCCACCGCCCGCAGCGGCGCCCGCAGGTCGTGGGAGACCGAGTAGCTGAAGGCTTCCAGCTCCCGGTTCGTCGCTTCCAGTTCCGCCGTCCGGACCGCGACGCGGCGTTCCAGATCCTGGTTCAGGCTGCGGATCTCGATCTCGGCCAGCTTCCGGCTGGTCACGTCGTAGTTCACGCCCACGACACGGAGCGGATTCCCCGCCACGTCCCGGTCGATCGTGCCGAAGGAATTGATGTGGCGCGTGCCGCCGTCCGGCAGGCGGACGCGGTATTCGATCCGGTAATCGGCCCCTTCCTCCAGCAACCGGCTCATCGCCAGCCAGACGCCCGTGCGGTCCTCCGTCGCGATCAGGCCGAGCCAGCCGTTCAGGTCCGCCGGCCCCGCGTCCTCGGCCAGGCCGTGGAGGCTCCTCATCTGGGAATCCCAAGAGACCCGGCTCGTCGGCACGTCCCATTCCCACACGCCGATGCCGGCCGCGTGCGTGGCTAGGCGGAGCCGATGGGCGATGGCCTGGAAGGAGGCCTCGGCCTCCTTGCGTGCGTTGATGTCCAGGTAGGTGCCCATCATGCGGAGGGGCGAACCGTCCGGCCCGCGCTCCACGACCGCGCCTCGGAGGTTGATCCAGACCCATTGACCGGTGCCGCTGCGGATCCTCAGCTCGCATTCCAGCACCGGGCTGCGGCCCGCCAGATGGCCCTGCACCCGCTGGACCAGACGCTTCAGGTCGTCCGGATGGGACCGTTCGCGCCAGGCCGCGAGGCTTCCAAGCCGTTCGCCGATCCCGTGCCCGAGCAGGAGCAGGAGCCGTTCGCTCATGACGACCTCGTCCGTGACCATGTCCCATTCCCAAGTGCCGAGATCGGCCCCGGCCATGACCAGCTCCAAGCGTTCCCGGCTCCGGCGCAGGTCGCGCTCGGCCTGCACCCGCGCGGTCACGTCGTGCGCGACCACCAGCCGCATCTCGCGCCCCTCCAGCGAAACCGGCTGGCAGAACAGGTCCACCATGATGATCGAACGGTTTTTCCGGATGTGCCGCACCAGCCGCCTCGGGCCGTGGACCGAAGGGTCGTCGCGGCTCGGCTCCCGGTCCTCCTCGGGCTCCAGAAACGGCAGCGTCATGCCGAGGAACTCCTCCCTGGAATAGCCGTAGGCCTTCAGCGCGGCGTCGTTAACCAGGACCATCCGCCACGACTGCGCGTCGCAGATCCACATCGGGAGAAGGTTCCGCTCGAAGAGAACGCGGTGCCGCAGTTCGCTCCGCACCAGCTCCGCCTCCTGCTCCTTCAGCCGCTCCGCCGCGAGCCGGCGTTCCGTCACGTCCCGGCACAGGCCGTTCAGCCGACGCGCGTCCGGGCCCGGGCCCAGGATCGACGCGCTCTCGTCGATCCAGATCACGCCGCCGTCCGGTCGTCGCAGGCGATACTCCATCTGATACCCTTGGCTCTCGCCGTCGCGGCAGGCCCGGCGCGCCTCCGCGAGCCGGGCCGCGTCGCCCGCGTCCAAGCCGTCGTTCCAACGGGAGGCCCGTTCCATCAGCTCCTCGGGAGACTTGCCCCGGAGCGTGCGCGCGCCCTGGCTGACGAACTCGAAGCGGTCCGCCGCGAGGTCCAGAATCCAGTGCACCCGGTCCGGCGCGGCCAGCATCTTGCCGAAGCGCTGCTCGGCGTCGCGCAGCCTGCGGGCCATCTCCGCCTGCGCGCCGACCTCGCGCCGCACGATGACCACCAGCATCACGGTGGTCGCGAGCACGAAGCCCGTTCCCTTGATCGTCGCGATCCAGCGCCGGGTCTCCTCCTCCAATGGCAGCCGGGCCAGCAGCTCGTCGGAACCCCAGATCCAAGCCAGCGAAACCAGCCCATAGACCAGCCCCACCTTGAGCCCGGAACGCCAGGCCGCTCCCCGGAAAACGGAGGACGGAAACGCGCTCAAAGTGTTGGGCTCCATCGGGAATGCCGGGTTCTTGGCGGCCCTGAGGTATTAACGCACGCCCCGGCGGCGGTCCACGCGGAAGATCGGTTCCCGCTCCGCACCACGAAAAAGGCCGCAGCGAATTGCGCTCCGCTGCGGCCACCACCAACCCCGAAAATCGCGCCGCTCACGGCCGGCTCCGTCGTTCATCCGCGACGACGTCGCGCCCACAGCAACGCGGCGCCTCCCAGCAGCCCCAACGCCGCGGCCGTCGGTTCCGGCACCGGCGCCACGTCCGCGAAGGTGTCCGCGATGCGGATCTCGTCGATGTCCAACTGGCCGTATCCGACCGTGGCGTTGCGGCTGCCGCCGAAGAGCCGGATCGCGTCGAACGCGTAGTCGCGGTCCGCGCTGATCGTGCCGCCCGCCGCCACGAAGTCGGCCGTGATCGTCGCGTCGGCCGTGGCGATGTTCGGCTCGAAGCTCAGCCCGGGATTGATCCAGATGTAGGCCGTGTCCGGGCTGCCCACCGCGTCCACCGTGGCCGTGTGATCCACGCGGATCACGATGAAGGAGGTCGAGGTGAAGGAATCCGTGGTCGCCTTGGTCGCGTTCGCGTTGCCCGCGTTGTAGATGCCCCAAGTGTCGTCCGGCAGATCGCCGATGGTTGTTTCCCCGTTCTGGCTCGCCCGGCCCGCCGCCAGGATCTCCGTGCCGCCGCCCGCCGCCGTGGATCGATTGAAGAGCTGTAGCCCCGCCGCCCGGCCGTGGACGTAGTTGCTGCCATTGGAGGCGATGAACTCCGCGTCCGTCCGCACGGCCAGGTAGCTGATCCAGGTCGTCGCCACGCCGTTGCTGCCCAGCGCGACGCTGTTCGGCAGGACGGAGAAGTCGAAGCGCCGCAGCGGCTGGGAATTGCCCGTGGAACCGCCGGTGTTCAATCCCGTGGCCGTGCCGTCGCCGGTGGCGATGCCCCGGTTGCCCGAGGTCAACAGCGTGTTCCCGAGCCCGTCCGTGTAGCTCAGGCTGCCCGTGCCGACCCAGGAGTTCGGATACGCCGTCGCCGCGCCCGACTGCACCCATGCCCCGTTCCAGCCCGTGCCGCCGTTCTGGCCCACCAGCGTGGTCTCGGCCGTGTAGTCGAACCCTTCATACATGAACAGCGCGGCCCGCGCCCCGGGCGAAAGCCCGATCCAACTGGAGATTGCCAATGAAGCCGCCGTCGCCTTGGAAAGCCGACGGCCGAATCCGGAGGATGCTCGAAGTTTCATAGGAGTGGGGGAACCCCGGGAGTGAACGCCGCCCGCCCCTTTGCTGAACATTCATTTTCCGCTCACTGACATGACCAATGCCGAAAAAAGAAAAACGGGATGGACCAAGGCCCATCCCGTCGGGAACCGGAACGAAGGCGCGATCAGGCGCGCCGCTTCTTCAGCAGCAGGGCCGCCGCTCCGAGACCGATCAAGGAGAGCGAACCAGGCTCCGGCACGGGGGTGGTCATGTAGTCCACCGCGTTCAGGAACATCGTCTGGCCATCGGCCGTGAGGTCCAACAAGCCTGCGGTCTCGCTGCTCACGTTGGCCGCTTCACGGGTTCCGGACAGGAACACGAGTCGATGGCCGCCGAGCGTGGTGGCGGGAGTCGTGGCCATCGTCGCGCCAGCGTTCCACTCGGCGATGATCATGCCGTTGGCCGCCGCAGGGGCATCGGCGCTGACCGAGGCCAGCAGAGTGCCGCCTCCGGCCAAGGGATCGGAATTCACGGATATGCCGCGCTGGATGATCGAGTTGAAGGTGATGATGTCGGCGTAATTGTTCACCATCGTGTTTCCGGCATCGAGGCTGATGCCCGCGAAGATCGGATGATCCACGTCGGAGACGGTCAGCTTCACCGAGGAGGTGGTGTCCGGCATGGTGCCGCCCGTGGTGTAGCCCAGACGCACGTTGCGCAGCGTGTAGCCGGACATGTCCATCAGAGGAGCGGTGATGGTCGTATTCCAGAAGGTCGCTTCGTTGGCCTGCTGATAATGGCCGCTGTTGACCGACCGGCCGATGATCACGAGGTCGAAGGTGTTCAGGGTAGCGAACGCGGGCAGCGTGTCCGCGTTGTCGGCCGTTACGAACCGCGTGACCGTATGGCCTGCGCCCGTCAACAGGGACGTATAGCCGACATCCGGCGCCATGGTGTGCCCGGCACCGGCGGCACCGGCCGTCGGCGTGTTGTCGGCGCCGTGGAACGATATCCAAGCGATGTTGGCCGCCTGGGAGGCCACGCACGGCACTAGGGCAGTGAGGGCTACGAGTTTGATTGGGTTCATGGGTGGACTTGGAACGTCATTCCAAGCGTTCCGCTCCCCAACAAAGCCGCCGACGCACTCCGGATACGGCTCAACCCGTCAACGGGACGGCCGGAGGCTCCAACCGGGAAATTCCCGGTCGAAGCAACGCTCATAGGTGCGATGGCGCACGGCATAGCTCGGGCGGAATAGGTTGTTGGGGAACGACGACCGCGTTCTCCCAGCAGCCTCAACCGGCGTCAACCGGATATGTTACAACTCGGTGACACATCTCGGCGCACAGGCTCGGTTGGCTCCAAAGCTCGTCTACAACCGCCCCGACCCTCCCTCAGTGCAACAACGGCAGATCATTCGGCACCCTCATCAGCTCCGCGTCCAGGTCCAGATAGAAGTCCAGCCGACGCTGCGTTTCCTCCAGGTCGATCTCCCGCGCCATGATCAGGAACGTGGCGTAGTGGTTGCCCTCGGATTCCACCAGGCTCGCGTAGAACGCCGCCAGTTCCGCGTCCACCGGTTTCAACGCCTCCGCCAGGATCTGGAACTTCTCGCAGCTCCGCCCCTCGATCAGCGCGCAGCAGATCAGCCGGTCCACCACCTGTTGGCGGGTGCCGTTCCGCACCGACCGCATCAAGCCGGAAATCCACGGACTGGGAATGGCTTGGCCGAAAGGGACGCCGCGCTTTTTCAGGAGGTCCAGGACGAGCTCGAAGTGCTGCAGCTCCTCGATGGCAATGGCGTTCAGCTCGCGAACCTTGGGGAACAGTGCCGGGAACTTCTCCAGATTCAGCGCCGAGGTCGCCGCCTTCCGCTCCAGATGAGCGTGGTCGATCAACACCGCCGGCAGATTGGCCAGCACCTTCGGCACCCAGGACGCGGGCACCTTCTCACGCAGCATTTCCATGGCGCGAAGTCGTAACCGCCCGCCGCCGCCACCGCCAACGGCAAACCTTGGAGCAATGACGAAGCGCGAAGGCCAAAGGCCAAATTCCAAGAGAGGACCTGCGGCTTGGGAGTTCGGGCTTCTTTCGGCCTTTGGCCTTCGTGCTTCGTCCTTCCTTGCGTCCAAACAGCTCTTGCTCCCTTGACTCCCTCTGGCAACGTTCCGGCCCTGTTTATGGCGCACGTCAAACTCCACATCCCCGGTCCCGTCGAAGTCAGCCCCAAGACCCTCCAGGCGCTCTGCCGCCCGGCCATCGGTCATCGCGGCCAGGGCTTCAAGGACCTCTACGCCAAGATCCAGCCCCAGCTCCAGACGCTGCTCGGCACCAAACAGCTCGTCTATCTCTCCACCTCTTCCGCCTGGGGCGTGATGGAAGGTTCCCTCCGCAATCTCGTCACCAAGAAGGTCCTCAACTGCATGAAGGGCGCCTTCTCCGACAAGTGGTTCGACGTCTCCAAGAAGTGCGGCAAGGAAGCCGAAGCCCTCCAGGTGCCGTGGGGTTCGCCCATCCGCGCCGAACAGATCGACGCCAAGCTCGCCACCGGCCAGTTCGACGCCCTCACGCTCATCCACAACGAGACCAGCACCGGCACCATGAGCCCGCTGGCCGAGATTGCCGCGCTCAAGGCCAAGTATCCCGACGTGATGTTCATCGTGGACGCCGTCAGCTCCATGACCGCGCTGCCGCTGAACTTCGACGCCATGGGCATCGACGTCCTCCTGGCCGGCACCCAGAAAGCCTTTGCCCTGCCGCCCGGGCTCGCCGTCTTCACCGCGTCGCCCGCCGCCTTGGCCAAAGCCGCCACGGTCAAGGACCGCGGCTACTACTTCGACTTCGTGGAGTTCGAGAAGAACGCCAAAGATTCGATGACCCCCAGCACTCCGAGCATCCCGCACATCTACGCGCTCGAGTCCAAGCTCGGCGAGTTCTTCGCCGAAGGTCTCGACGCCCGCTACGCCCGCCACCAGACGACGAACAAGATGTTGCGCGACTGGGGCACCAAGCACGGCTTCACCCTCTTTCCCGAAGCCGGCTTCGAATCGATCACCCTCTGCTGCTTCAACAACGGCGCGAAGCCCGGCGGCCGCACCGTGGACGTGGCCAAGCTCCAGAAGCTCGTCAAGGAGCAGGGCTTCCTGATCGACGGCGGCTACGGCAAGATCAAGGGCACCACCTTCCGCATCTCCAACATGGGCGACGAAACCGTCGAATCCATGACCCCGCTCATCGCGGCGCTGGACCAAGCGATGACGCAGCTCTGAGTCCGACCAGGTAGGGACAGCTCGCCCAAGCCGTCTCCAATTTTAGACTATGCAGTTTCAGGGATTCCCAAGATTCCTGAATAAGCCGACCTGTCGCCGAAGTTCGCCATCTGCTTTCCTCATCTTTGAGGCGTGCTCCACAAGTTGGTTCCTGACAAAAGCCATCGCTTTGTTGAGCGCATCAACGTTCGGCTTATTCTGTGGCGACTGGTCAAATCGCTGAGGACTCTGCTCGATTCTCTCAAGCCTATCCAAACCGGTATTGTTGATCGCATACAGTTCAATTAACGCCTTCATCGAAGCATATATTCCCACAATTGCTGCTGCCATATCTGGCTCGAGTTTCGCTATGTGAACAGCGTTCGAGTTGAAGACCGTAAACCAGTCTTGGGTAATCTGAATGCGTATCCTGAATGGCTCGTCCGGGGAATTGGCCGCCAACTGAGCACCTATCTCCGAATCATACGTTCTGCTAAGAGCATCCAGCTCCAGTCGAATCGCCCCCACTAGGTTTCGCTTGAATTCAGCTTAGTCTGTATCTTGCTGCTTCTTTTGACGCGCAGACATTGCGAGTTCAGCCAAAAAGCCACCTACGATAGCCAAAAGACCGCCGACAACAGTATCCCAACTGATGAATGCCTCATTCGACAAATCGTTCAGCAGTTTCTGAGTGTCTGGGTCCGGCCTTACGACAACCGTGGCATTTGTCGACCAAACCACTGGGCTCGGCGCTGGAACAGGAACGATTCCAGAAAATGGATCGGCGAGCTGAGCATTCGCAGAGGCTACCAACAGAGACGCCAGAGCCATCGCGATTCGGAATTTGGAGGCTGACATGCAGAGTTTTCTGACGCCACTGGCAAGAATTTACAATGGACATCCCCCCGACGCGGCACATCAACTCAAGAGCTGCTTTCGGCGCTCGCGCCTCCTTCATCGGCAGATAGGGACAGCTCGGCGAGCCGTCCCTACCTTGCTCAATCGTCCTTCGACGCCTCCGCCCGGAGCGCGGTGGCATCGGGCAGAAAGTCCGCGACACGGTTCTGGAATTTTCCGGCCAACGCGGCATCGAGCTGACGGGCCTTCTCGAACCATTCGCCCGAGGAGGCGGGACGGCCCGCGCGAGCTTCGATGGCGGCGAGGGCGAGATGCGTGGTCGCGTTGGGGCCGGTGATCTTCAGCTCGGCTTCCAGAGCGCGCCGGGCCTCGGCGAGCCGCCCGGACAGCGCCTCCGCGAACCCCAGGGCCTGGTTCGCGAAGCGTTCGGACCGGTTCAGTGCGAGGGAGCGCAGGGCGGCATCCCTGGCCCGGTCGTCGCGCCATTCTCCGGCGCAGATCTGCGCCAACCCGGCCCAGGATCGGGGATCGCGCGGCTCCAGCCGGACCGATTCCTCCAGCGCCGCCCGCGCCTCCTTCATCCGTCCGGTCTTGGCGAAGAACCCGCCCATCTCGCGATGCGCCGACGCGTCGTCCACGCCCCGTCCTTCGAGGATGCCCAGCGCCTCGATCGCGGCGGATGGCAGCTTGAAGCCCTTGGCCTGCTGGCGCTCGAAGCGCAGCGCGCGCGTGAAGTGCCCGGAGGCCGCCGCGGCGTCCCCGCTCCGCCGGGCGATCAGCGCGAGCAGATACTCCGCCCCGCCGGTGAAGCGCGACGGCGGCGCGGAGAGGATGCGCCCGCAGGCCTCGCGCACGAGCCCGGCATCGTCCAGCTCCGCCGCCAGCCCCGAGATCTCGCTCCACGCGCCCAGCCCGTCCGGCGCGAGCGCCGCCGCGCGGCGAAAGGCCGCCAGTGCCCCGGCCGGAGCGCCGATGTTGTCGAGCACCGTGCCGAGCGCGTTGAAGGACGCCGCCTTCTCCGGGGCCACGGCGGTGGCGATCCGCGCCTCGGCCAGAGCGGCGGCGTAGTCGCGCCTGTCCGCCAGAAGCGACACGAGCATCAGGCGCGGCTGGAGCGCGCGGGGCTGCAGCCGCAGCACCTCCCCGAGCTGGTCGATGGCCTCGGCCGAACGCCCGAGCTTGTGCAGGCACAGCGCGCGCATCAGCCGGGGCACGGGCAACGTCGGGGCCAGCTCCGCCGCCTTGGCGTAGGCCTTCTCCGCCTCGTCCAAACGGCCCAGTCGCAGCAGGCACGACGCCTTCTGCACGCGGGCGCGGGCGTAGTCGGGAGCGAGCAGGATGGCGCGTTCAAAGTGGTTCAACGCCTTCTCCAGATCCTCGTTGACCGCGCGTTCCCCTTCCGACGCCTCGACAAAGGCCGGATACGGCGGCGCGGGAAACTTCCGTCGCCAAGCCAGGAGACTGGTCGGTTCCGCCTCCAGCAACGGAACGACCAGCTCGATGGGGATGGCGAGGCTGTAGCGGTTCGTGCCCACGGAGGAGATCGCGCCAGTGATGCCGACCACGCGTCCTTCGGGGTCCAGCACCGGCCCGCCGCTGAAGCCCGGCACCACCGGCACGCTCAGCACGAGCGAGGTGAGGAGCGTCTGCGTGCCGATGTCGAGCACCTCCACCACCGCGCCCTGGGCCTGCTTGATCGGCAGACGATCCGGAGCGCCGAGCGCGAAGACCTTTTCACCGACCGCGGCCGGGGCTTCGCGGATGGGCAGCACCGCTCCGGCCGGAGGCGGGTTCGTCACCCAGAGCACGGCGGCGTCGAGGCTGGGTTCCGCCGCAAAGATTCCCGCAATGGGTGTCGGCCGTCCGTCCGCGCCGATGATCTGGATCACCGTGGCCGGATCGACCACGTGCAGGCAGGTGGCGACCTGGTTCGACGCCACGTAGAACCCGGAGCCATAGCCGACGGTCGTGCCGCGCGAGTCCTGCGCCACCACCGTGACCAAGGCGCGGCGGGCATTCTCCAGCACCGGCACCGCCCCGGCCGAAAGCACGACCACGCCGTCGAACTGCCGCAACTCGCGCGCCGTCCGGTCCGTCGCGCAGCCCGCCAACGCCAGCGCGAACAGCAAAGCGGCCAGCATCGCGAAGGTTCCGGATCGGTGGACGGGCACGCAGACCTTGTTCCTCATGCGCGAAGCATCGCCGCGAAGCGGCCGGGGAGCGAGCGTCGAAGCGGAACTGGCCCGGCGACAACCCACGCCCGGCTCCTGTAAGGGCCTTCTCCGAGATTTTGTTTGAAACGAATGGGCCGTGGTGCTGTCTGTCTCCCCTCGAAGACCCACGCCTCCGAAACGCGCCGCTCCTCGGCCGCCTTCGACGGCCGGGAAGGACAAGGAATCGCCATGTCGTCGGACACAAGGGAATCGAGGATCGCTCCGGGGAAATCCACCCGGCGGGTCCGGCCGCACCGCGCGTTCACGCTGCTGGAGCTGCTGGTCGTGGTCGCCATCATCGGCATCCTCGCCGCCATGTTGCTGCCGGCCCTGGCTAAGTCGAAGGACCGCGCCAAGCGCACCCAGTGCCTCAATCATCTCCGCCAGGTGAATCTCGGCCTGATGATGTATGGCACGGACAACAACGAGCTCTTCCCCGAGCTGAAGAGCGGCAACTGGGCCTGGGACCTCCCCATCGACACCGCGAACGCCCTCGTCCAAAACGGCGTCACCCGCGCGATCATGTATGACCCGGGCTTTCCGGAGATGAACCAGGAGGGGCTGTGGAACTACGGCGAAGACCCGACCGACCCCTTCCGCGTCATCGGCTACGCCATGACCTTCCCCAAGACCGCCAGCGTTCTGGAGACGAACTGGAACTACAGCCTGCAACCGAGGGCCATCCCGTTTCCGGGCGGCAACCATCCGCCCCCAAGCCCGTCGGACCGCGTCTTGATGGCCGGCGCCGTGATCTCGGACCGGGGTCAACGATCGCCCGAAGAACGTGACCGGTATCAATACCGCGACATCGTCGGGGGCTTCAAACCGCTCCTCCATCGCAGCGCGCATCTGGAGGGCCAAAAGCCTTCGGGCGACAACGTGGCCATGCTCGACGGCAGCGTCCGCTGGCGGCGCTTCGACGAGATGCTCCCGCGCACGGAAGGCGTGATCAGTCCGACTTTCTGGTGGTGATTCCTTTTCCCCCCAAGCTCCGATGAACAAACCCCTCCACAAAGATCCCTCGTTCTGGATCGTCGCCGTCGTCAGCCTCGGATTCGCCGTCTGGGGCCAATGGACCGTGGGCGCGCCCTGGGTGACTGCCCGGCTGAAAGAGATGAAACCGGCGGAACGGATGCCGGTGCCGGATCGACCAAGCTCGCCGTTCGACAACCCGCAACGCCCCGAACTCGACTTCACCAAGAAGACCCATCCTTGGCAGCGCCCCCAATACGATCCGCAAGCCCTGGCTGAGGCCGAGCCGCAAGTGGTCATCATCCCCAGCGAATACACGGGCTTTGGCGGCGGTGGGTGGAGCACTTCCAGCGAGGATGGGGCCATCGGAATTCGGGTCGGTGCCCAGCAGATCATGGCGGCGGCCCATGGATGGAATCAATGGCAACGGATTGTTCAGCCGCCGGACTTGGACCGAACGGCCGCCTACGACTTCCTCGTGAAGGACAAGGAGAACCCGTTTGAGAAACTCAGGAACGAAGCCGAAGCGAAGCTCGGGCTCGTGGCGGAAAAGGTCTCCATCACGACCAATGCCTATCTGCTGGTGGTGCGAAGCAAGGAAGCGCCGGGATTACGCCCCTTCGATCCCGCTGCCGCAGGCCAGCCGCAACCGGCCAACAAACCGGGCATTCAGACCGTGCGTGGATTCGATGTCCCGAATCTCACCCGCTTCGTCGAGCAAGCCGCGAAGGCTCCCGTCCTTGACCGGACCGAACTCACGGAGCGCTATGAGATGGATCTTCCCCAAGAACTGTTTGGAGGCCCCGTCAGCGGACAGATCGAGAAGCTCAGAAAACTTTTGGGCGATAACTACGGCCTGGACCTCGTCGCGACCAACGCCCCGGTCGAGTTCCTCGTCATCCGCAAAACCGCCGCCACCCGCTGAGCCCCGACCATGAGCGACTTCAAATTCTCTTGCCCCAAGTGCCTCCAGCACATCGCCGGTGAGCAAGGGCACCGCGGCTCCCGCATCGAGTGCCCGTCGTGCGGCCACAAGTTCACCATTCCCCTGCCCCCGCCCAAGGCGGTCGATCCGGAGTCACGGCGGAAGATGTCCGCGCTCGCGCTCGTCTCCTTCGTCAGCGCGTTCGGGCTGTTGGCGGGCGGATTGGTCGCGGTGGTCTGCGGGCATCTGGCCAAGGCCCGGTTGAAGAAAGATCCGACGCTGCGCGGCGCGCGGCTGGCCACGGCCGGATTGGCCATCGGCTACTTCATGGTCGTGGGCAGCGCCGTGGCCGCGTTGGGCATCCTCGCGGCCGCGCCGCCGACCGGACGGCAGATTCCCGCCCAGATGCAGGAGGCGGAAGACGCCGCCGCGCTCAAGGCACGCCTGGTGGACGAGGTGAAGCCCGGCGATCCGCAGTCCGAGCTGGACCACGAGGTCCGCCACGCGAACAGCGGCAGCGCGGTCTTCATGGACCGCCCGCTGCGCCACGCCTTCAGCGGCGGCTTCATCGCCTACAAGGTCAAGGTGCTGCCGGACCGGCCCGTCACGGTGCGCTGCACCTACTGGGGCAACGAGTCCACCCAGCGGCGCTTCGACGTGATCGTCGAGGACCAGGTGGTCGCCACACAGACGCTGGAGTTCAATGACCCGGGCCGTTTCTTCGCCGTGGACTACGACCTGCCCGAGAAGCTCACGCGCGGGAAAACCAATGCGCTGATCGTGTTCCAAGCTTATCCGAACAACACGGCTGGTGGCATCTTCGGCCTACAGGTGCTGAAGAGGTAGCGGAGGAATCGGCTATTCAAGGCAGGGCGGAGCTGCCGCTCCGCCCCAATTTCAGCCAAGACCCGCGCAGCGCAGTCTTGGCCGAGAGGCGGCCTCCGCCGGAACCGTGCAGTGGAAAGCCGGGGCGGCTTGCAGTCCGTCCCGTGGGGCTTGAAGAACGCGAAGAGTTTCATCCCGTTCACAAGACACACCGTTGGGTGGTTTCACCGAGACTCCGTGGACCGGCTGGAAGCGCCATCCGACTCGGCCCCGGTCGTAGCGCAGGTTTCCAAACCTGCTGTGTCGCAAGTTTCCCAACTTGCACCCCATGAAATCTTCCACGCGCCGGGTCCGTTCGACGCCCTGCCGACTGGGAAGTGCGGCGACACGGCAGGTTTGGAAACCTGCGCCACGGCGGCTCGCCCTCCGGGTTCCCACTGCATCGTTCCGGCCCATCCAGGATCAGTTCGAGGGACAAAGAGACTTTCTCTGAAAACTCAGCTGGGCGGATGTTCGGACGCCCCGCTTCGTCCAGCGCTGCGCTTGGGACGGTGATCAGGGCTGCGCAGCAGCGCAGCCCCACCTTGGAAAACGGTTCAGAAACGCCAGGAGATGGGGCCGGACGCTCCAAACGTCTGCACCCGCACGCTCATCTGTTCGAAGTCCCGCCAGTCCACCCGCAGGTCGGTGAACAGGACATGCCCGCCTAGGGGACGGTCTTTCCTCATGTGGTTGCTGCGATCGATCCATGTTCCTTGGATCTTCTTGAAGTCGTCACCGACACCCGCGGTCGCGTCGAACATGAGTTCCTCGGTGGAAGGAGACGTGGCGTCCTTCGGGGCGATGCGGGACCGCCAGAGGCTCGATGAGACCTGGGCGTGGCCGGGGAACAGCATGCCGTAGCCCACGACGCGCACGGAGCCACCGCTCAGCGAGGCGTAGTTCCAATGGCGATCGTCGTTCATTTCGGGATTCGCGGGACAGTAGAAGACTTCCCGCTTCGCCCCGTATCCCGCGAGCGTCGTGGTGAGATTGGTGCTGATGTCCCAGGGCCAAACCGGGCCG
Source organism: uncultured Verrucomicrobiales bacterium (assembly GCA_946480965.1). The sequence continues at coordinate 1,431 of CAMLMI010000032.1, read as the reverse complement.
GCGAACTTCGGGTTCCGCAGGCAGTCGGGCAGTTCTCCGTCGTGGTCCTTGGCGTAGCCTCCGACCGCCGAGCCGAGCTGCTTGAGATTCGCCATGCACGCCTTCCGCTGGGCCGCTTCCTTCATCCGCGCGGAAACGGCGAGGCCCACGACGGTGAGCACCGCGAGCACGGCGACGATGGCCGCGACATCGAGGGGACGGATGGCTCCAGCTTGGGAACGGGAGGGACTGAGGGCGCAGTTCATGGATTTGGTTCCTTGTTCGGTGCCGGATCGCCTTCGAGCAACGCGTCCGGCCCTTGGTTTCCCCGCCAGCCAAAATCGCCGGATCAACCAAACGGGGAAGCGTCGTGGAGATAGCGGATCGACGGCGCGCCCGCAACGGAGAATCCCGTTTCGTCGCGCTCGAAAAGAGAGCTTCAGCCCTTCACCCGCTTGAACATCGCCAGGCACTTCTCCCGTTGGACCGAGTGGTCGACGATCCGTTCCGCGTATTTTGTGCGGGAGAGGAGGAGCGGGTTTTCCCACGGTTGATGGATCAGGTCGGCGGGCACGTAGCGCAGCTCGGGCACCCATTGCTTCACGAACTTGCCGTCGGGATCGAACTTCTCGCCCTGCGACACGGGATTGAAGATGCGGAAGTAGGGCGCGGCGTCGGTCCCAGTGCCGGCGCTCCATTGCCAACCGCCGTTGTTCGCCGCCATGTCGCCATCGACGAGCTGCTCCATGAAATACTGCTCGCCGCGCTGCCAGCTGATGAGCAGGTCCTTCGTCAGGAACATCGCCACGATCATCCGCAGGCGGTTGTGCATCCAGCCGGTGGCGTTCAGGCAACGCATCGCGGCATCGACGATCGGGTAGCCGGTCTGCCCGGCGCACCAGGCCTGGAACTGCGCGTCGGTGCCGGACCATTCCAGCGCGTCATATTCCGGCCGGAACGCGCCGCGCATGACGTGCGGGAAGTTGTGCAGGATCTGGAGGTAGAATTCGCGCCAGATCAGCTCGCTCGTGAAGGTATCGAGATTCTGTGTCTGGGCGGGCGAAGCACCGTCGCGCAGGGCGTTCAGTTTTTGGAGGATCGTGCGGATGCCGATGGTGCCGGCGCGGAGATGGGGCGACAGGCGCGACGTGCCGGGATCGGCCGGGAAGTTGCGGCCCTCGCCGTAGCGCAAGGCGGCGGAAGCGAGGAAGCGGTCGAGCGACTCGCGCGCGGCCTTTTCCCCGGCGGGCCACAGCTCCTGTGACGTGGGGTGGCCGAGCTGAGCCGGATCGGTGAAGAGCGGTTCCGAAGCGAGGTCCAGCGGAGGCAGTTTGGCCGCCGGGAGCTTGGGCAACGGGGGTGGAACGGGCTTCGCCTTCCACGCCTTCGAGTAGGGCGTGAAGACGGTGTAGGGCTGGTTGGCCTTGGTCAGGATTTCCTTCTCCTCCCAGA
>CAMLMI010000031.1 GCA_946480965.1 uncultured Verrucomicrobiales bacterium | reverse complement strand
GGAAAACAATCGGCCTCGACCGTTGACCGGGGGCGGTCCGTGGAGTATCGACAAGGCTGATTTATGAGCCGGGGAATCGCATATCGTCGGGGTCTCGTCCGCTCGCTCTTGGCCGTCGTTGTTTCGGTCGGGGCGTCGGCGTGGGCCGGGGAAAAGATCGAGCAAACCGGGGTTACGACCGTGCAGCCCGCCAGTCTGTCCACCAACAAGTCCGGCAAGGCGGACGAGCCCAGCCCGAGCGTCCTGGAGTTCCAGAAGCGGATCAATGAAATGGATTCGCGCTTCGGCTGGCAGGGTGGTTTGCCCGGCTCAAGGCCCAATGCGGGGGCCGCGCGTCTCCCCGCCCCCAACCCCACCCCCCGCCGCAATTCGGACAAGGAGGACAAGAACAAGGACTGGCTGTCCGCTCCGGCCAACGGCGAACTCGACTACGAGGCGTCCCTCGGCGTGACCATGTTCTCCTCGCCCAAGGCCTCGGCCACTTCTGCGCCGCAGGCCGCCTCCGGCCGGTCTCCCAAACCGGGCACAACCCAACAGCCCGGTAATCCCTCTCTGGCCCCAGGCGATGCCGACGACCCCTTCAACGCCCAGCTCCAGAGCTACATCCGGCCCGACACGATCATCAGTCCCTCCTTTTCCGGCATTGGCCAATCCAGCGGAGTGGCCGGTTTCGGCCGGTCTCCCGGGCTGGTTGGTGGAGGCGGCATCGGGGCCGAAGCGACCACGGGTCTGCCCACGGAATTGGCTCCGGAGCGGACGCTTGACGGCATCCTCGGGCGCAATGTGGATCGGCCGCAGTCCTCCGTGCCGACCGTCAATTCCGTGCTTTCGGGCAACCCGGCTCCTCTCGTGGATCCGCGCCGCTTCGAGACCGGCGTGGACACCGTGCTGCGCCAATATCGCCCCGCCCCGACCGCGATCGATTCCATCTCCAAGCCCGTCACGCCGACGTTCTCCTCGCTTCCCAAGGCCCCGACGCTCGACGACATCCTTTCGTCCAGTTCAGCGGGTCCGAACTCCCTCGATGCGGACCGGCGTTCCAGGACCGCCGTCGAACCCTCCCGCGGATTCCTCGATCCCAAGAACCGTCCTCCCGCGATTCTGCCGGGCCCCAAGTCGAGCTTCGGAGGTTTCTAGGCGACCCGTGCCGTGGGTGGAGCCTTTCGGAATCCGCTTCCCACGCATCTCTTGATCATCATTTCCCGGCGGCTTTGGCCAAGGCGCGCCATGCATCCTTGCCGATCCAACGCGCCGTCGCCTCGCTGGAAGCGGCCAGCTTCCGGGCCAGATCTCTGGAGGCCTTCCGTAGAGCGGCCCGGCGGGTGCCGATGGAGCGCAGAGCCCAACTCACGGCCTTCTTCACGAAGTTACGGTCGTCGTCGGCCGCCGATTCGATCCAGGACAACGCCCGATGGAACGCCTCGTTCGTTGCGCGTTTGTCGTGCAGCGCCACGCAGGCCAGCAGGGCGAAGGCGGCCCGCTTCTGGAACTCCTCCTTTCGCCCGGCCCATTCCTCGATCTTGGTCCAGGCGTGCGGCGTTTGGTCGAAGAGCTTGAAGCAAACCGTGTCGCAGATGGCCCAGTTGTCGAAGTCGCGACACCACCGATCCATCAAGGCGGGTGTGACGCGGTCGGGTTCGGCAATCAGAGCGGCGACGGTGCGGGCCTCGTAGTTGCCGGTGGCCCAGAGCGCTTCGGCCAAGGCGTGGTCGCGGCCGAGCTCCTTGGCCAGGGCCTGCATCGCGGCCATGCGCACTCCGTAGGCGTCGGGCGTGACGATGCCGTAGCGGGTCGCCATCTCCTCGCGGAAGCGCGGTTCGGACATCGCCTTCAGCCGGGCCAGCACCGATGGCACGTTGGGCCGGGCGCCGGGTTGGTTCGCAGGTTTTCCGGCGCGTATTGCGGTCTTCGCCGACCCGCGTTTCGGCTTCGGCGCGGCGTTCTCGGCGACGCGCGCCTTCACGATCTTTCTGACCAACGCGAGAGGCAGCGCCTTCTCAACCGTGAAGCGGATGGTGCCCTTGCTGACTTCGAAGCCTTTGAGCTCATCGGCGAATTGCTCCTGAGTCTTCGGACTGGCCGCGTAGAGCGCGCAGTGCTTTTCCCACGCGCCGAAATAAACCAACGGCCGTCCACTGTGTTTGAAGCCGGCGAGCCCGTAGCCGATGTATTCCTCCGCGCCGGGAGCCGCCGCGTGGACTGCCCGGCGAAGCTTTTCCAAGACGGCACGCTGTTCGGGGGGCACTCCGGTTAGGTATTCGTCGATCGTGGAAAGTTTGGTTTTCAAGGGACGCGACGCAATCAGCCTACTTTCCTTCGGCCGCCGCTTTCAGTCCGGCGATGTCCAGCTTCACCATCTTGAGTATGGCCTGCATGACTCGCTGGCTCCGCTCAGGATCGGGGCCGCCCATCAGTTCACCGAGCGCGGTTGGCACGATCTGCCAGGACAGGCCGAACTGGTCCTTGAGCCACCCGCATTGTTGGACCGATCCGCCGGCGGAGAGCTTGTCCCAGTAGTAGTCCACTTCCTCCTGGGTCTCGCAGTTGACGACGAAGGAAACGGCTTCGGTGAACTTGAAGTGCGGTCCACCGTTGAGGCCCAGGAACCCAAGGCCGGACAGCCGGAAGGTCACGACCATCGGCGTGACTCCGACGACTTCGGAGCCGGGAAACACGGAAACGTAGAAGCGAGCGGCGGCTTCGGCCTGCCCATCGAACCAGAGGAACGGGGTGATCTTCTGGCCGGAGGAGATCCGGGGAATCTGGCCGAGGAAATTCTCCAGTCGTTCAAAGGTGCCGGTCCAACCGCCCTTCATGCTGTCGCGGTTGGCGTCGAAGGTCTGGCATTCCGCGTCCGTGGCGCTGAGCGGAATCCATTCGACCGTGATGACCGTCTTGTCGCCGTCCGGGACGAACGTGACCGTGGTCAGCAGCTCCTGCGGCCAGTTGTCGGCGAAGGGATGGCGGGCGATCTCGCCGGCCTCGTTGGCGAAGGAATTCACCCAGACCAGTTTGTCCTGCGGGGCGATTTCGCGGTAGAGCGCCCGGCCCCAGACCTTCTTTCCGTCCGGCAAGGTCATCGAGTAGTGGAACATGCCGCCCGGCCGGAAATCGCGCGTCACCGCGGTGCAGGTCGCGCCCTTGGGCCCAAACCACCGGGCGAAGTGGTCCATGTCGGTCCACGCCCGCCAGACGAGATCGCGGGGAGCGTTGAAGGTGCGGGTGATGCGGAAGGGGGCGGTCGTGGGGTTCATGCGTGAGGAAAAGAGTTCAGTTCTTGCGAAGGGCTGCTGGTCGGAGCAAGGCACCGAAGGCTTTGCGCTCGACCCAGAGGAGATAGAGGGCGGCGGCCACGATGAGGAGGATCATGGGGTTGAACAGCCCTTCGCCCTTCATCAGGAACGCATGGAAGGCGAGGATGTTCACGATGATCGGTCCCAAGACGAGCAGGCCGAGATTGCGGGTGCGCGGGATGGCGACGAGCACGCCGCCGATCACTTCCAAAACCTTCACGAAGGTCAGGTAGCCGGTCGGGGCGAAGGCTGCGAAGAACTGGGCAGCCGGGGTGCCTTCCGCCGGTGGAGGCGCATCGACGAGATTGAAGAGCACCACGACACCGGACATGACGAAGAGCAAGCCGAGCAGCATACCAACGATGGGAGGGATGAAGCGCATGGGATGAGGTGGGAACTGGGCAGGGGTTACTTTGTGGACATCAGTTCAACGAGTTGGTCTAGGCATTTGCCCCAGCCTTCGTGGAAGCCCATCGCCTCGTGCTTCTCGCGGTCGGCGGCGGTCCAGTGCACCACGCGGGCGGTGTAGCGGGTGCGACCGTTGCCGAGATCTTCGAAGGTGATGATCCCGGTCATGAAGGGATGTTCCGAAGGTTCCCAGGCGCGGGTGTAGGCGTCGGTGAAGACCAGCCGCTCGTTCGGCACGACTTCGAGATACACGCCGAGGTTGGGGAACTCCTGCCCTTCCGGGCTGCGCATGACGATGCGGCTGGAGCCGCCCGGGCGGAGGTCGATTTCGGCCGAGGCGATGGACCACGGCTTGGGGACGAACCACTGCTTCATCAGCTCGACGTCGGTCCAGCCGCGCCAGAGCTTTTCGCGGGGGACATCGACGTCGCGGGTGAGGACGAGTTCGCGGGAGGAGGAAAAGGAAGGTTGGCTCATGGTGGGGCTGGTTCGTGTCTTTGTTCACCGATAGGACGAACGGCGCAACCCTCCCGGGACAAGCGGTTCAGGTTTTCCGCGATTTTTTTCGCCGGGCCGTTTCGTGGGCTGCGGCCAGGACCTGCTGGATGGCCTGCGCATCCGCCGAGGCCAGAAGCACGGCGGTGTAGCCGCGCCTCCCCCATGCCCCGGCGGCGGGGCGGAATACTTTGGGGAATTGGGCGAGTCTTTGCGCCTGTTCTTCGGGAGTGAGCGCGACCATGCCCCACTCGTCGTCCGGCGCGCCGAGCGAGGCGAAGACGCGGCCAGCGACCCGAAAGTCCGGATGGCCACCGTGGGAAGATTCGGTGGCCCCGGGCAGGGCCAAGGCGATGGTGCGAAATTCGGCGGCAGTCATGTGGCCTTCACACCGTCGGCATCGACGGCAGATAACCCGCCAAGCGGCTGAGCGTCTGTTTGCCGCCTTCGATGGCGCCGTATTCCTTCACGACGAAGTCGCGGGCTTCGGCGGAGGGGAAGACCATGTGAATGGTCAGCTTGGTCTTCCGGGCCTCCAGCGCGTCGAACGACCAGGTGGCGGTGAAGCGGGCCCCTTTGCCGCCCTCTTCCTTGCCGCCGCCGTGGGAGTAAACGAGGCGCTCCGACGCGACGACCTCCTGGAAGATGCTCTTGTTCGGATAGTTCGTGCCGTCGGGGCCGTGCATCACGTGCTTCCACACGCCGCCGGGGCGGACGTCCATGATCTCGATGGTCGTGGTGAAGCCGACCGGGCCCCACCAGTTCACGACGTGTTTCGGATCGGTCATGGCGCGCCAAACGAGGTCACGCGGGGCGTCGAAGACGCGGGAGATGCGGATTTCGTTGGGGGCCGACGGTTCGTGGATCGATTCGGAGAGATGCATGGACGCGGGTCAGGGAATGGCAGCGAGGAGCGTTTCCAGGCGGTCGAAGTTCTGTTCGTTGGCGGCGGCGATGAAGTCCTTCACCCGAGCGAACTCCTCGACCGAATCGAACCGCATCCGCCACGTGATCCGCGTGCCTCCGGCATCGTCGGCCAAGGTGACAGTCATGCGGAAGGCGTGGACCGGATCGAGATGGTCATGGACGAGGCGCTCGGGCGGGAGCACTTCGACGAATCGTTTTTCCAGGCGAAAGGCTGCGCCGTCCGGACCGCGCATGACCAGACGCCATGCGCCGCCCGGACGGAGTTCGAAGGTCTCGAACTCGTTGGTGAAGCCCGTTGGGCCCCACCACAAGGTGAGCTTGGCCGGGTCCGTGTGATGTTCCCAGACAGCGGCGCACGAGGCGTTCACCCGACGGGTGGAGACGATCTCGGAGTCCACGCTCATTGTGCGATGGTGCCTTCGAGATAGGCCTTGAGCTGGTTGCCGATGAGGTCGGTCCAGCCTTCGTTGAAGTTGGCGCGGTCGAACTGCGGGATATTCGGGAAGGTGTCGAGGCCGGTGTGGCGCAGGGTGAGGCGTGTTTGAGAACCCTCGGCCGTCAGCTCGAAGGTGACGAGCGATTCGCCGGGGTGGTCCGGGTAGCGCCACGTGTAGGCCAAACGGGTCGGCCGGGTGGCTTCGGTCACGCGGCATTCGTGGACCCAGCGGTGGCCTTCGTGGTCGCAGACGAAGCCGAACTGGCAGCCCACTTCAGGGCGGAAGTCCGGGACGTCGAAATACCACTTCGCCATCGCGGCGGGCGTGGTGAGCGCGTCCCAGACGCGTTGGATGGGAGCGGCGAAGACGCGGGTGAGGACGACTTCGGAGCGGGTGTTGTTCGTGGGGGTGGCGGTGTTCATGGAGCGGGTTGGTCTTTCTGCATTTCCTTCAGGTAATCGTCCAAACGGTCGAGGCTGGCTTCCCAGAACTTCCGGTAGTGCTCCAGCCAATCGACGGCCTCTTTCATCCGCTCCGCCTTCAACCGGCAGGGCCGCCACTGGGCGGTGCGGGTCCGGCTGATGAGGCCGCTGCGCTCCAGCACGCGGAGGTGCTTGGAGACTGCGGGCAGGCTCATGCGGAAGGGCTCCGCCAGTTCCGTGACCGAGGCCTCGCCCTGGGTGAGGCGGGCGAGGATGGCGCGCCGGGTGGGATCGGCGAGGGCGGCGAAGGTGTTGCTGAGATGATCGACGGCCATGCGCTGTTTTGTATTTAACCAAATGGTTAAACAAAGATGGAAACGGAGTCAAGCGGTGGATTTTTTGATGGCGATCGCGGAACGGTGAAGCGGATGGCCGTCCTCAAAGGATGGGTCTTCCCAAGCTCCACCCGACCGGATTCACTCTCCGGCGTGAAACCTCTCTTCGCCTCCCTCGCGGCCGCCTTCGTGCTGTCCGCCGCCGGCCAGATCCAGGCTGCGGAATCCGGCCTCAAACATCCCGTCGGCCTCCAGCTCTACAGCCTGCGCGCCGACTTCACCAAGAGCGTGCCCGAGGCGCTGGCCAAGGTGCAGTCCTTCGGCATCAAGCAGGTCGAGCTGGCCGGCACCTACAACCTTTCCGCCGAGAAGTTTTCCGAGATGCTCAAAGCCCACGGCCTGACCGCCGTCAGCGGCCACTTCGGCTACGACGAATACAAGAAGGACCCTGAAGGCGTGGCCAAGAGGGCCGCTGAACTGGGCCTGAAATACGCCGGCTGCGCCTGGATCTCACATCAGGGAGAATTCGACGAAGCGGAGGCGAAGGACGCGATCGAGGTCTTCAACAAGGCCGGTGCCGCGTTGGCCAAGCACGGCATCAAGTTCTTCTACCACTGCCACGGCTACGAGTTCATCCGGCACGGCGACGGCACCTTCATGGACCTCATCATCAAGGGCACCGATCCGAAACTGGTGGCCTTCGAGATGGACGTCTTCTGGGTCGTGCATCCCGGCGAAGACCCCGTGAAATGGTTGGAGAAGTATCCCGGCCGCTGGGAGCTGATGCACATCAAGGACATGAAGAAGGGCCTCGCCCTCGGCTCCAAGAGCGGCCACGCCGACGTATCGAACAACGTCGTGGCAGGCACCGGCCAGATGGACTGGAAGGCCATCCTCAAGGCCGCCGAAAAGAGCGGCGTGACCCAGTATTTCATCGAGGACGAGAGCGTCGTGGCGGGAGAGCAGATTCCGCAGACGCTGAAGTATCTCCAGGGGCTGAAGTGGTGAGCCCAGCGGATTGATCCGCAGAAAGCGCAACGGCCCCGGAGCGATCCGGGGCCGTTTCTTTTTGTCTCACGCGAAGGCGCGAGGATGAAGAACGGAAGTCGGCGCTGCGGCCTTTGCGTTCTTGGCGTGAGGGCCGCTTTGAATGGCGGAAGTGGACTCGCGGACGAGACCGCCCGCGCTCCTAGGCGTTCCGCGACGCGTCGTAGATGAACCAATCCTCCACGCGCTGCCGGGCCCAAGGGGTTTTGCGGAGGAAGGCCAGGCTGGATTTCACGCTGGGCTGGTGGAGGAAACAGCGGACGGGGATGCGACGGCCCATCTCTTCCCAGCCGTAGCGGGCTTCGAGCGTGCGGACGATGGTTTCCAGGGTCACGCCGTGGAGCGGATCGCGGGAAGGGGGCTGGGGAGCTTCCGGTATGGGAACGGAGCTCATTCCTCCAGCCAAGTCGCGCTGCGGATGCCTTCGTCGAGGCGGGTCAGGTCATAGACCACTTGGGAGCGGTAGGTGCGGCCGTCTTTCACCTCGAAGAGATCGGCGCGGTATTCCTGGCCGAACCAGCCCTGGCGGTAGGTCTCGATGTTGCGGGAGCAGGAGCGGATGGTCCGCTGCTTGGTGGCCATCAGCTTGCCGTCGCGGAAACGCAGCCAGACGAGAGTGGTCTCGTCGCCCGCGCCGCAGAAATGGCCGGCGGGGTTGCGGCCGCCGGAGGTGCCTTCGACGGCGAGCAGCAAGTAGTCGGTGCCCAGCTCATTCCGGTAGTCCACGAGCTGGACGGAATCGTCGGGCGGGATGCGGCGGATCGAGGCGGGGAGGGGCACCTTCCAGTTCCGCGAACCGGCGGAGAAGGTGATCACCGGACCGCTGCCGGTGATGTTCGCCTTGGGTGGAGGAGGCTCGGGCGACGCACAACCACCGACGAGCAGCACGAGGGGCAGGACGAGCAGAAGGGCTTTCACCGGGGATAGATATGGGGCACGGGGGTTGGGGAGGGGACGGACCGGTCAGTGCGAATGGGGTCGGCCGGTGCCGCACATCCCGCAGGAGGACGGGACGCCGGAGCAGGAAGGCGCTTCGCCCGCGCCGCCGGGCACGCTGGCGGCGAAGGTGGAGAACTTCTTCTCCAGTTGGGCCGAGCCGCAGCGGGGGCACTTGGCGTGGCCTTTCCAGTCCGAGGAGCGGACGAGCAGTTCGCTGTCGTGCTCGCACTTGAGGCAGTGGAATTCGAATAAGGGCATCGTTCGGAATCGGGTTGGGGTCCGTGCCGAGCGGGAACGGACCGGGAATTGTTTCCGGGGTTTTCCCGCGCAGGTCAACGGGCTTTCAGCGGCGCGCGGCGAAGATCCGGTTGGCTTCCTCGAGGTTTTCCTTCGACGCGATGTCGAACCAGAGCCCGGGAACGCTCCAGGTGAAGACCGGCGTGCGGGGATAGAGCCACTGGATGAGCTGGCCGAGCTTGTCGCCGCCCTGGCTGGTGGCGAGGTAGGCGCGAAGTTCCGGCAACAGGGCCTTGGGAAAGTAGTAGAGCGCGATGCCGACCAAGGTGCTGGCGGGGACATCGGGCTTTTCGACGAAGGAATTGATCCGACCGGAAGGGTCCAGGCCGACGACCCCGAAGTTCTTCGCGCGGTCGAGCGTGCCGACGTCATAGACGGCGAGGACAGGGGCGTTCTTTTCCCTACAGAATTCGCCGAAGCCGACGAGCGGCTGGCTGAAGAGGCAATCGGCCGCCACGACGATCAGGTCGTCGTCGATGGCCTGGGATTCGAGCGCGAAGCGGAGATCGCCCAGCGCGCCGCGCCGGTTGGAATCATGGGTGGAACCGTCGTTCAGCACGACGAGCGGCACGGGGCCGTTCCGCTGCGCGGCCCAGCGCTGGAAATGGCCGATGAACTTGTCGTTCGAGACCACGGTGACACGGTCCACGCCGGGGATCGTCTCCAGGTTGCCGAGGACGTATTCGATCATCGGCTTGCCCGCGACCGGCAGCAGCGTCTTGGGCTGGGTGAGGGTGATCGGGTAGAGGCGGGTGGCGTAGCCGGCGGCGAGAAGGACGACTTTCATCGGGCGCGTTGGGAGCTAGAGCTGGTTCTCGAACAGGCTGGGGGCGATCTCCCGGGCCAGGGCGCGGCTGCGGACCAGGACTTCCTCGGCCCCGGCGCATTGGAGGGCGGCGGTCGCCAGCTTGCGGGCCTCGTCCATCTTCAGCCGACGGACGAGGAACTTCACCGGCGAGATCAACGCGGGGGAGGCGCTCAGCTCGTCCACGCCGAGGCCGAGCAACAGCGGCACCATCACGGGATCGCCGGCCATCTCGCCGCAAACGGCGACCTTCACCCCCAGCGGCCGGGCGGCCTCGACCGTCATGCGGATCAACCGCAGCACGGCGGGATGGGCCGGCTCGTAGAGGCGGGAGATGCGGTCGTTCAACCGGTCCACGGCCAGCGTGTATTGCGTCAGGTCGTTGGTGCCGATGCTGAAGAACCGGACCTTCTGCGCGAGCGTTGCGGCCATGAGCGCGGCGGACGGGATCTCGATCATCGCGCCGGCTTCGAGGTCCGGCTTGAAGGGTTTGCCCTCGGCCTTGAGCTCCGCCCGGCACTCGTCCAGCAGCGCGAGCGAGGCGTCGAGCTCCTCGGGCGTGCAGATCATCGGGAAGAGAATCCGGACGTTGCCGTGGGCGCTGGCGCGGAGAATGGCGCGGAGCTGGGTCTTGAAGAGGACCAGTTCGTCAAGGCAGAGCCGGATGGCGCGCCAGCCAAGGAAAGGGTTGGCCTCCTTGTGGAGCTGGCCCTGGAGCCAGACCTTGTCCCCGCCGAGATCCAGGGTCCGGATGACGACGGGCCGGGGAGCGAGCTTCTGGGCAACTTCGCGGTAGGCCTCGAACTGCTCCTCCTCCGAGGGCAGCGATTCGCGCTGGAGGAAGAGGTATTCCGTGCGGAAGAGCCCCACGCCTTCGGCCCCGCGCTCCACCACGGCGGCGGCATCGGCGGGTTTCTCGATGTTGGCGAGGAGATTGAACCGCATCCCGTCGAGCGTGACGGCGGGCTTGTCCGTCACGTCGCGCAGCTTCTCCTCCAGATCGACCTGCTTGCGGACGAGCTGGCCGTATTCGAAGAGCGTCTGGTCGGTCGGATTGACGATGAGCAGGCCGTTGAAGCCGTCCAGCAGCGCGTATTCGCCGGTGACGAGGCTTGAGGTGGCTTCCTGGAGACCGACGATCGCGGGGATCTGCAACGACCGGGCCATGATGGCCGAATGCGAGGTGCGGCTGCCGCCATCGGTCGCGAAACCGAGCACGACCTTCTTGTCGAGCAACGCGGTGTCCGAGGGAGAGAGGTCGTCGCTGATCAGGATGCAGGGCTCGGAAAGCTTGGTGGGATCGAACTTCCGTTCGCGGCCCAAAAGGTTGTTCAGCACGCGGCCGGCGACGTCCCGCATGTCGGCCGCGCGTTCGCGCAGGTAGTCGTCCTCGATGGCGTCGAGGGTCCGGGCGTAGCGTTCGGCGACCTCGTGGTAGGCGTGCTCGGCGTTGACGCGGTCGTGGCGGATGGCGCGGGTGACCTCGTCGATCAGAGTCTGGTCCTCCAGAGCGAGCAGGTGCGCCTCGAAGATGCTGGCGTCGTCCGCGCTCAGGGCGGTGGCCACCTGCCGCTGCACCTCCAGCACCTGTTGCCGGGTCTGGACGAGTCCGTGACGGAAACGCTCGATCTCCGCGTCGATTTCCTCCTCTTCGAGGCTGCGCCTGGGAACCGCGCCCTCCTGGCGGGTGACGACGACGATGCGGCCCTGCGAGACGCCGCCGGAGACGCCGCTGCCGCGGAGAATCCGTTCGCCTGGTCGCGCTTTTTCCGTCATCGCGGTGGATTATTTCAGGGGTGGCCGCCAAGGGAAGGAATTCTTCCGCCGTGGCTGAAAATGGGAGTCTTTGTGATTCAAGCAGATTGCCTTCACCCTGTCAGCCCGATAGTCTTCGCCGATCACGGCTCCATGAATACCAAGTCTAGCTCGACCCGGAAGGGCGTCCTCGCCGGAGGCAACTGGATCATCGATCAGGTCAAACTCGTCGATGTCTATCCCCAGCGCGAACAGCTCGCCAATATCCGGGAACAGCACCAGGGCACGGGCGGCTCCCCCTACAACGTCCTCGTCGATCTCGCCAAGCTGGGCGTGCCGTTTCCCCTCTCCGCCGCCGGGCTCGTCGGCAAGGACCCGCTGGGCGACGGCATCCTGGAAGACTGCAAGTCCCACAAGATCGACACCAAGTTCCTCAAGCAGACCGCGGACGCCGCCACGTCCTACACCGACGTGATGACCGAGGAAGGGAACGGCCGCCGCACCTTCTTCCACTATCGCGGCGCCAACGCCCTCTGGAACGGAGCCGACCTCGATTTCACCAAGACCAAGGCCAAGATCTTCCACCTCGGCTACCTCCTGCTCCTCGACGCGCTCGACGCGCCGGACGCCAAACATGTGACCAAAGCCGCCAAGCTCCTCTCCGCCGCCCAGGCCGCCGGATTGAAGACGAGCATCGACGTGGTCAGCGAGGACAGCGACCGCTTCGCCAAGATCGTCCAGCCCGCGCTCAAGGCGGTGGACTACTGCATCCTCAACGAGATCGAGGCCGGCAAGGTCACGGGCTTCAAGCTGCGCAGCGCCGACGGCAAGCTCGACACCGTCAGCGTCCGCCACGCTGCCGGGGCCATGCTCCAGCAGGGCGTCCGCGAGCTGGTCGTCATCCACTTCCCCGAAGGCGGTTTCTGCCGCACCCGCAAGGGCGAGGACGTCTGGCAATCCTCCCTCAAGCTCGCCGCCAAGAACATCGCCGGCACCGCCGGAGCGGGCGACGCGTTCTGCGCGGGCGTGCTGCTCGGCCTGCACGATGACAAGCCGCTCCAGGAATGCCTGGAGATCGGCGTCTGCGCCGCCGCCGCCTCGCTCAGCGATCCAACCTGCACCGGCGGCATGAAGAAGCTGGCCGACGTGCTCGCGCTGAAGAAAAAGTTCGGCGTCCGCCCGGCGCTGAACAAAGAAGACTGACCAAACGCCAAAGACGAAGGCCGGAACCTTTCCAGGTTCCGGCCTTTTCGTTTTCGGAGGAGAAACGCCGAACTTTGAACGCTCAACGCCGAACGTCGAAGCGCTGACTTCGGAGTTCAGCGTTCAACGTTGGACGTTCGGCGTTTCCACCTTTCAGCGCACCACCTCGAACGCATACCCCTTGAGGTATTCCGTCTCCGGGATCGCAGGCAGCACCGGGTGGTCGGGGCTTTGGCTGTAGATGGCCACGCGGCGCAGCAAGCGGTGCGCGTCGTAGGCGGCGGCGAGGATCACGTCCATGAAGGTGGTCGAATCCACATGGTGCGAGCAGCAGAAGGTGGCGAGCGTGCCGCCGGGCTTGAGCAGCTTCAGCGCGCGCAGATGGATCTCCTTGTAGCCGCGCAGCGCGTCGCCCACCGAGGCGCGGTTGCGGGTGAAGGACGGCGGATCGAGCACGATGGTGTCGAAGGGCGCGATCAGCTTCTCGTTCGGACCGGTCGTGGTGCGGTTCTTCAGCCAGTCGAAGGCGTTGGCTGTCTCGAAGGAGCAGATCTTCTCCAGCCCATTGGCCACGGCGTTGCGCTGGGCGGCGGCGTTCGCGTCCGCGCTCTGGTCCACGGCCACGACGCTCTTGGCCCCGGCGCGGGCGGCGTGGAGCGAGAAACCGCCGAGGAAGGAGAAGCAGTCCAGCACATGGCCGCCCCGCACGAGCTGGGCGACGGCCTGGTAGTTCGCCTGCTGGTCGAGATAGAGACCGGTCTTGTGGCCACCGGCGGGTTCGACCTGGAACTTGAGGCCGTTGAGCAGGATGTCCACGGGGCCATCGACCTTGCCGAAGAGCACGCCGTTGGATTCTTCCAGGCCCTCGAACTTGCGGTAGGCCGCGTCGCTGCGTTCCACGATGGCGCGGGGCGAATAGATGCGCTTGAGGGCCTCGACGATGTGGTTCTTCCGCTTCTCCATCCCGAGGGAGGAGATCTGGACGACGAGCACGTCCTCGTATTTGTCCACGATCAGGCCGCTGAGGAGATCGCCCTCGGCGTTGACCGCGCGATAGGACGAAGCTCCGGGCAGGTGGCGCTCCCGCACGGCGCGCGCGGCGCGGATGCGCTGCTCGAAGAAGTCCGCGTTCGGCTCCACACGGTCCACGTCCAACATGCGGACCTGGATCTTGGAGCGGGGATTGTAGAAGCCCACGCCGAGCATCCGGTTGCGGGAGTCCTTCACCTGGACGAGGTCGCCATCGTTGGCGGGGCCGGTCAGGCGGGAAACGGCGGCGGCGTAGATCCAGGGATGGCCGGCGACGATGCGGTCGGCTTCGCCGGGTTTGAGAATGACGGTCGTGAGCGGGTTCATGGTTTGTAAACAGCCGCAGCCGGGATGGCCGCAGAACCGCAGAGTGAGCCACAGCCCCTTTTCCAGGGGAAGCCCGAAATCCGAAGGTCAACGGTCGCGGAGGCTTGCGCTACGGTGCTGGAGCCTTTGTTCCGCACCTCGTCTCCACCTCAGTGTTTGCCGCCGCGCAAGTGACGGAGATCCAACTGGTGGGTGAGACGCTGCTGCTCGGAGACGGGGATCAGGCCCGCCTGCACCTTGCTCCAGGCCAGTTCGCGCAGGCTGCGCCAGCCGTTCTGGCGGGCGGTGCGGCGGAGCAGGCCGGCGCGCACGCCGGGCTCGATCAGGTCGGCGACCTCGTCGGTCATGAGGAAGAACTCGTAGATGGCGACGCGGCCCCGGTAGCCGCGCTGGCCGCATTCCACACAGCCGGTGCCCTTGAAGGCCCGGACCTCGTCCTCGGGCAGGCCGAGGGCGGAGGCCATTTCCTCGCGGATGGAGGGCGGGATGTCGGGGTCGGGCGCGCGGCAATGCAGGCAGATCCGCTGGGTCAGGCGCTGGGCGATGCTGCACACGAGCGAGGAGCCGACGAGGAACGGCTCGATCTTCATCTCGATCAGGCGCGTGACGGCGCTGATGCTGTCGTTGGTGTGGAGGGTGGAGAAAACCAGGTGGCCCGTCTGGGCGGCGCGGATGGCGATCTCGGCGGTGACGGCGTCGCGGATCTCGCCGATGAGGACGACGTCGGGATCGTGCCGCAGGACGGAACGGAGTCCGGCGGCGAAGGTCATCCCGATGTCCTCGCGGACCTGGATCTGGGAGATGCCCTCGAGCTGGTATTCGACCGGGTCCTCGATGGTGATGATCTTGCGGCGGGAATCGTTGGCGTGGGCCAGGGCGGCGTAGAGCGTGGTGGTCTTGCCCGCGCCGGTGGGGCCGGTGATGAGCACCAGGCCCTGGGGCAGGCTGGTGATCTCGGCGAAGAGCTTCTCGTGCGCCGGCTCCATGCCGAGCTGGCCCATGTCGAGGAAGAGGCTCTGGCGGCCGAGGATGCGGAGGCAGACGGTCTCGCCGTGCTTGGTGGGGATGATGGAGACGCGGAGGTCGTATTCCTCGCCGCCGGTCTTCATGGCGATGCGGCCGTCGTGGGGCAGGCGCTTCTCGGCGATGTTCATCCCGCCCATGATCTTCAGCCGGGAGACGATGGCGCCGTGCAGCTCCCGGATGCCCTCCGGGACGGGCACGTTCTGCATGATGCCGTCGATGCGGTAGCGGAGGCGGATGGAGGTGTAATACGGCTCGATGTGGATGTCCGTGGCCTGGAGACGGAGCGCCTCGACGAGGATCTGGTCCACGAAACGGCTGATGGTGGCGTCCACGGCCGAGGTGTCCTCGCCCGCCTTCACGTCGAAGACGACGTCGTCGCTGCCGTCGGCCGGGGCGCGTTCCTCGCGGAGCTTCTGGATGGTCTCCGCGCCGAGGCCGAACTGCATCTTGAGCAGCGCGTGGATGCTGCTGGGGGTGGCGAGGACGACCTTGACGCGCTTGTTCAGGAGGAGGCGGAGGTTGCCGAGCTCCATCGGCCGGGGCGGCTCGCTGAAGGCGATGGTGAGCTGCTCGCCCTCCAGCGCGCAGGGGACCATGTGGTAGTGGAAGATGAACTTCACCGGCACGGCCTTGAGCGCCTCGGGCTCGGGCGCCCGGGCCGAGAGGTCGATGAACTCGAGGTTCTGGGTCTCGGCCAGGGCGCGCCAGGTGTCCTCCTCGGAGGCGTAGTTCAGGTCGATGACAGCGCGGTGCTGGGAGACGCCGAGGCGGTCCTGGCGGCGGCGCACCTGTTCGAGCTCGCGCGCGCCGAGCTTGCCCTGTTGGAAGAGCAGCACGGCGGGTTCGGTCGGGGACGGGGGCTTGGCCATGGGTCAGCGGAGGGGGACTTCCAGGGGAGACGTGCGGCGGAAATCGAGCGTGTGGGTGGCGGCGGCGTTGTTGGTCAGGAGCACGGCATCGGGGCCTACCCGGGCGATGCGCCAATCCGCCACGACCGCCGCGCCGGGAGAGAGCCGGAGGGTTTCCTTGTCGGAACGGACATAGACCGTGGGTTCGCCGGAGCCGCCGAGCAGGCCGAGGTAGGTCAGCGGCACGGTCCGTGTCTTGGGCGGTTCGACGGCGGGTTTCGCCGGGGGCGGTTTGGCGGGGGGCGGATTGAAATGGTCCGTCGCGAAGAGGTCGCGCCGTCCGGCGGCCAACAGCAGGGAGAGGGGTTCGACGGAATAGAGCGCCTCCAGCTGGTCCAGCAGCACGGCGGGTGCGGCCGGGGCGGGGCCGCCGGCGGGCGGGGCGGCGAAGTCGCGGCCATCCAGCCCAGCAGTGGCCAGGAAGAGCAGCAGCAGCGCGCTTCCCAGCAGGGCGAAGGCGGAGAGTTTGGCTCGGTCGGGCGTGGCGGGCATCGGGCGTGACGGGTTACTGGGTCGCCGGGAGAGGCACCCGGAGGAAACCGCGCAGTTCCACGGTCAGCCCCACGGTGGCCGGGGCGGCGGCGGTTTCCTTGCGCACGAGGATATGCTGGAGGGTGACGCCGGGCAAACCGTCGATGGCGGGCAGCTTCAGCTCCTCGCGCTCCTTGGGCTCCAGCAGCACCAGGCCGAGGAAGCGGACGAGCGCGTCGAAGCCGCCCACGGCCTCCAGCCGCAGGGGCAGCTCGACCAGCCGGTGCTGCGCGGTGGGCGGGGCGGCGTGTCCCACGGGCGGCAGCGCGGTGACGGTGTCGATGGAGGCGAGGCCGGCCTCGATCGCCGCGCGGACGACGCCGTCGGCGAGGGAGAGCTGGCCCCAGAGCAGCTCGGGGTTCGGATTCTCGACGGTGAATTCGGGCAAGCTGGCGGGCACGGCCGGGGCGAGCTTCACCTTGTTCCGGGCGGCGAGGTTGACGAGGGCGTCGCGCCGTTTCAGCCGCTCGTTCTGGTAGTCGATGAGCTGGAACGGGCTGACGAGCTGGATGGAGATCGCCGGTTCGGGCGCGTGCCGTTGGATGACGCGGTCGCGCGCGAGGGCGACGTTGGTCGTGGAGCGCGCGAGGGCGTCCTCGATGCGGAGAAGCGTCTCGTCCGACAGGCCGGAGATGGCGGGGTTGTTGGTCGCGGCGAGCCGCAGCCGGGACTTCATGGCCTCGAACGGGGCCGAGAGGGAACGTTCCTTCTCCGCCATCGGCCGGAACACGAGCGCGTAATACAGCGCCAGCACCGCGAGGGCGATGACCAGCGCGGACTGCGGGCCGAAGGGTTTGCGGGGCGCGCTCATGGCTGGCCGGGCCTCCGTGGACCGCCACCGACGGCGGGACGCGCCGCCGGGCCGAGACGCCGGAGATCGTCGGCGGAAAGCACGGGCAGCGGGAACTCCGTTTCGTCCGGCGTGAAGGACAGCGCGTAGTGGCCCTGCGGCACCACCACGGCGTCGGGCACGAGGCGGCGACGCTGGTCGTCCGAGAGGATGTCCACCTTGCTGAAGAAGCGGGCCTGCTTGTAGCCGTCGATCATGCCGCTGAGGGCGGCGCGGGCGGCGGAGGGGTCGAGCGGGGTGCTGAACTCGGCGACGAAGCCGTTGGTCAGGCGGGCGAGGGCGTTGGTGGGGACGGCCGTGGGCGGGGCGTTGGTCGGCGCGGGCAGCACGGGCGCGGCGTAGTAGCTGTCGGCGTCGGCGAAGAGCACGAACCAGGCGTTGGTCGGGGCCGGTTGCCGGGCCAGGAGCGCGAGCGTGCGCAGGGCGGCGAGGCTGTGGCGCTGCCCCGCCAGCACGGGCCGCAGCTCCTCGTGCTCGGCCGCCAGCCGGAGCCGGAGCTCCTCCGCGCGCCGGGCGCGTTCGATGATGGAGTCGGCGCGGACGATCTGCTCCTCCACGGCCGAGATCTGCCGGTGCTTGATCCAGGTGCCGAACCCGAGGACCAGCGCGATGGCCGCGACGAGGAACCACGCGCCCGCCTGGAGCAGGTGGACGGTCTGCTGCTCCTTGCGCACGGCGCGCATCTCCTCCGGCACGAGCGACGCGGAGGGGCCGGCGGGCCGCAGGAGCTGGCAGGCCAGGCCGTAGGCCACGGCGTATTGACCGGTCAACGGCAGGGCGGCGGCGCCGGGCAGATCGGTCCAGCGGGCGATGCGCAGGCCTTTGCGCGAACGCAGATGCCCGAGGAATCCCGGCAGATCGGCGGTGCCGCCGCTCAGGACCACCTCGAACCGGTCGGCCGTCAGACCGAGGGCGGGGTGCTCGCGGAGCCAGTCGTCGAGGATTCGCGAAAGCTCCTCGTGCCAGCGGTCCACCAGCCGGACCAGGGCCGGAGGTGCCCCGGGGCCGTCGAAGCGGGAGGCGGATTCCTCGTCGCCGGTCTCGGCCGCAAGGTGCTCGTGGAAGAGCGATCCGCCGACGGGATAGCTGGTGACGAAGACTCCCTGCCCTTCATGGACAATGGCGACGACCGTGGCGGAGGCCCCGATGTCCACGAGCAGCGCGTTGCCGGGGGACGGCTGCAGCTCGCGGTGGGCGGCCACGAGCGCGTTGCCCGGCGAGGAGATTTCCCACACGTCCCGGCTGAGGTCCGAGAACTGCCGCACGGCGTCCAGCACCTCGGCTTCGCGCGCGTGGGTGATCCAGTAGGGGTTGGAGTATTGGGCGAAGGGCCGGAGGGGGCCGAAGTCGTAGAGGATCGCGCTCTCGGTCAGGCCGCTGAGCTTCACCACGTCCCCCTGGATGTGCTCGCGGATCGCCAGCGCGTCGGCCTCCGGGAGGTCCAGCACCTGGGAGTCGGTCAGGTGCTGCGGGACGGTGATGGCGAGCGGATGGGCGCCGAGCTCCGCCGCCAGCCCGTGGAGCAGGCGCGTCCAGCCGGGCGAGCCGGGAGGGTTGGTCTCGTCCAGCTCCGCCACGCGCTGGGCGTGGACGTGGATGCGGCCGAAGGGGGCGGAGACGAGCAGCGCCTTGAGGCGGCGGCTGCCCGCGTCCACCACCAGGAAACGGCGCGCGTGCGGGAGGGGGAGCCGGTTCATCGCCACGTCGTCTCAGGGAGCGGTTTCCGCCGGGCTCCTGGGCAGCACGAACTCGCCCGACTCGGAGACGATGGTGGCGGTGACGAAGATCAGCAGGTAGCGCGGGGAATCGATCTCGGTGCGGCGACGGAAGAGCGCGCCGAGCAGCGGGATGTTGCCGAGGATGGGGACGGACTCGACGAAGGTCGTCTGCGTGCGCTCCAGCACGCCGCCCATGACGACGGTCTCGCCGGACTTCACGCCCACGCGGGTGGACAGTTCCTGGGTGCGGGCCTCGGGCAAACGGATGTCGAAACGGCTGACGACCTTGCCCGTCTCGTCCACGTCCGAAATGGTCGCGAAGGTCACGAGCTGCACGTCCTGGCTGACCTTGGGGTGGAGGCCGAGGAGGATGCTCTCGCCGTCGCCCGCGATGCTGGCCACGACGCTCAGCTCCACGCCGGAGGTGATCTTCGTGGGCTTGCCGTCCGGCACGAGGCTGGAGGTGGTGCCGCGCTCGAAGGTGGTCTGCTTAACGGTGTATTGCTCGAAGTAGTATTGGATCTTGCCGTCGCTGATCTTGCCCGGCCGGTTGTTGATGAGCAGCAGGCGCGGGGCGCTGAGGGTGTGGCTCTCGCCGCTCTGGTTGAGCGCGGTGATGGTGGCGGAGAGGTTCTCGCGGCTGAGCACGTTCGTGATCGTCTCCGAGACGGGCAGCGCCACGGGCGCGGGCGAGAGCCGGGTGAAGTCCTCGGCCTGCGTCCCCTGTTCGGTGAGCAGGTTGCGGCCGGTCTCCCAGGCCACGCCCAGGCGCATGAAGGCCGGTTCGGACACGGTGATGAACCGCGCCTCGATCAGCACCTGCTGGATGGGCTTGTCGAACTCCTCGATCAGCTGCTCCAGCGTCTCGAGCTGCTCCCGGGTGCCGCTGGCCACGATGAGGTTCCGCTCGTAGTCGATCTGGTATTTCGAGCCCTTGAAGAACTGGAGGATGGCCTGTTCGAGCGACGGCTTGTCCGGCGTCATGTCGGGCACGAAGAGGTTGAGCTTCTCCGTCGTCGTCACCGCCGTGACCTGGCCCTGGGCGTTGCGGCCCTCCACGCGCGTCGGGGCCTCGTCGGCGAACCGCGCGGGGATGATGAAGCCGCGCCGCAGCCGGTAGATGCGCGTCTCCTCCAGCGCGTTCTTCGGATCGGCCCCGTCCACGATCCAGACGAGGTCCTCGCCCACCTGGAAGCTGAGGCCGAGGTTGCGCGACACGTAGCTGAGGAACTCGCGCAGGCGCACCTGCTCGAAGTTCACGCTCAGCTTCTTCTGGAAGGCCGGAAGCGACTTGTCGGCCACGAAGTTGATCTTCTCCCGGTTGCCCAGCTCGAAGATGATCTGCTCCAGCGTCACGTCGTCCAGGCGCACGTTGATGCGGCGGTTCAACAGCTCGGCCATCGGGCCCTCCGTGACCGAGGGGCTGGTGAGGAAGCCGCGATGCTCGATCTTCCGGCCGTAGCTGTCGGGCACGTAGGGCACGGACTCGATCTGCTGCACGGCGTCGCGCAGGTCCTTGCGCGGGGTCAGGCCCCGGTCCTTCTGCTCGGTGAGGAGATCGACGACGTTCGGATTGAAGGGCGAGTTCTTCGAGTCGATCTGCCGGATCTGGTCCTCGATGGCGCGCTCGCGGATGATCTTCTGGCTGTCCTTCACCCAGCTGTGCAGCCGCGCCAGCGAAGCGTCATCGGGGAACTGCTTCACCAGCCGCGCCGAGCGGAACTCCGCGTCCTCCCACTTCCCTTCCTTGGCCAGGTCGAAGATCTCGCGGATCACCGCGTCGTGCTCGGCGTTGAAGCGGATCGGGGGCGGCTCGGGGCTCTCCTCCTCCCGGGGCACGCGGGGCGTCTTGGCGACCGGCTTCGGGGCCTCCTCCGGCGCGGGCGGGCCGACGAGCTCGGGCTCGCGGGTTGCGCACGAGGTCGCGGCCAACGCCGCCGCCGATGCCGTGGTGATGCTGAACCAACCGCGAATGCCTGCCATAAAAGTGACTCTCGGACGCCTGCGTCCCCGACTCCATTCACCCGCGCCGTCTCAGGGGACGGCGGAACGCCGCGAACGCGGCCCGGGACCAGTGCATGATCCACACTGCAAACCCGCCCATCGAAGCGTAAAGCGCTTTTCTCCGCCGGAGCCGAAAAACCTGCTCCCGCGTCCTGCCTTCGCCCCGGAAAAGTCGGTTGGCATTCCTCCGTCGGAGTCCCACACTCCGCGCCGCGTTTGGAGGACTTGCCGTGCCGGACGCCCGCCCTTCACCGGGCCGCTGAACCTGAACCTGCTCTATGAATCTCGACTCGCTTTACTCGAAACTCACCATCAAGACCGGCGCGAAGATGGCGCTCATCGTCCTCGATGGCCTCGGCGACATCGCCACCATGGGCCAGGGCGAAATGACGCCGCTCGAAGCCGCCCAGACCCCGAACCTCGACAAGCTCGTCGCCTCGGGCGTCGCCCAGGGCCGCATGATCCCCGTCGCACCCGGCATCACCCCCGGCTCCGGCCCCGGCCACCTCGCCCTCTTCGGCTACGATCCCATTGAATTCGAAGTCGGCCGAGGTGTCATCGAAACGCTCGGCCTCGGCATCGAGCTGAAGAACGGCGACGTCGCCGCCCGCGCCAACTTCTGCACGCTGGACGCCAAGGGCATCGTCACCGACCGCCGCGCCGGCCGCATCGCCACCGAGGTCTGCGAACGCCTCTGCGGCGTCCTCTCCGCCAAGATCAAGAAGATCGGCACCACCCAGGTCATCATCGTCCCGGGCAAGGAACACCGCTTCGTCGTCGTCTTCCGCGGCTCCGGCCTTGAAGGCCCCTTGACCGACACCGACCCGAACCGCGAGGGCCTGCCCATCGCCGAAGCCAAGCCGGTGGACGAAAAGAACGCCAAACAGAAGAAGGTCGCCAAGCTCATCGCCGACTTCTACAAGGCCGCCCTCCCGCTCCTCGCGAAGGAGAAGACCGCCAATGGCTTCCTCATGCGCGGCGTGGCCCACCAGCCCGACATCCCGACCTTCGAGCAGCGCTACCAGATGAAGCCCGCCGCCATCGCGGTCTATCCGATGTATAAGGGCCTCTCCCAACTCGTCGGCATGGTGAAGATCGAAGGCCCCCAGACCATCGCCGAACAGTTCGAGCGCTACGTCGCCGAATACGACAACTACGACTTCTTCTTCATCCACTACAAATACACCGACAAGGCCGGCGAGGACGGCAACTTCGAGGCCAAGAAGAAGGCCATCGAGGACTTCGACGCCGC
>CAMLMI010000030.1 GCA_946480965.1 uncultured Verrucomicrobiales bacterium | reverse complement strand
GGCCTTCGGCCACCCTCTCCCCATCCGATGGGGAGAGGGCTGGGGTGAGGGGCTTCTCGCGCCCTATCTTTCCCAAAGACTCTGGAAGCCTGACCCACCTCGAAACGCCTTGGGCCGGACGCTGGTTCCAGCGGCGGTTGATGGCGCGTCGGCTGGCTCCGGTGGCCCGCATCGCCTATCGCCGCACGGCGCGGGTGGCGATGACGGTGAACGGCCCCATCCGCCTGACGATCGACGAGGATCTCCGGGCGACGACGGTCCACGGCTTCGACTTCTTCGGTTCCGAACCCGCCGTGCCGGTGCTGCCCGGCTACGCGATCCTGGAGCTGAAGTTCCTCCGGGACCTGCCGGCGCTGTTCAAGGCGTTGGTCGAAGAATTCGCCTTGGTTCCGGAGCCCACCTCGAAATACCGCCTCGCCGTGGACGCGCTGCGGTTGGTGGCCTCCGCCTCCTCCACCCACGAAGTCCGCTCCGCGAGCCAGGGCTCCCCGTTGCTCCAGCCATGCCCGAATTCCTGAAAAGCACCTTCGCGGCCGGGCCGCACGTCGCGCCGCTCGACATCCTCGTGAGGTTGTCGCTCGCGCTGGTCTTCGGCGCGGTGGTGGCATGGATTCACCGGCGGGCGCGACGGGCGGACGCTTCGGCGTCGTTCACCGCCACGCTGGTGCTGCTGGCGGTGTTGATCGCGATGGTCACGCAGGTGATCGGCGACAACGTGGCCCGGGCCTTCAGCCTCGTCGGCGCGCTGTCCATCGTGCGCTTCCGCACCGTGGTGCGGGACACGCAGGACACGGCCTATGTGATCTTCGCGGTGGTTGTCGGCATGGCGGCCGGGGCGAGCGATCTGTGGGTCGCCGGCATCGGCTCATGTGTGGTGGGCGTGGCGGCGTTCTTCCTGGCGAAGCGCCAAGCGGCGACGGGACCGGATGCCGATACCGCCTTTCGCCTGACGCTGCGCTGCGGTATCGGGCAGGACAGCGAAGCCCTGGCCGGAACGATCTTCTCCGAACACCTCCTCGCCCGCGAACTCGTCTCCATCACCACCGCGCGTCAAGGCGCGTCGCTCGATCTGCTCTACGACGTGCGGCTGCGTCCCGGCGCATCGGCTGAAGCGCTCGTCCGCTCCTTGAACCGCGCCGAAGGCGTGCAGTCCGTCGAAATCCGCCGTCACGAACCCGAAGCCGTCTGAGTCATCCCTTTCACCTCCACCCGTCCACACCATGCACTCCACCTCTCGCTTTCTCTCCCGCGCCGTCCTGGTCGCCGTGCTCGGCTGCGCCGCGCCGCTCTTCGCCCAGCCTTCGCCCGACGGTCCGCCCGGCGGCGGATTTCCGGGAGGTTTTCCGGGCGGTCCCGGCGGCCCGATGGGCGGCGGGGAAACGAAGCTCGTCGCGAAGTTCGACACCAATGGCGACAAGCGTCTCGACGCGACCGAGCGAAAGGCGGCCCGCGAACATCTCGCGAAGGAAGCGGCCAACGGCGGCGGACGGCGGCGCGGTCCCGGAGGTCCGGGCGGGTTCGGCGGTCCTGGTGGGCGCGGCGGCGAACAGACTCCGCCCCAGCCCGGCGAAAAGTTGACGCCCGCCGACGTGGCTTCCTACGCCGACAAGCCGCTCTACGACACCTCTGTCATCCGCACGCTGTTCCTGACCTTCGAGAGCGCTGATTGGGAGAAGGAGCTGGCCGACTTCAACAACACCGACGTGGAGGTTCCCGCGACGCTCGTGGTGGACGGCAAGACCTACAAGGACGTGGGCGTCCACTTCCGCGGCATGTCGTCCTTCATGATGGTGGGCGAAGGGCGGAAGCGTTCGCTCAACCTCTCGCTCGACTTCGTCCACGAGGACCAGCGGCTGGGCGACGTGAAGACGCTGAACCTGAACAACGCCCACGAAGACCCGAGCTTCCTGCGGCAGGTGCTCTTCGCCGAGATCGCCAAGAACTACCTCCCCGCACCGCGCGCGAACTTCGTCCGCGTGGTCATCAACGGCGAGAGTTGGGGCCTCTACGTGAACTCCGAACAGTTCAACAAGGACTTCACCAAGACCCACTACGGTTCCGGCAAGGGCGCGCGCTGGAAAGTCTCCGGCAGCCCGAACGGTCGCGGCGGCCTCGCCTATCTCGGCGACGATTCCGCGCCCTACAAGCCGATCTACGACATCAAGACCAAGGACGACGAAACGTCCTGGGCCGCGCTTATCCGATTGACGAAGATCCTGAACGAGACCCCGCCGGACAAGCTGGAGGCCGCGCTCGCGCCGATCCTCGACATCGATGGAGCGCTCAAGTTCCTCGCGCTGGAAAACGCGCTCATCAACAACGACGGCTACTGGGTGCGCGCCAGCGACTACAGCCTCTATCTCGACGAGAAGGGCAAGTTCCACCTCGTGCCGCACGACACGAACGAAACCTTCGCGCGGCCGGGCGGTCCTGGATTCGGCGGTGGTCCCGGTGGACCCGGCGGTGGTGGTCGTGGCGGCAACCGGATGATGGGCGGACCGGGAGGATTCGGTCCCGGATCGATGCTGGCCGGATTGCTCATCGATCAGGGCGACGCCTCGAAGGACGGCAAGCTGGACGCGACGGAATTTTCCGCCGTCGGCGCGAAGTGGTTCGACACGATCAATGCGGGCAAGGCCGAGAGCTTGAAGCAGCCGCAGTTCGTCGAAGGGCTCGGCGCACTGCTGCCCATGCCCGAAGGGTTCGGCGGTCCTCCCGGCGGTGGCCAGGGCAATCGTCCGGGCGGACCCGGCGGCTTCGGTCCGGCCATGTTCCTCGGGCCCGGTCTCTTCACCGCCGCCGATGCGGACAAGGACGGTTCGCTCACGAAGGCGGAGTGGACGGCGACCTTCTCCGGTTGGTTCGCGAAGTGGGACACGGCGAAGTCGGGCCTGCTCGACGAAGCAGCCGTGGGCGCGGGTTTTGGTTCTGCGCTGCCCGGCCCCGGCGGTCCCGGCATGATGATGGGTGGCCCGCAGGTGGAGGGCGTGAAGCTCGATCCGCTGGTGGCTGCGAAGGACGCGAACAAGCCGCTCCTCTCCAAGCTGCTCGCCGTGCCCGCGCTCAAGCAGCGCTATCTCGGATACATGCACGACATCGCCAGCCACTGGCTCGATTGGCAGAAGCTCGGCCCCATCGCCGAGCGTTACCACAAGCTGATCGACGCCGAGGTGAAGAAGGACACGCGCAAGCTGGAGTCCTACGAGGAGTTCGAGGCGAGCGTGTCGGGCCAGCTCGAAGGCCGGCGCATCTCGCTGAAGGATTTCGCCGACCTGCGCCGCGCCTACCTGCTGAACCACGCCGAGATCAAACAGGCGGTGGAGAAGAAGTAGCCGATCAGCAGCCCAAAAGACATTAACCACAGATACACACAGATGGACACAGATCCGAAAAACGAGACTGAGCCGCTTCCGTCTCCCGCCCCTATCTGTGTGAATCTGTGTCCATCTGTGGTTGCTTCCCCCGCGCCATGAAACGGTTGTTGCTTCTCCTCGCCACCGCCTTGGCCTCCTGGGTCTGGCCAACCGCGTCTCAAGCCGCCGACGGCGCGCTGCGCCTGCTCGTGCTAGGCACCAACACGATGGTCCAGGTCGATGGCGACAAGGACGACGACTGGCGGATCGAGTCCACTGCCGATCTCGCCGCTTGGACCGTGGAGACGAATCTCGGCACGCTTCTCTCCGGCAACGCGACCAACGCCGTCTGGCGTTCCATCGGCGACGCCACCGTCGGCGGGATCAAGTTCTACCGCGCGGTGAAGACCGATGGCCTGTATGATCCGACGGTTTTCCGCACCTTGTATCTGACCTTCGCCTCGGCCAACTGGAACACCCAGCTCACCGCCGGACGCACCGCCGAGACCAATGTCCTCTGCGTGCTGGCGTTGGACAACGGCGCGACCAACTACGGCGTCGGCGCGCGCTACAAGGGCAACACCTCCTTCTCGATGGCCGGGACCAAGAAGTCCATCAACCTGGAGATCGACCACACGAACTCCGCCGCCAATCTGATGGACTATTCGACCCTCAATCTGAACAACGCCTTCGGCGACGAGACGCTCATGCGGGAGCCGCTCTACTTCCATGTCATGAGCCAATACACCCCGTGCCCCGAGGGCGCGATGTGCCGCGTCTTCATCAACGGCTCCTTCTGGGGCGTCTATTCGTTGATCGAGCAGGAGAACGGCGACCTGCTGGAGAAGTATTTCCCGAGCAACGACGGCGACCGTTGGCGCGCGCCCAACGCCGCAACGGGCGGAGGCGGCGGGGGTGCCGGCTTCACCAGTTCCAACTCCGCCTTCGCCTACCTCAACACCACGAACCTCGCCTCCTACCGCGCGCACTACGCGCTGAAGAACACCTCCGCGACCGACACCAACGTCGCCTGGCACCGTTTGGTGAACGCCATCCGTGCGCTGAACACCACGCCCACGAACACGCTCCGCACCGTGCTGGAGGACACCTGGGCGGTGGATGATTGGCTGTGGTTCCTCGCGCTGGAAAACATCTTCACCGACGACGACAGCTACTGGAACAAGGGCGCCGATTACGGCTTCTACTACGAGGTCGAGAGCGGCCGCATCGCACCGGTCGAACACGACGGCAACGAAGCCTTCACCGTCGGCGATGTCACGCTCTCCCCGCTCGTCGGCTACAATGCCACCGGCGGCAACGCCCGGCTGAACAACCGGCCGCTGATCTACCGGCTGTTGGCCAACCAGGAGCTGCGCCAGCGCTACCTGGCCCACATGCGCACCGTGCTGGAGGAAAACTACAACCCCGCGGTGATGACGCCGCTCATCCAGCAGCTCCACCGCCTCAGCGCCGCCGCCATCGTCGCCGATCCGAACAAGGGCTTCACCCTCGCTTCCTACACCAACGACCTGGTCGCGCTCCGCACCCACGTGACGAACCGCTACAACTACCTTCGCACGAACGCCGCTTTGACGCCCGTGCCGCCCGCCATCGTTTCAGTGGCCGATCCGGCCGTGCTGCCCACCGCCACCGAGGTCGGCGTCGTGACCGCCGTGGTCCAGGCCGTGGGGACGAACGGCCTGGACTCCGTCTGGCTCTACCATCGCGGCGCGGACTACGGGAAATTCGCAGTTCACCCGATGTTCGACGACGGCGCGCACGGCGACGGCGTGGCGGGCGACGGCACCTTCGGCGGATTCACCACGAACTACCCGGCCGGGACCAAGGTCCGCTACTATGTGGAGGCCCGCTCGGCGAATCCGGCCAAGGCCGCGCGCTTCTCCCCCGCCCGCGCCGAACGCGACACCTACAGCTACCGCGTCGCGCTCACCTCCGCGTCGAACTCCGTGGTCGTGATCAACGAGATCCTGGCCGACAACGAATCCGGCGCGACTGATCCGCAGGGCGAGCGGGAGGACTGGATCGAACTGCGCAACCTCGGCGACTCCGACGTGGACCTCACCGGCTGTCATCTCAGCGACGAGCCGAACAACCCGCGCAAGTGGCAGTTCCCGGCGGGCACGGTCATCCCCGCCAACGGCTATCTGGTGGTCTGGGCCGACGAAGACGGGACCGATTCACCCGGCCTGCACGCCAGCTTCAAACTGTCGAAATCCGGGGAACAGGTCTTCCTGACCGACACCGACGCGAACCTGAACGCTGTGCTCGATTCCGTGGAGTTTGGAGCGCAGACGACCGACCAGTCCTACGGCCGCACCGCCGCCGATCCGGATGTGTGGGCGCCGCTGCCGCCGACGCCCGGTGCGCCGAATCCTTGATCCGGGCTGAGAACCGGAAACCGTCAGGTGCGTCGAAAGCCATCGGGCGGCGAATGGTAGGAAAGAAAAAGCCCGCCGGTGACAGGCGGGCTTCGAGGTGGAAGAGGCAGGGCTGATGGCGCCGTTCAGGACTGTTTGCGGCGTGCTTTGAGCATCATCGCTCCCAATCCAAGCACGACCAACCCGGCTACCGTGGGCTCGGGAACCTGGGTGACCGAAATGTTGTCGAGGATCAGGCTGACATCCGCCGGGCTCGCGGAGTTGAAGGTGTCATTGTAGCCTAGAAGGATGTTGCCGCTGGTGTAGGGCGTGCTGTTGGTCATCTGGGCAACCACAGTGTCGTTGAGTGTCCACGTGATGAGCGAGTCTTCCTGTGTGATCTTGGCACGGACCCACTGGTTGCCAGCGAGGCCGCTCGGCGGGAAGAGGGTTTGAAACCCGGGATTGTTGCTGTCCAGCTGATCTCCGAGCAGCGGGGCGGGGCCGAAGGTGAAGTTGTTCGTGCGCAGGAGCAACGGCGCGGCCGAATCCCCTTGGCCGAAGAACGGGGAAAAATCTCGCAAAGTGGTCGAAGTAGCGGAAGCACCGCCATCGCCGTCCATCGCGAAGAAGACGCCGTCACTGCCGGTTTTTCCCACCCGATTGACCGTGGTTCCAGAATGGTTGATGCCGAAGAGAGCGTGTTCCGTGGTGCTGCCGGTGCTGAAGTCGAACCAGATGTCGAGGGACAAGGTGAAGTTGCCCGAAAAGCTCTGTCCCACCGGGTAGAGGTTCACGGCGGCGGCGGCGGCGGTCGCGTCCTTGTTCACCGTCAGCTGGAGCCCGCGGGTCGAACCTCCGGTGGAGCCGGGGGCCGAAGGAATCCCAAGCGCGGAATAGTCGTAGCCGAAGATGGCGGAGAAATCCTCGGGACCGGAGCTGCCATTGAACAGCACGTTGTATCCCGCAGCCGTGCCGGCCGTAGTGACAGTGATCGGGGTGCCCAAGGCATCGAAGTTGTCGCTGAAGAGGACCTGGGCGTGGGAGGAAGCGGCGGTGGCGGCGAGGAGGAGGGCAAGTTTGGGGATGGGGTTGTTTTTCATGGCTTACCTTTCAACCACGTATAGCACTGGATGGCCGTGCGAAAGGCAATCCCCCGTTTGGGCAGTGCGGGCGCGATGTCGGCGCCGGGCCTGGGCTGGAGAAACGGCGGTGTCGGAGTCCGGAGCAGGGCGGCGAGAGGTCCGGGGGGATCGGGCCTGCCAAGGCGACAAAGGGGCATTGTGCCGGGCCGGGTTTTGCCTAGATTCGGGCCATGCCCCGCTTGACACGGCAGGAGACAATGGTGTTGCTGGCGGTCGCCGGACTGCTGTTGTTGGGCCTGACGGCGAAATACTGGCGCGCGACCCGTCCGGCGGAGGTTCCGGCGGCGCAGATCGCGGGCCCCTGAACGATGCAACAACCGAACTTCGAGGAAATGCTGGAGACGATCGTGGCGCGTGATCCGCGCTTCACGGCCGACGCCTACCATTTCATCCGCGAGGCGCTGGACCACACCCAGAAGCTCGTGGCCAAGGCCGCCAAGGGAGCTTCCCGCCACGTGAGCGGGCACGAGCTGCTGGACGGCATCCGCGACTATGCGTTGAGGCTCTACGGGCCCATGACCCAGACCGTCTTCGCCGACTGGGGCATCCGTTCCTGCGAGGATTTCGGCGAGATCGTTTTCAACCTGGTCGAGGCCGGGCTGCTCTCCAAGACACAGAAGGATTCCCGCGACGATTTCAAAGGCGGCTACGACTTCGACGACGCCTTCCGCAAACCGTTCCTTCCCTCGGGCAAGACCCAGCCGTTGAAGACCTCCAAGTCCTCGCGCGCCTGATTCCGTCCCCGCACCGCTCCCACATGACATCCCCCCACACCCCGCAGCAGGAGCAGCCGCTCCTGCCCGCCGGAGTCACCCTGACCACGCTCGACAACGGCCTGACCCTCATCGTCCGCGAGGACCACAGCGCGCCGGTCGTCTCGGTCCAGGTCTGGAGCCGCACCGGCAGCATCAACGAGGGCAAATGGCTCGGCGCGGGCCTGTCCCACGTGCTGGAGCACATGCTCTTCAAGGGCACCACCACCCGCCCGGCCGGCCGCAT
The DNA here is from genome assembly GCA_946480965.1 of uncultured Verrucomicrobiales bacterium. The sequence continues at coordinate 14,166 of CAMLMI010000030.1, read as the reverse complement.
CGACCAGGAGGTGCAGGACGCCGGCGGCTACATGAACGCCTACACGTCGTTCGACCGCACGGTTTACTACATCGACGTGCCTTCGACCGGCGCGCGCACGGCCATCGACATCCTCTGCGACATCGCCCAGAACGCGACGCTCCCGGCGGACGAGCTCGTCAAGGAGCTCGACGTCATCCGGCGCGAGATGGACATGTGCCACGACGATCCGGGCCGCCGGTCCAGCCGCCGCCTCTTCGAGACCGCCTACACCCGGAGCCCGTATCGCTTCACGATCATCGGCTATCCCGACATCTTCAACGAGCTGAAGGCCGAGGACATCCTCGCCTACTACCGTTCCCGCTACGCGCCGAACAACCTGTTCTTCGTCGTGGCGGGCGACGTGAAGCCCGAGGAGGTCGTCGCCCAGATCAAGGAAGCCTTCGCCAAGACCAAGGCCCGGCCCATCGAGCCCGTCGTGCTGCCCGAGGAGCCGCGCCAGACCGCGCCGCGCGAGACCGTGGAGGAAGCACCCATCCAGATCGCGCGTCTGCACCTGAGCTGGCACATCCCCGATCTGCGCCATCCCGACGTGCCGTTGCTCGACGTGCTGGCCGGATTGCTCGGCACCGGCCGCAGCTCGCGCCTCTACCGGGAAATCCGCGAGAGGAAGGAGCTCGTCACCTCCATCGACGCCTGGACCTACAATCCGGGAAACCCCGGCCTCTTTGGCGTCAGCGCCGTGGTCGAGCCGGAGAAGTTCGCCGCCGCCAAGGCCGCCATTTTCGAGGAGATCGACCGTGTGCTCCACGGGCCGATCACCGAGGCGGAGATCGCCAAGGTGGTGAAGCAATACGTCTCCGCCACGCTCGCCTCGCGCAAGACGATGGCCGGCCAGGCGCAGGACCTGGGCGGAAGCTGGATGGCCACGAACGATCTCGGCTTCAGCGAGCGCTACCTCAACGCTGTGCGTCGCGCCACGCCCGAGGAGCTGCGCCGCGTGGCCCGCCAGTATCTCACCCCGGAGAACCGCACGCTCTACGCGTTGATGCCCAACGGCACCGCGCCCAAGACGAATGCCTCGGTCGAGACCTCCACCGACCATGCCGTGCAGCTCTTCACCCTGAAGAACGGCCTGCGCGTGCTGGTGCGCGAGGACCATCGGCTGCCCTTCGTGCAGATCGAGTTCGGTTTCCGTGGCGGCGTGCTGGCCGAGACGCCGGAAACCGCCGGGTTGACCAGCCTCTTCACCAAGATGCTGCTCCAGGGCAGCCGCAAACGGAGCGCCGAAGAGCTGGCCAACGAGATCGAATCGCTCGGCGGGCACCTCGACACCTTCGGCGGCAACAACAGCTTCGGCCTCACGGCCGAGGTGATGAACGAGGACTTCGCCACGGGCCTCGACATCGTCGCCGACGTTGTGCTGGACCCCGCGTTCCCGTCCGACGCCCTGGAGCGCGAACGCTCCATCCAGCTCGCCAATCTCCGCTCGCAGCGCGACCAGCTCCTCCAGTCCGCCATTCGCGGGCTGCGCCGCACGCTCTTCGGCCCCACCGGCTATGGGCTCGATCCGCTCGGCACGGAGGAATCGGTGAAGTCGCTCGACGTCGCCCGGCTCCGCGAATTCCATCGCCAGCTCGTCGTGCCGAACAACTGCGTGATCGCCCTCTTCGGCCACATCTCCTCGGCCGACGCACTGAGCCAGGCCGAGAAGCTCTTCGGCCATTGGCAGCCCAATCCCGATCTCGCCCACGCCATCGACCGACGCGATCCCCTGGTCAAAGCGACCGGCAACCGCGCCTCGGCCAAGCGCGACAAGAAGCAGGCCGTCATGGTCGTCGGTTTCCCCGGCGTGCCGCTCAATTCCCCCGACCGCTACGCCCTGGAGCTCGTGCAGGAGTCGTGCAGCGACCTCGGTTCGCGCCTCTTCGTCCGTATCCGCGACGAGCTGGGCCTGGCCTACTACGTCGGCGCGCAGAACATGATGGGCATCGGCAACGGCTACTTCGCCTTCTACTGCGGCACCTCGCCGGAGAACGCCGCGCTGGTGGAGAAGGAACTGCTCGCCGAAGCGGCCAAGCTCGCGGCCGACGGCCTGACCGAGGAGGAGCTGCGCCGCAGCAAGAACAAGATCATCGGCCAGAAGAAGATCTCCCGGCAGGACCCCGGCAGCTTCGCGATGAACACGATGCTCAACGAGCTCTACGGCCAGGGCTACCGGTTCATCGACGAGGAAGACGCGCACATCGAGGCCGTCACGCTGGACCAGGCCCGCGCCGCCGCCCGCCGCTACCTCGTGGCGGAACGCGCCGTCGTCTCCGAAGTGCTGGGCGACCCGAACGCGGCGGAGGAATAGAGCGGGAGCGCGGAGCATCGCTGCGCCGACTGCCGGACGAAGATCCTCTGTTCCCCGATGCAAGGGCCCGCTGCAATCCGGACGTTTCCCGCCATGGGGCGCGTCCTTGCGGAGCGATGCTCCGCTCTCCTCCATCAATCAAAACGGCCAGCACCGGGCTCCGGTGCTGGCCGTTGAGAGGTCGGGGTTCGCTGTCTCCGGCTCGGAGCGTCAGGCTTCTTTGACCTTCACCTTGTTGCCCTTGATCTCGGCGCGGTTGAGCTTGGCGACGATGGAGGCGACGTGCTCGGTGGCCACGTCGGCGAAGAGATGGCGCTCCCGCACGTCCACCTTGCCCACCACTTTGCCGGGCAGGCCGGTCTCGCCGCTGATGGCGTTGACCACGTCGATGGGCGTCACGCCCATCTCCTCGCCCACGCTCATCCAGAGGCGGGTCTGGCCGGCGGGCGTCTTGCGGCTGGGCTTGGCCGTCTTGGGCTTCTCCTCTTCCGGACGATGGCCTTCCAGCAGACGCTCATCGATCGGCTCGTTGAACTGCTCGGCCAACGGAGGAACGGAACGGTCGCGCGGAGCCTTGGGCTCACGGCGAACCGGGGCTTCCGTCAGCGGCTTCTCCGCGGTCGAGGAGGCCAGCAAGGGAGGACGATCCGACGACGCGGGCAAGCGCGCAGGACGTTCGGCGGGACGCTCGAAGGCGCGGGGAGCCGGCCGCTCGGAGAATCCTTCGTCGCGCACGGCCGGACCGCGATTGCGCCAATCCTGGTCCCGGCCGTAGCTGCCCTGGTCGCGGTCGCGGAATCCACCTTCCCGATAGCCGCCAGCGCGTTCGCCGTAGCCGCCACGGCGATCGGCGAAGCTGTCGCGCCGCTCGAAGCCGCGCGATTCGCGCGCGGGCGGACGACGGTCATCGCGGTCGTAACGGGGCGCGCGTTCCTCGCGTTCGCGCGGAGGGAAGGCGGGCTCGGCCGGAGCGGCGGGCTTGGTCGCCGGTTTCTCTTCGCCGCCCTGGAGCAGATGGAGCAGCGCGGAGGCGATGTCGGTGGAGCCGTGGCCCTCTTCGAGCAGCCGCTCGATCAAATGGTCCTGGCGCTTGTATTCGCCGCCCGCGAGCACGGCGCGGAGCTTCTCCAGCGTCACGTTCGTGCGGGCTTCCTCCACCTCGGCCAAGGTCGGCACCGTGCCGCGCTGGATGCGGTTCTTGGTGAAGCGCTCGATGTTGCGGATCTGGAACATCTCGCGTCCGGCCACGAAGGAGATCGCGCGGCCGCTGCGCCCGGCCCGGCCCGTGCGGCCGATGCGATGGACGTAGTCCTCGGGGTCGTAGGGCAGATCGTAGTTGATCACCACTTCCACGTCGTCCACGTCGATGCCGCGCGCGGCGACGTCGGTGGCCACGAGGAATTCGAGGCCGGACTTGCGGAACTTGCCCATGACGCGGTCGCGCATGGCCTGGCTCATGTCGCCGTGCAATCGGTCGGCGGAATAGCCCTGGGCGTTCAGGTGGTCCACGAGGTCGTCCACCATGCTCTTGGTGTTGCAGAAGATGATGCCGAGCTTGATGTCGTGGATGTCGATCAGGCGGGTCAGGGCCTCAACCTTCCAGCGGCGGTCCACCTCGTAGTAGATCTGGTCGATGGTGGAGACGGTCATCGTCTTCTGCTCGATCCGGACGTTCTGCGGCTCCTTCGCATGGGTATCGATGAGCTGCCGGATCGGCGCGGGCATCGTCGCGGAGAAGAAGACCGTCTGCCGCTGCTCCTTGGGCACGGACTGGAGGATGAAGTCGATGTCCTCGCGGAAGCCCATGTTCAGCATCACGTCGGCCTCGTCCAGGATGACCATCTTCACCTGGTCCAGCCGGAGCGTGCCGCGGCGCATGTGGTCCATGACGCGGCCCGGGGTGCCGATGACGATCTGAGCGCCGTTGCGCAGGCCGTAGATCTGGCGGTCGTAGGATTGGCCGCCGTAGATCGGCAGGGCGCGGATGCCGCGCTTGAAATAGGAGAGCTTGTGGACCTCTTCCGAGACCTGCACGGCCAGTTCGCGCGTCGGGCAAAGGATCAGCACCTGGACCTCGCGCTGGTCGGGGTTGGTCTTCTCCACGGCGGGGATGGCGAAGGCGGCGGTCTTGCCGGAACCCGTCTGGGACTGGCCGACGATGTCCTTGCCGGTCAGCAGCACGGGGATGGCCTCGGCCTGGATCGGGGAGGCCTGTTCAAAGCCCATCTTGTCGATCGCCTTGAGGACTTCAGGGGAAAGACCGAGTTCGGAGAAAAGTTTCGATGTCATGCAGCGGCCCGCAGGTTGCGGTGGGGCACCTTAGCGGAACACGGCCGGAGTGTGAGCATTATTTTTCCGGTCGGGAAGGACGGGAAAGGCACGGTGCGCGGGGCAACGCTCCATCCGGAGGTGTTCCGCTGCGCAGGTGGAAGCCGGGTGTTTGGCGAGGCTCCCATCCGACGACGCGCGAGCGACGGTTACAAATTCCCGGCGTCTTCCCGCTTGGCGTCCGCGAGCGGCTCTGACACGACATCGGCTCATCATGAGCGAGTGGAGATACAACCGGAACGGACGACCCAGCGACCCCGTCGATCAACCTGCTCTGGAAGGTCTCCTCAAGGCCGGCACGCTGCCGCCCGAAACCTTGGTCTGGCGCGAAGGCATGCCCGACTGGGCCAAGGCCAACAGCCTCCCGGAATTCGCCGCCGCGTTCTCCTCTCAGCCGCCCGCCGTCACCACCGCCATCGTCTCCGTGCCTGCCGGGGCCACGATGCCGCCGCCTTCCCCCGCGTCCGAATCCGCTCCCCAAGAGCCGGCGCCCCCGCCGCCGACACCCGAACCCGAGCCGAAAGTTTCCGCCCCGCCTCCGCCCGCCGGTCTGCCGCCCGCCGCCGCATCCATCACGTCGGAACAGGCGGACATCGACCAGAACCGCGTCTTCGCCGTGCTGGCCTACATAGGGCTCCTGTTCCTCGTTCCGCTCTTGGCCGCGCCCAAGTCCCGCTTCGCCCGCTACCACACGAACCAGGGCATCGTGCTGTTCCTCGCGTCGTTCGCCGCCTATGGGGTCGTCGTATTCGCGAAGATCGCCACGGCGGTGATCCCGTTCCTGGGATGCCTATCCGCGCCGCTGATGTTCGCCGTGCCGGTGGCGTCCTTCGTCTTCATGGTCCTCGGCGTCATCAACGCCGCCTCCGGCCAGTTCAAACCGCTCCCCCTCATCGGCCACTACGAGCTGATGAAACCCGAGCCGAACCCGTAGCCTTTCAAGCCGCCCGGAAACGCCACGGCCGGGCGAACACCCGTTCCGCCAAATCCGCCTTATTGGCGGCAGCGGCCAATTCCTCCGCCAATCCTTCGCCGAAGACCGTTGCCACCACGGCGGCGTCCGTTCGTTCCGCCCGGACAGCGACCACCTTTTGGAGATGTTGCCGGTCCAGCCCGTCGGCCACCCGCAGCAGCGCCGCCAACCGCTCCACCCGCTGCCGATCCTCCACCGGCAACGCCATGAAGTCCGCGTGTTCGGCCGTGGGCGGGCTTTTCCGATGATACCGCGCGATCTGGGCCAGCACCGCCACCTCGTCCGCCCGGAATCCGGTCCAAACCGCCTCCCGGATCAAACGAGCCGACTCCTTGTGATGTCCTTTCCCGTCCCGCGCCACGCTACAGCCGATGTCGTGGAGCCACCCGGCTGCTTCCAGCAGGCAGCGGTCTTCCTCGTCGCCGACGGCCAGGTCGTCGAAGAGCCGCCCGGCCAACCGTGCCACCTGCCGCACGTGCGCCGGTTCCGGCTCCACCGCCGCCATCAGGGCCAAGGCCTCGGCCCGCGCGATCACCACGTCCATCGTCGGGAGAAAGAAAAAGCCCGCTCACGCGGCGCGTGGGCGGGCGTCTGGAAAGGGCTCTCGGTCAGGCGGCGTTGTCGCCGATGGCCTCCACAGGGCAGCCTTCCTTGGCCTCCTTGCACTGGGCCTCCTCCTCGGGGGTTTCCGGCTGCTTGAAAACGTAGGAATAACCGCCGTCGTCCCAACGCGTGAAGTTCTTCGGCGCGGTTTCGCGGCACAGGTCGCAGTCGATGCACTGGTTGTCCACGAAGTAGGGACCAGTCACGTTCTGTTCGTAGCGGTTTGCAATGTCAGCCATAACTCGGTGTCAAAAACCGCAGGATGTTGCGAATGGGGTCGGGGCAAGTAAAGCCCGTTTTCTGGAAGCTCGAGAAAACGTCCGGCCTGCTCGTTCCAGAAAAGGGAACCGGGAAGATTTGGTGCCGACAGAGGGGGCGAAGCCTCGCAAACAATTGCATGAAATTGCGTCAACATGCGCGAACGCCCTGCAAACAGGGGCGATGGTAGCGATCTGGCGATTTGCTCGGTTTCCATCGATCACGCAGGTTTCCGCGTCAAAGCGCGGGGATCTTGTCATAAATCTGTCATAACACTCGGACCGCTTTCAGAGGGGGCGGGGGGAAGTTTCGGGAAGGTGGGAAAGTAGGGCGATGGATTCGGGGTGCGAAATTTTCTGACAAAGGCGCAGCAGTTCCGCTGACCGCTGCTTCCTTTCCGAAGGGGGCGCGGTCCATCGGCCGATGGACCGCGCCGTGAATTTCCTCACGCCGCGAGGCTGATGATCTTCGCGGCCAAGGCTTCGGGCACGCGCTCGAAGTGCGAGGGTGCCATGCTGTAGCTGGCGCGGCCCCGGCTCAAACTGCGGATGGCGTTGGAATAGCCCCAAAGCTCGGCCAGCGGGACCTCCGCCCGGATCGACACCGTCGTCTGTCCGTTCTCGATGGCCATGACGTGGCCCCGGCGACGGTTCAGGTCGCCAAGGAGATCGCCCTGTTCTTCACCGGGCGTTTCCACTTCGACCTTCATCACCGGTTCCAGCAGCAGCGGTTCGGCTTTCCGCAGCGCCTCGCGCACGGCGGCGACGGACGCCAAGCGGAACGCCAGATCGCTGGAGTCCTTCGCGTGAGCGGCTCCGTCGAGGATGTCCACGTGGACGTCAACGACCGGATGACCGGCGATGACGCCTTCGCGCAGGGCGTCGTGGACCCCGGCCACGACCGATTTGATGAACTGCGCCGGGATGTTGCCACCCACGACACGGTTCGCGACCGTGTTGCCGGCTCCGCGCTCGTTCGGGCGCACCGACAGGATGACGCGGGCATACATGCCCACGCCGCCGTTCTGCTTCTTGAGCAAATGGTCGGCTTCAGCCGTGCCAAGCACGGTTTCGCGATAGGCGATGGCGGGCGCTCCGGCCTCGACGGCGACGCCGTGGTCGGTTTCCAGCCGCTCCCGGATGACTTCCAGATGCAGCTCACCCATGCCGGCAATGATCGACTGTCCCGTGTCCGGATCGGTGAAGGTCCGGAAGGTCGGGTCTTCGTCGCTCAGTTTCGCCAATGCAGCCGCCAACCGTTCGCGGTCGCTGCCGGCGCGCGGCTCCAAGGCCATGCTGACCACGGGCTCGGGGAACACGGGCCGTTCCAACTGCAACGGACGTTCCGGTGAACACAGGGTGTCGCCAGTGCAGAAGCCTTCCAGTCCCACGACTGCGACGATGTCGCCCGGGCGTGCGGCTTCGACCTCTTCCCGATGCTCGGCGAAGAGTCGCACCAATCGTCCGATCCGTTCCTGCCTTCCGGTGCGGACGTTCAGGACGCGGTCGCCCTTGCGGAGGGTTCCCGCATAGACCCGCAGGAACACCATCCGTCGCCCCTGTTCGTCATGGACCAGCTTGAAGGCCAGAGCAGCGACGGGATCCATGTCTTGGATCGCGATCCGGACTTCCGTCTCGTTGTCCAGATGCGCGGGCACGTCGTGGATGTCCGCCGGGCTCGGCAGATAGTCCACTACAGCGTCGAGCAACGGCTGCATGCCGACATGGCGGAACGCACTGCCGGCGATGACCGGCACCAGTTGGTTGGCCAACGTCGCGCGGCGGATCGCACGCTTCAGTGTATCGGCTGGGACCGGAGAACCGGAGAGCCACAAGGTTGCGACGTCGTCGTCCACGTTCGCGACGCGTTCGACCAATTCAGCCCGCGCGGCGGCGACCCGTTCCCTGGCTTCTGCCGGAACGTCTTCGAGGGAATAGCTATCGCCCGCGACTTGAGTGAAGCGGTAGGCCCGCTGGTTGATCACATCGAATTGGCCGATCAACTGGTCTTCGCTACCCCAAGGCAGGATCACGGGGCACGCGTTTGCACCCAACTGATCGCGCAGTTGACCCACCACACGGTCGAAGTCCGCGCCGACGCGGTCCATCTTGTTGATGAAAGCGACCCGGGGCACGCCGTAGCGGTTGGCCTGACGCCAGACGGTTTCGCTCTGCGGCTGCACGCCGCCCACCGCGCAGAACACGGCCACCACGCCGTCGAGCACGCGCAGCGACCGCTCCACCTCGGCGGTGAAATCCACGTGGCCGGGCGTGTCGATGACATTCAGCGAATGTCGTTCATGGGGGAAAAGGTTCACGATCCCGTCGCTCGTTGGCTGGGTCCACGCGCACGACACGGCCGCCGCAAAGATGGTGATGCCTTTGCGCTGCTCGATGGCGTTGAAGTCCGTCGTGGTCGTGCCGTCGTCCACGTTGCCGGCCCGGTGGATGGCCCCGGTGTAAAGCAGGAGCCGCTCGGTCAGGGTCGTCTTGCCCGCGTCGATGTGCGCGGCCACGCCGAAATTGCGGACATGGTCCGCCTTCGGGGCGAGGGTCGCGTTCGGTTGTCGTTGCCGGGCATTTCTGGCGGTGTTCATACGAGTCTTTCGGATGTCGACGCGCCCGGACCGGGAAAAAGAAAGACCCCGACGGAACGCGCCGGGGTCTGGTCTTTCTTCAGTTTGTGCGATGAACCGTGTCGTCTAGGCAGAAGAGTTCCCAAGCCCCGAGTGCAGGGCCTGCTGAATTGTCTTCAGAACGTTCACGTTCATTGCTTGCCAAAGGGACCCCAAAGGGACGGAGAAGTCAAACGAGGTCATTCTGCTCAAATTCACGGACCGGTTGGTCTCCTCTGAATAGTTCGGCGTGCTGGCGTGACGCTATCGAATACAACTGCCGAAAGAGCCTGGCGCACTACCGCTCGCGGATCTGCCTTGTGTGGTGGCGGGGCAGCATCATGGGGGATGATTTAGCCTAAACCGCGTGTGATGGCTGCCGATACACCGACGGCCTCGGTAAACAACTTCGATGACGGACGTCGCCCTGCTTGAGGGGCCGTTCGTGTCATTGCGGATGATGAGGTGGCGACCAGTTCCCGAATTATGACGACCAGCGTGGCCGGACTTCTTCCAGCATCTGCCAGATCGGCGAATTGCGGTGCGACAGTCGCATCTAAATTTAGAAAGCAACCTGTGCGCCATTCTCGCCTCCGCAGACTTTGCAAAGGGTCTTCGCTGCGTTTGGCGGTTCTCTGGTTTCTTTTCGCCGGATTCGGCGCCCACGCCCAGTGGCTCTCCCAGTCCTTCACCCTCAAGCCCGGGTGGAACGCGGTTTACACCCACATCGACGCGTCTCATCTGACCCTTGATTCCCTCGTGCCCGACGCCAATGGCCCAGTGGCGGAGGTCTGGTTGTGGAAGCCGACGTTTTCCACCGTCCAGTTCGTCACCAGCCCCTACACCAACGCCGTGCCCAACAGCCAATGGGCCGTCTGGACCAGCGCGCGCGGCGATACCGACACGTTGACCACCTTCGTCGGCAACGGCGCCTATCTCGTCAACAACCGGACCAGCAGCGACTACGTCTGGACCGTGAAGGGCCGGCCAGTGCCGCCCAGCTACCAGTGGACCACCACCGGGCTGAACTTCCTCGGGTTTCCCACGCCTTCGAGCCCGGCCCCGAACTTCGCCACCTACTTGAGCCCGGCACCCAGGCTGGACCTGTCCAAGACGCTCCAGAACCAGGCCCACGTCTTCCGTTACCCTGGTGGCAATCTCGGTTCGACCAATCCCGTGGAGGTCGTCTCCTTCAACGCCTCCAGCACGCCGGTGACCCGGGGACAGGCGTATTGGGTGCAGGGCAGCAGCGACTACTACAACCACTACTACGGACCGGTGGAGGTTTCGTTGCAGAGCGCGGACGGGATTCGGTTCGGCGACACACTGGGCACCTACAGCGTCCGGCTGAAGAACCTCACCACGACAAGCCGAACGGTGCGCTTCAGCCTAGTGGCGTCGGAGGCCCCGCCCTCCGGCCAGCAGAGCATTACCGCGTTGCCGCAGCTGTTGGTGCGCGGCGACCTGAGCACGACGACGTTGACCTACACCCACACGGTGCTGACCAACAACCAGCCGTTCACTCTCGCGCCGCAGGGCCAGGTCGGATCCGAACTCCAGGTGGTGCTCGGTTTGAACCGCACCGCCATGACCGCCGCTGCCGGTTCGCTCTACGCCGGTGTTCTCCGCATCACCGACACGGCCGGCCTCCAGCAGTTTGATGCGCCGGTCTCCGCGACGGTTCCCAATGCGTCGGGGCTCTGGGTGGGCCAGGCCAGCGTCGACCAGGTGGGCCAGTATCTGAAGAGCTACCCGACGGTCGACACCTCGCAGACCGACCAGACGGCGCAGATCAATGCCGCCGCCGCCGCCGCCAACAAGCCGGCCAACGGCGTGGAGATGCCCGGCGCGGTCTGGACCGCGCGCGAGACTAATGTTTCCAGGGCCTATTCGGCCGTGGCTTCGTCGCTGGATGGGCGCGTGCTGATCGCGGCGCACAACGGCGGGATGCTCTACGTCTCGCAGAACTATGGAACCAACTGGACCGCCCGGGACACCAACCGCGCCTGGGCGGAATTGGCGGTGTCCGCCGACGGCAGCGTCATGGCCGCCACGGTCTTCAACGGCGCCATCTACCTCTCCACCAACTACGGCTCCAACTGGACCGCCACCGCCAGCGGCTCCGCCCAATGGGCCGGCCTCGCAATGTCGGCCGACGGCACCCGGCTCGCCGCCGTGGTCCAGAACGGCTCGCTCTACACGTCGACCAATCGCGGCACCAGTTTCACCGCCCGCACCACCGCCGGCACCCGCAACTGGAACAGCGTGGCCATGTCGGCCGACGGCGCCTTCCTCGTCGCGTCGGTCAATCCCGGCCAGATCTACACCTCCGTCGATGCCGGTGCCACCTGGCGGACCAACGCCTTCTCCACCACGTGGGGCGCGGTCGCGTCGTCGGCAGACGGCACCAACTTGGTTGCGGGCGTGAATGGCGGATTCATCTACACCTCGGGCGATGCGGGTTTGACCTGGACGTCCCGGGGAACCTCCAACCGCTGGGTTTCTGTCGCGTCCTCGACCGACGGCAAACGTCTCGCCGCCACCGCGACGAGCGGGCAGATCGCGACCTCCGACGATTCCGGCGGAACGTGGGCGGCCCGTGAGCAGAGCCGCAACTGGGACGACATCGTGCTCTCCTCCGACGGGACCCGCGTCGTTGCCGTGGTCAACAGCGGCTTCATCTACACGCTGAACCGGTCTTTCGCGAGCTACACGATCGATCAGACCACCGGTCTGGTGACCGACCAGAATGGCCTTTACCTCTCCTCCGGCGTGAACACGAATCTGGCCCGGACTGGACGGGAGTTTCCCCTTCGTTTGATTCTCCACAACCGCACCGAAGCCAGCCAGATCAACCTCCTGCAGCGCGTCTACGTCGGTCCCGGGAAAACGTCTTCGAACACGGTCGTAACGACCCGCGAAAGCCTCCTGGATCCGGCCCGTCTGGCCGACGCGCGGCGCATCACCGCGACCCATCTGCCATTCTCGCGGACGAACGCTCCTTGGAGCGCCGTCGGCACCTTCAATCCCGGCAGCGTGGTGCTCTTCACCGTCGGCGAGGGCTACAAGAACCAGGCGAGCAATCCGTTTCTCCACACCTTCCATCCGGACCACGACAACCTCGATGCCAACTTCTCCGCCCTGCAGCCGCGCGGGGTCGAGTCCTACGACATCACGCGCAGCATTCGTCTGACCTTCACGACGCCCGGCACCGACTTCGATTCCCTGACCGCCTCGGCCCAGAGCCGCACGGGCGTCTATGAGGAGACGATGACCTTGGGCGCCCAGGGTGGCGCGGCCCGCGATTTCCGTCTCACCGGCAGCTTCACGCTCCAGCTCATCAGCCCCGTGGCCAGCCTCACAACGCAATGAACCCTTTTCCCGGCTCCCTCACTTTTTCCGTGGCAACCCGTCCCGCTATGAAACGCACCTCCACCGTCCTGCTCGGCGCCCTGTGCGCCGGACTCCTGCTGCTGTCCGTCCACCCGTCCTGGGCGCAGAGCAACGCCAAGCCGCCGACCCAGATGACCTACCAGGGTTTCCTGACCGACGCCAACGGCGTGCCATTCGGGAACAGCGCGCCGGTGAACAAGACGATCATCTTCCGCATCTACGACGGACTGACCGGCGGCACGCTGAAGTGGAGCTCGCAGCAGGTCGTGACCGTGGACAAGGGTTATTTCAGCGTCCTGCTCGGCCAAGGCAGCGCCGTGGGCAGCGAACCGTTCAGCACCGACCTCACGGGCGTGTTCACCGGCGCCGGCGCCTCGGACCGCTATCTCGAACTGAACGCCGACAGCACCACCATCGCGCCCCGGCTCCGTTTCCTCCCCGCGCCGTCCGCCATGCTGGCCAAGAGCGCGACCGAGCTGCTCGATCCATCGAGCGGCGCGGCCGCGGTGACCGTGAACAACGGGAATGTTACTATCGCCGGCTTGACCGCCTCGGGAACGATCACTGCCGCCAACCTCACGGCGACGGGTAACCTTACCGCCAACGGCACCCTCACCGCCGCCAGCCTGAGCGGGAGCGGTGCCAATTTGACCAGTCTCAACGCCAGTCAGATCACCAGCGGCACCTTGTCGGCCTCGCGTCTTGCCGATCTGGACGCCAGCAAGATCACCAGCGGCACGTTGGCTAATGCCCGGACGACCGCGACCAGCTTCAACGTCGCCAATACCATCGTGGGACGGGACGGCGCGGGCAACTTCAGCGCCAACATCGGCACCTTCGGCTACGCAAACATCGGCCAGGTTGCCCAGGGATTCTACAGCGACAGCCAGAACCTCGCTCTCCGCCCCTATCCGAACGGGGCGACCTTTTTCCAGAACTCCGGCGGGGCTCGGACCGACATGTTCATCGCGAACAACGGCAATGTCGGCATCGGCAACACCTCACCGGGCAGCCGGCTGCACGTCAGTGGCGGAGACATCCAGTTGAGCGGCGGAAGCTTCTTCATGGACAACGCGAATATCTTCTACGCGAGGAACACCTCCGGCTCCCATGAGCCATTTCTTTGGCCGCGCTGGGCCGACAATATCTTCTACCTGAACTACGGGAGCGGCGGTTTCCATATCCGCAATAACAGTTCCGCCACGGCGATGTTCATGAAGGACAACGGTTACGTGGGCATCGGCACCACGAGCCCGGACTGGCCGTTGACGGTCCAGAGCGATTCCAGCCCCTACATCGTCATCAAAAACTCGAACGGAAACTATGCGGCCATGGGGCGCGGCAATGGCGAGTTGATCCTTACCCTGAACAATGCCGGCAACGGCACCCGCTATGCGAGATATGACGGGGACCAAAACTGGGATTTCCTATCCGACCGGCGGTTGAAGAAGGACATCGTGGATCTTGAGCCGGTGCTTGACCGGGCGTTGAAGGTTCAGGTCAGGCGCTACCGGTGGAAAGAGGAAGGTGCCAGTGCCAAGCACAAGCTCGGCGTGATCGCCCAGGAAGTGCAGCCGCTATTTCCGGACCTGGTGGACGAGATGGAAGACCCGATGACCAAGGAAACGATGCTCACTGTGGGCTACGGCGACTTTGCAACCA